>DATEMP010000376.1:0-2211 GCA_035275545.1 Candidatus Eiseniibacteriota bacterium | reverse complement strand
TCCCCGCGCAGGTGCGCCGACAGCTCGCCGGGCCGGAACACCGCCACGTCCAGCTCGCCGCGCTCGAGCGCGATCTCCTGGTCGGCGCCGTCGTCGAACAGGCGCACCTGGAGCGTCTCGGGCCAGGCGCTCGCGTCGGGGCGCGCCGCATCACGCACCAGCCGGTATCCGGATCGATCGTGCTCGATGCGATGCGTTGGAGGTGCGGCGATGACCACGCTCTGGCACGCGAGGAGCGCATGCGATCGCACGGCGGACGGGAATCCGATCCGCAGCGCGCGCGGGTCGGCCGGCGGCTCGACCTCGACGCGCAGCTTGTCGAGCTTCTTCTCGCGCGCGAGCGATCCCGACGTGAAGCGCACCACCGCGAGCGTGCCGTCGATGATGCGCACCACCTCGCCCCCCGCCAGCACGCGCTTCTTCTTCGCGATGCTCACCCGCGAGTAGGGGGCGATCGCGAGCGAGTCAGGCGCGGCGAGATAGGCGCGATCGCCCTGCGCCCACACCACGCGCACGTCGGGCGCCTTGGCGGCGCGTGCATGCGAGGCGAGCGCGAGCGCTGCCACGAGCAGCGCCACCGGCGCGACCGGCGGTCGGCGCCGGCGATGTGTCCGTGATGGTGCTTCAGGCTTGGGCATGGAAGCTCGGTGGATGGTGATGTGGCGCAACGGTCTGCGCAGCGTGGCCGCTTCAGGGCCGCGTGTCAATGTTGACACAGTCATCCGGGGCCTCCCGCGGATCGATCCGCGTAACGCGTTGCGCGACAATCGCCTGATGGTGGGGCACGGCGCTTGAGAATGGCATCCTTCCGGGGCGGGGACGCAGAAGGCGGACCAGGACCCCAGATGGGCTCGCGAGCGGGACTCGCGGGCCCAGGGTGGAGGGGAGACGCCGGCTTGCGCCTCCTCCACCCGCACGCCACGGCGCGCCGGGGGGAGAGAATCATGAAGAGCCACACGATGTTCACGGGAGGCGCGCTGGCGCTCGCTTCGATCGCGCTGGTGTGCCTGGCGGTGGGATGCGGGCAGGAGAAGAAGCACGCGTCGTCCACCACGCGCGCGGTCGCGAGCGGCAACGCGAGTCCGGACCTGGTCGCGGCGAGCGCGCCGAGCGCGATGCCGATCGAGCTGTCGCAGGAGTCGCAGACCGGGGCGGATGAGGAGGTCGCGAAGCTCGGCGACGCGCCGCCGCCCGAGGTGACCGCGTCGGTCGCCGACACGCTGGTGATTCCCGGCACCATCATCGACATCACCGCCGAGGGCTCGCCTGACGTCACCGAGGTCACGCTCTCGGACGGCATCGGCCGGAAGCAGGCCTTCACCTACGACGCCGGCTCGGCGCTGTGGCACACGTCGTACCGCGTGCCGATGCGGGTGCCCGAGCGGCTCGGGCTCTCGGTCACGGCGACCAACAGCCTCTCACGCTGGCGCCGGGTCTGGGTGTTCGTCGGCGCCGCCAAGCCCGCAGTGCAGGAGGAGCCCGAGGTGTCGGAGAAGTAACGGGCGCCGAAACGGCAAAGGCCCGATTAGGGAAAAGGAGGAGGCGGCACAGCGAAGGGGGCGTGAGGAGTAGGAAGGGGCGCATCGGGGAGGCTCCCGCAGGCGAGCGTAGCCAGGATGGCGGAGCGAGCCGAGGGTGAGCAAAGGCGGCACCAGGATGGTGCCGCCCTTGCGTACTCCCCGAGGCGCCCCTTCCTACTCCTCGCGCCCCCGGGGCATGGCTCCAGCGGCGCTCGCCTACTTCGGCGGCGTGAACACGAACGGGGCCTGGAAGGTGGTGAGGCCGCCGTTGATCGGCGGGAACTTCCAGCCGCGGATCTGCGACAGGGCGCACGACGCCAGGCGCGCCGAGCCCACCGTGTTCTGCACCACGCTCGCCTCGCTCACGTCGCCTGCCGCGGTCACGGTGAGCGCCACCACCAGCTTGCCGCGCAGCGTCTGGTCGCGCTTGAGCTCGGACTCGTAGCAATACTGGATGCCCGCCGCGTACTTCTGGATCACCGCGAGCAGCGAGGCGTTCGTGCGGTAGACGCCCGGGCGCGAGCCGGTGCCGACGCCGCCCTCGGCGCCCGAGTGCTCCTCCGCCGGGAGTGCCGCCGCCAGCGAGCCGATCGACACCGTCGAGCCCTCGACCCGTGTGCCGATGTCCGCCGACGAGCCGCTGCCCGCGAGCCCGTCGCCGACCGCGCCCAGCTGCCCGTCGCTCCGCCCC
>DATEMP010000375.1:0-3111 GCA_035275545.1 Candidatus Eiseniibacteriota bacterium | reverse complement strand
GAGGGGCGCCTGGTGCCGCTGGTGGGCGCGGATCTCGCCGCCGCCCGGCGCATGCACCCCGCCTGGCGGATCACCGACGCACCCGCGGGCGATCCGGTGGCGGCGCTCACGGGCGGAGCCTGGATCGGCGCCCGGCTCATTGATCGGCTCGCCGTCGCCCCGGGCACGCGGATCACGCTCGCGCCCGCCGGCGAGGGTGGCACACCGGTCACCGTCACGGTGGGCGCGCGCCTGGAGGCCGGCGGCCCCGACGACGAGGCGCTCTGGATCCCGCTCGATCTGGCGCAGCGCGTGAGCGGGCACGAAGGCCGGGTGAGTCTCGCCCAGACCCGCATCGAGCGGCGCGACCAGGCCCCGGGCATGATCGAGGCGATCGAGCGGGACGGCGCGATGCGCGGCCTGGTGCTCCACGCGCTCTCCGCGACCGAGGGGCGGCTGCTCGAGCGCATGCGGCGGCTGATGGGGCTGGTGACGATCGCGGCACTGGTGGCGGCGGGGCTGTGCGCGTTCGGCACGCTCACCGATCTCGCCCTCGAGCGCCGGCGCGAGATCGCGCTCATGAAGGCGCTGGGGGCGACCCGCGCCGACGTGGTGCGCCTGTTCACGGTCGAGTCGCTCACCATCGGCGCGCTGGGCGGCCTGATCGGCTGGCTCATGGGCGTCGGGTTCGCCCAGGTCATCGGCCGCGAGGTGTTCCACTCGCCGATCGCGCTCCACGCCGACGTGCCGCTGCTGGTGCTCGCCCTGGCGATCGGGGTCGCGGGGCTCGCGGGGCTCGGGCCGATCCGTCTCGCGCTCGCGGTCGAGCCGGCGCCGGTGCTCAAGGGGGACTGATGCGCGATCCGCTGGTGCGCCTCGAGGGGGTCTCCCGCCACTACGGCACGCTGCGCGCGCTGGACTGCGTCGACTTGCGCATCCGCTCCGGCGAGTGGCTCTCGGTGATGGGGCCTTCGGGCTCCGGCAAGAGCACGCTCATGAACCTGCTCGGGGCGCTCGACCGTCCCACCGCGGGCCGCCTGTGGGTGGACGGCGTCGAGCTCACCGCGATGGACGAGGACGCGCGGGTGCGCTTCCGCCGCGAGAAGGTGGGGATCATCTTCCAGCAGTTCCACCTCTTCCCCCACCTCACCGCGCTCGAGAACGTGATGATCGCGCAGCACTACCACTCGGTGGCCGACGAGGGCGAGGCGGCGGCGGCGCTCGAGCGCGTGGGTCTCGCCGACCGCGCCCGGCACCTGCCCGCGCAGCTCTCGGGCGGCGAGCAGCAGCGCGTGTGCGTGGCGCGCGCGCTCATCAACCGCCCCAATCTGGTGCTGGCCGACGAGCCCACCGGCAACCTCGACGCCGAGAACGAGGAGAAGGTGCTGGACTTGCTGCGCGGGCTCCACGCCGAGGGGCACACGATCGTCACCGTCACCCACGCGCCCAAGGTGGGCAACCTCGCCGACCGGCGCGTCGAGCTCTCGCACGGGAGGCTCGCCGACCTCACCGTGCCCAGCGAGGAGGTCGAGCGCCGCTACGACGAGGTGATGGTCCAGATGTGGGCGATCGAGGAGGATGGACGCCTGCCCGAGGCGGCGCGCATCAAGGTGCCGGACGTGGTCGACAACCGGCGGACCATCATCGGCATGGTGGAGAGCGGCCTGGTGGTCCAGTGCGCGCTGACGCTCGAGTTCACGCCGCGCGGCCGCGCGCGCGCCCGCGACCTGGTGCGCCGGCGTCGGCTCGCCGAGGTGCTGTTCTCGTCCGCCATGCACCTTCCCGACCCGGAAGTGGAAGCGGCCGCGTGCCGGATGGAGCACATCATCAACCCCGAGGTCACCAACAGCATCTGCTCGTTCCTCGGCCATCCCAAGAGCTGCCCGCACGGCCACGCCATCCCGACCGGCGACTGCTGCGAGCTGCCGATCGTCTCCTGAGCCGAGGCACCGTAACCGCTAACCCATCGCCCGGCAGCCGTTTGGCGGCCTTCCTGACCACGACTTGACCCGGATGGCCGCACCGCGTCACGATCGAAGGGCGTCGCGGCGGAACTGGATCCACCCCGTTCCGCCCGACCCTGCGCGAGGCCGCCGCTGCAGTGCGACGCATACCACGGGGCTTCGTGCAGGAGCCGCTGGTCGGAGCGGCGCCGCGTGAACCTGGCGCGTGCCCCAAAGGGGTCGGGCTCGATCCATTGAGCCCAGGCTGCCTCCCGGCAGCCGGAGGATCAATCGTCCCATGGTGGCCCTTCGACCCGGTGTCCTCATTGGTGAACCCAAGGAGGTATGGCCATGAAGCGGATGATCGTCTCTGCTGCCGCCGTCGCGATGTTGCTGTGCACGGGTGTGCAAGTCGTTTCGGCTCAGACGGACCAGCCGCCGGGCGAGCACTACAATGTGAGCCTGGGCTTCCACAACACCGAGGCCCCCCTGGGAGTACGGTGGTGGTTCGCCGGCCAGAAGGTCGCGCTGGATCTGGGCCTGGGTTTCAGCTCCACTCCGGCGGGAGCTCCGGCGCCCGCGGACAACGAGAAGCTGCTGCGCTGGTCGGTCGACGTCGGCGTGCCGATCGTCATGCGGAGCTGGAGTCACGTCCACCTGATGTTCCGCCCCGGGGTGCTGTACACGAGCCAGGAGCAGGTGACCGATCCGGGACCGGCGCCGCCGTTCGCGACCGACACCGAGACGACCTTCCACATCTCCGCGGAGATCGAAGGTGAGATCTTCCTGATGGACAACGCCAGCGTTTCAGCCAGCCACGGTGTGCGCTACACCAGCTTCAATCCCATCGGCACCGGGGACAGCATCACGAGCTTCGACTCGTTCGGGAACAACTTCACCACCGTCGGGTTCCACATTTATTTCTTCGGTGGATCCCAATAGCTCGGACGCTCCACGCATGGATCGCACCGGCGGGCCGGATCATCGGCGCGCCGGTGCGACGGGCGTGACCGCGATCGATCCCGCGGCCGCGCTCGCCGCGCGCGACCGGATCGTCCTCGACGTGCGTGAAGACGATGCATTCGCGCGCGGGCACCTGGCGGGCGCCGGGAATCTGCCGCGGCGCGAGTTTACCGAGCGCCGTACCGAGCTGCCGCCCCGTGACGCCGCAGTGCTGGTGGTGGCGGCG
>DATEMP010000374.1:0-3835 GCA_035275545.1 Candidatus Eiseniibacteriota bacterium | reverse complement strand
CGCGCCTTCGGCCGCCAGCGCCCGCAGCCCCTCGAGCGGCTGATCGCGGTCGCGCGCCTCGAGCCGTGCGCGCAGCGCGTCGCCCAGGCCGCGGCGCGGCGTGTTCCAGATCCGCCAGAACGCCACCCGGTCCGCGGGCTGGGCGGCGAGGCGCAGGTAGGCGAGCAGGTCCTTGACCTCGCGCCGCGCGTAGAACGAGACCCCGCCCACGATCTCGTAACGCATCCCCTGGTGGCGCAGCTCGGTCTCGAGTGCCCGCGACTGGGCGTGCGTGCGGTAGAGCACCGCCGCCTGGTCGAGCCGCCCGCCCGCGCGCACCCGCTCGCGCAGGGCCCCGCAGATGCGCCGCGCCTCGTCCTGCTCGTCGGCGGCGAGCACGAAGCGAAGGCGCGCCCCGTCGCCGCGGTCGCACCACAGGTTCTTGCCCTTGCGAGCCCGGTTGTTCTCGATCACCGCGTTTGCGGCCCGCAGGATGTTGGCGGTGGAGCGGTAGTTCTGCTCGAGCCGGATGATGGTCGTGCCGGGGAACGCCTTCTCGAACTCCAGGATGTTCGAGAGGTCCGCTCCTCTCCAGCCGTAGATCGAATTGTGCGTCACAAGACCATTCGCGATGAAGTTGTGGGTGTGCTCGATGCACAGATCGAATACCGGCGTATCGATCTGAATGCGCTTGGTCGAGACCACGACGTCGTACTCGCCGTGCTCGCCGAACATGGCCATGCCGGGAAGGACCGAGCCCGCGGGAATGAAGGGGAGTGAATTCGTTTGCTTGGAACCGCCACTCTTTCCCAATCGGGCCACCTGATGAATGTTGACCTGGAACCGCGATCCTATTCTTTCGACAGCATCCTCCAACCCGGTGTAGTTGGCACGGATCGTCTCGTGTCGCCAGCTCCGCGATCCGTCCTTTGCGGGCCGAACCGAGAATCCAAGCTCTTCGAGGGTCTCACGGCCAACCGGATCGTTCCCGACCATGGAGATTCGGTGCATCGGGCGGGATCCCCGGGCGTCGGCACACAGGGTCAGGACGACGTTCCGGCGGTTGCTGTTTCGCGACCGCGGGCGATAGTGAGGGTGGGCGATCGACAAGCCGCGTTCGGCGAGCAGGTGTCGAGCGCTCTCCTCATTGCCGAACTCCGTGAAGACTCGGGCCAGCAGGACCGGGTCGTGCACTAGGCCAGCCTGTTTCCGGCCGTTGCGGCGTGGCACGAACGGAAGAGTAGGCATCTGGTAGCGCATGGAGAGCAGGTACTCGTCGAGACGGGCCTCCTGCTCGCCGGCGTGTGCCCCGACGATCCATAGCGCGTCGCCGTGCTCGTGCATAAGCCTCTGCATGAACCCGAGCACCGGATGCGTCTGTCCCGCGGTGTAAACCTGGGTCGTCCCCACACGAAAACCAGATTCGCGCCGATACATCATGTAGGTGAAGTGCGTCTGGGGGGATACGCCGGCGAGGTAGCCTGCGAAGTGGGTGTGCTCGGGAGTGCTCGCGAGACGTCGCCCGGATCGCGTCACGATCTCGATTCCGTCGGTCGGCTGGTCATTCCGGTGAACCTTGAGGACACGGGCCGGCCGGAACACACCCATTCCGTAGCCGGACATGACCTCGTCGCCTGCCATGACCTCTTCGATCGGCCGTGTCGTGCCGTCACCCATCGTGACGAGGCTGCCCGCAACCAGACACTGGTCGTCGTCCCCGACAGCGAACAGGTTGTCGTGCCCGGCGGCGAGCGCCTGGGCGAGCCGGAACTGGACGTGGTTGGTGTCCTGGTATTCGTCCACCAGCACGTGCTGGAACCGGCGCTGGTAGTAGGACGCCACGTCCGGGTTCGCGTGCAGCAGGCGTACCACCTCGGCGATCAGGTCGTCGAAATCGAGCGCCCCCTGGGCGCGCAGCGCCTGCTGGTAGGCGGCGTAGCACGCCGCGAGCCGCCGCTCGTGCGGGCTCACCGCGGCGCGCTCGAACTCCTCGACCGAGACCAGCGCGTTCTTGGCGTCCGAGATGCGGCGCAGCACCTCGCCGGTCTTGAGCGTGCCGGGCGGCAGACCGAGCGAGGGGAGCACCTCGTCGACCACCGACTCCTGGTCCTCGCGGTCGTAGATGACGAAGCCGGCGGGCACCCCCGGCGCGCGGCCGGCCCCCGCCTCGCGGCGCAGGATGCGCACCCCGGTCGCGTGGAAGGTGCCAACCCACAGCTTCCGCTCGAGCTCACCGACCGTGCGGGCGATGCGCTCGCGCATCTCGCGGGCGGCGCGGTTGGTGAACGTGAACGCGAGCAGTCCCTCGGGAGCAACGCCGCGCTCGAGCAGGTGGGCGAGCCGGGCGGTGAGGACGCGGGTCTTGCCGCTTCCGGCGCCGGCGATCACCAGCACCGCGCCGCCTTCGTGCTCGACGGCCGCGCGCTGCTGGGGATTCAGGTCGATGGTCGTCGTGGTCACGAAGCGGGGCTCTTTCGGCTGGTTGGCGGGTGCGAGGGGACGCACGCAATCTAGCCGAAAGAGCCCCGGACCGACAATCGTTGCCGGATCAGAACGCGATCAGAACTCCGGACCGATGCTGAAGTGCCAGCGCGGCCGGCTGGTGTTCTTGAAGTCGGTGTTCCAGGCGGCGTCGAGCTTGAGGATGAAGAAGTAGACCGCGGTCCGGATCCCGGCACCGTAGCCGAACCCCAGGCCGTTGAACGGCTCGGTCACCGGCAGCGGATTGCCGGCGCTGTCGAACCGGTCTTCGGAGACCACGCTCAGCTTGAGCTTGTCGCCCGGGTTCCACACCGCGCCGACGTCGGCGAACACCGCGCCCTGTAAATTAAACACGCCGATCGGCACCGGCCCGACCAGGCCCAGCTGCTGGATGAACGGAAAGCGCAGCTCCACGTTGGTGATCGCCACGCGGTTCCCTTCGAGCGAGTAGTCCTCGAAGCCGCGCATGGTCGAGAACCCGCCCACGAAGAAGGTGCGCTTGTCCTTCCCGCCGCTGTAGCCGCCCAGGCCGCGCACGGCGAACGTGTAGCCGTGCGTGAGATCCCAGTACTTGCGCAGGTCCGCGGTCACCGTGTGGTAGTTGAGCCCGTTGTCGAACACCGCGTACGAGGGACTGTAGGTGATGTTGTAGCGCCGGCCGTTCACCGGGCCGTAGTTGCCGTACAGGGCGTTGTCCATGACCAGCGACACCGAGGGTGAGGTCACCGACTGGTAGCGCTTCTCGTCGAGCGGCGTGCCGAAGATCGGGTCGAAGAACCGGATCTCGGCGAACAGCTGCGTGAGGCTCAGGTCCATGCGCCGGAAGCGGTCGAACGGGTAGGAGACGTTGGCGATCACGCCGAAGTTCCGCTCCGAGAACAGGCGTGGGCTGCCCAGGGCGTCGCCCAGGGTCGTCACCCGCGACGAGTAGTAGTTCTTGAAGTGGAACAGGCCGCCGCCGAAGTCCCAGCGGCGCGGCAGATAATTGTAGACCGCGAGCGCGTTGGTCTCGCTCAGTGACGAGCTGAACACGTCGGTGGCGACGTACACGCTGTGATTGCCCAGGAAGTCGCTGAACAGGAACTGGGTGCTGCCGATGAACCCGAAGCTCGACGCGGCGTAGAACCCGCCGCCCGCGAAGTCGGGCGCCAGCCGCACGCGGTAGGGCGTGGGCTTCTGCGCCAGCACCGAGTCGGGCAGCGCGAACGGGCCCCCCCGCTCGACCAGCGGCGAGCGCACCGCCAGCTTCTCCGAGGTGTCGCGACGGGCCGGGTAGGGCGCCGGGCGACCGCCGGTCCAGGGCGGCGGCTCGGGCACCGGCTCAGCCGCGACCCTGGTCGAGTCCACGTGCCCGCCGGCTTCGATCCTGGGCTCG
>DATEMP010000373.1:0-5180 GCA_035275545.1 Candidatus Eiseniibacteriota bacterium | reverse complement strand
CGGGCGCACTCGACGGCTGCGGCGGGGGCCGCGAGTGACTTCTCGACCACCGCGAGGGACAGCAGGCTGTCGACCAGTCCGCCGCGCTCCCCGAGCTCGCGACGCATGCGCACCGCCTCGCGCAGCAGCCGCCGCGCCTCGGCCGAGCGACCGCGCCGGTGCTCGAGGATCCCCAGGTTGTCGAGCGTGCCCGGGATCGCCCAGCGGTCGCCCAGCTCCCTCTGGAGGCTCAGGCATCGGTGCGCGATCTCGAGCGCCGTCGGATAGTCGCCGCTCGACGACGACGCGACGCTCATGTTGCTGAGCACCACCGCCTCGGCGTGGCGGGCGCCGAGCGCGCGGAAACTGCGCAGCGCCGGCTCGTAGCAGCGCCGCGCCTCGTCCCACTGGCCGCGGTGGAGGTACACGTTGCCCTGGTTGGCGAGCGCGCGTGCCTCGCCGAGCGGCTCGCCCATGTGCCGGCACAGCGCCCCGCTGCGCCCCAGGAACTCGAGCGCCGCCGGGAAGTCCCCGGCCTGGCGCGCCACCGAAGCGAGCGAGTTGAGCGCACGCGCCTGGCCGCCCACGTCATCGCTGCGCCCGGCGATCGCGAGCGCGGCATCGAACGCGGCGCGCGCCTCGTCGAGCGCGCCGCGGCGCAGGAACACGTCGCCCGACTCCATGACCGAGAGCGCGTGGTGCCGTTCGTCGCCCAGGTCACGCGCCAGCGCCTCGCTCTGCTCACAGCGATGCAACGCCTCGTTGAACTCGGCGCGCCGGGTGTGAACGCGCGCCGCGGCGACGTGGATGCGCGACTGGAGCCCGCGATCCTGGGCGCCCACCGCCACCCGCATCGCCTCGTCGAGCCGCTCCATCGCCTGGTCGTAGCGGGAGAGCGCGAACGCGCACTCGCCCTGGCCGAGCCGCGCGCGCGCCGCGAGTGCCGGGACCGGGGCGGAGGTGCCCGCGACCCGCTCGTAGTGCTCGTCGGCCGTGACATAGTTGCCGGTGAGCTGGTGAGTCTTGCCCATGTCGAGCAGGATCTCGGCGCGCTGCCGCGTCGCATCCTCGATTTCGGGATGGGCATCGAGCGTCGCCAGCGCCTGGCCCAGGTGGTGGAGGGCTTCCTCGTTCGCGAACACCGCGCGCGCCTCGGCGGCCGCCTGGCGCCGGTAGGGAAACGCCCCGACCGGGTCTCCGGCCTCGGCGAAGTGGTGCGCGAGCACCGCGTTCGACGTCCCGTTGCGCTCCGCCTGCAGGCAGCTCGCCACGATGCCGTGGTACTCGCGACGCAGGGGGTCCGCGATCCGGCCCACGATCACCTCGCGGATCTTGCCGTGGTCGAAGCGGAAGCGCTGCTCGGCGGGGCGCACGATCCGGTGGCGGCGCTCGAGGCCCTGGAGGAGCTTGAGCGTCTTGATCCGGGTCAGCTCGAGCACCGTGGCGACCGGCCCGACATGGAAGTACTCGCCCTCGACCGCCGCGACTTCGAGCGCGTCGCGCTCCTGGGTGGTGAGCCGGTCGAGCCGGTGCTCGACAACGTCCACCACCCGCGCCGGGATCGCCAGGTCCTCGAGCTTTCCACCGGTCGCGGCCACCAGCTTGGCGACCTCGAGGATGAACAGCGGATTCCCTTCGGTCTCGGTGAAGATGCGCTCCTCGAGCGCGGTTCCGGTGACGCGCTCCTCGAGCAGGTTGTCGACCATCGCCGCGGTGGCGCCGCGGTCGAGCCGCGCGAGCTGCAGGTGCTCGACGCCCTCCTCGCGGCCCATGAGCCGCGACACTTCGCCGACCGAGGCGGGCGCGCCGTCGGCCTCCGCCTCCTCGGACCGGAACGCGCCGATCAGCAGCCACTTCTGCCCGCGCGCGTGCGCGGCGGCGAAGCGGAAGAGCTGGAGCGAGCTCAGGTCGGCCCAGTGGAGGTCGTCCAGCACCGCGAGCAGCGGCCGCTCGCGCGCCAGCGCCTGGAGGGCGGCGACCGCCGCCTCCCAGATCTGGTCCGGGCCGCTCAGGTCGGGGGTCTCTCCCGAGTCGAGGTGGAGGAGCCGCCGCAGGCTCGCCGCGCGTGCGCCCGCGAAATCGGGATGTGCCTGGAGGAACACCTCGAGCCCCTCGGCGCGCCCGAGTGCCGAGGCGTCGATCGCCTCGGTGAGGAGCTGGCGCCACGGATGGTAGGCGGGCCCGCCCTCGTAGAGGGCGCGGCCGCGCACCACCCGGAAGTGCTGGAGCTCGGCGGCGCGCGTGATCTCCGCGAGCAGGCGCGTCTTGCCGATTCCCGCTTCGCCCTCGAGCAGCAGCGTGCCACCCTCGCCGGTGCGCACGCGCTCGAGGCGGCTCCGCAGGCGCTCGAACTCCGCGTCGCGTCCCACCAGCCGCGATTCGAAGCGCGCGCGCGTGCCGTCCTCGAGCGGGCGGACCGCGGCGGAAGCGCCGCCCTCGTCCGGCTCGAGCAGGAAGCTCAGGTCCTCGGCGAACGCGAGCGCGTCCGGGTGCCGGTCGCTGGCGTCCTTGCCGAGCGCGCGCCGGAAGAAGGTGCGCAGGCGCTCGTCGAGCGCGAGGCCCTGCTCCTTCGGCGGGCTGGGTGGCTCGTGGAGGATCGCATAGAGCGTGGCCGCCTCGGCGCCGCGCAGGAACGGATGGGTGCCGGTGAGCGCCTCGTAGAGCACCACCGCGAGCGAGAACAGGTCGGAGCGCCCGTCGATGATCTCGCCCATCGCCTGCTGGGGCGACATGTACATGAGCGTGCCCACCAGGGCGCCGCTGTCGGTGATGGTGCGGTCGCCGGGCGTGCGCGCCATGCCGAAGTCCGCGAGCTTGGCGTCGCCCTGCGGGGTGAGCAGGATGTTCGCCGGCTTGATGTCGCGGTGGATGACGCCCTGGGAGTGCGCGACCGCAAGCGCGCCGCACATCGAGCCGCCGAGCCGCACCACCTCGGCGAGCGACAGCGGGCCCCGCTCGAGCCGGTGGCGCAGCGTCTCGCCCGGCACGTACTCCATGACCACCCAGACCTGCTCGTCGTCCGACCCGACGTCGTAGACGGTCACCAGGCTCGGGTGCTGGAGGGCGGCGACCGCGCGCGCCTCGCGCAGCAGCAGCTCGAGCGCCTCGGGGCCGATCTGCTCGCGGCTCACCACCTTGACGGCGACGTCGCGCGCCAGGTCGGGATCGCGCGCCAGGTAGACCTCTCCGAACGCCCCCATGCCGAGCCTTCGAGTGACGACGTAGCGACCGTACTCACTGCGCATGGCGGGGGATTGTACGCATCCCGGGAATCGATGCGAGCCGGTCGTGCCGGGGCCGCAAATGACGCGGCCGGCCCCGCGAAGGGCCGGCCGGTCGGAAACGGTGGCGGATCGAAGGTGCCGGAGCTAGGCCCTGCGCCGCTTGTGCCACCAGGCTGCGGCCGAAAGGCCGGCCGCGAGCGCCGCGAGTCCCTGGGGCGAGGCGAACGGCGCGTCCTCGGCGTTCTGCGGCGGCAGCGTGGTCGCGCTGATGCCGGCAGGGAACCCCGAGTCGCCGAAGTTGTACGTCCCCGCCTGCTTCGACAGGCGGATGGTCGGATTGATGAGATTCGCGGGCACCGCCCCGTAGCCGTTGGCACCGGTCGATGGCGCCGGCAGCGTTGAGAGCGCCTGGGCCCGATAGGCGTTGGCGAGCTGCTGGGCCGTCATCCCGATCGTATACGGCACGACGATGTTGTACGGGCCGCCGGTCGTGCCGTTCGGCGGACCGTTCGGCTCCGTGACGTCCGTGATCGTGCGGGTCCAGGCGCCGTTCGCGCCGGCCGCGCCCGAGAGCTTCGTGAGCGTGGTCTGCTGCTGCGCGAGCGCGGGGCCAACAATGAGGACTGCGGCCGCGAGCCCGGTCAGCGCCGCAGAAGCGAGCCGAACCAGGTGTCGCATGATCTCCCCCTTGGATACAGGTGTGAATCGCGGACCGATGTTGCGGGGGAGTGCGGCCACACCGCGGGGGCCGAGCCGGGGCTGCATTGCGAGCCGGAATCGACAGGGGACAACCGGGCGGACCTCAACTCCGTGGCGGAAAGTCTAGACCTGCTCCGCGCCGCCGCCAACAGGCAAGATCGCGACCGAGGGATGTTTGGGCTGACGTTACTTCCTGCGTAACGCCGTGCGAGCCGCGACTATGCCGAGCGGGGCGCCTCGGCGCGGGCCAGCTTCCCGAACGCCCCGGCGAGACCCTGGTGCAGGGCCTGGATGTCCGCGGGCTTCCACGCCGCGCGATCGGCGCGCACGAACGTGGTCTTGTCGACGCGGTTGTCGAAGCGCGCCACCGGCAGATGATAGGTGCTGCCGTGCGTGGCGATGCTCACCGTATCGGGGCGGTCGGACTGGCGAATGAGCCAGTCCATGTCGTCGCAGCCATAGTCGCCGAGCATGACCGCCATCGGCACGCCATGGTGGAGGATCGAGCCGGGATCGTTGGGATCGGTGCGCTCGGTGTTCTTGCGTCGCGACTCCTCGGGCGTCACCCAGACGTAGAGGATGGAGGCGCGAGAGAGGATCGCGTCGCTCATCTTGCGCAGGGAGTAGCCGTAGCCGAGCGGCGCGGGCAGCGGCATCGTTGCGCCGTCGGGCCCGCCGCGCGCGGCCTCGATCACCACCGTGCGCCCGGCCAGCGTCTCCGGGATCCCGGCGTTCTTGTCGCGCAACAGGTCGGCCGACTCCTTCTCGAGCGCCGCGATCAGGCCGGCGCGCGTAGGCGCCGGCAGCGCGCCGAACGCGGGCCTGGCGCCCGCCTTCTGGCGCGCCAGGTCGAAGCGGTCGAGGAGCCATTCCGCGGCGGACGCGGGCGCCGGGCGATGGCGCCGCTCGAGATCCTCGAAGTCCTCGTTGAGGAGCTCGATGAGCGTTCCCCAGTCGAGCGACTCCTTCATGGGCAGGTCGTCGGAGTCGAAGAACACGCCGTCGGCGCCCACCTTGCGCAGCTCCTGGCTCACGCGCCGCATCATGTGAACATAGGGGTAGTCGTCGAGCTGCACCGTCGGGCCCATGTGGAAGTCGTCGCGGCACTGCTCGGGCGTGAGGCTCGCGAGATAGCGCCGCACCTCGGATTTGCCGGAGGCGGGCAGGGCGAGCAGCAGGAGGACATCGAGAATGTCGGCCATGGGCGCCACTATACCTCATGGGCCGCCGTGCTAGTGTCCCCGCCGTGTCCAAGCGCCGGGCGCCCGCGCGCCCCTC
>DATEMP010000372.1:0-3099 GCA_035275545.1 Candidatus Eiseniibacteriota bacterium | reverse complement strand
GTCCCGGCCACGGCCGGCGCGGACGCGCGACCATCACCGGAAACCGTACCGCCCGCTGAGCGGCGGCTTCAGACCAGGAGGATCCGTCATGGCGATGCGAACCGGAAAGGGCGGGCGGCGGGTGCCGGCGCGCTCCCGCGTTCATCGGACCGTGCGGCCGACGCCGGCCGCGTCTCGTGCGCGGGCGATCGCGCCCGCCAAGAGCCCGAAGCCCTCCGGCAACGGGGCGCGGCAGGCCCGCGCCGACATGCCCTCCGTGCCGCCGGTCGCCACGCCCACCGATGCGCAGCAGCGCGCGGCCTGGGAGAAGCGGCACGCCGCCTCGAAGGAGCGCCCCGAGCTCTATCCGTTCACCATCTCGGGCGTGCCGATCAAGCCGCTCTACACGCCCGAGGACCTGGCGGGCATGGACGCGGCGCGCGACCTGAGCTATCCGGGCGAGTACCCGTACACCCGCGGCATCCACGCGAACATGTACCGCGGCCGCATGTTCACCATGCGCCAGTTCTCGGGCTTCGCCACCCCGCGCGAGTCGAACCGCCGCTACCACTCGCTGCTCGCCCACGGGCAGACCGGGCTCTCGATCGCCTTCGACAACCCCACGATCATGGGCTATGACTCGGATCACCCCAAGGCGCACGGCGAGGTCGGCAAGTGCGGCGTGGCGGTGGACTCGCTGCGCGACATGGAGCTGCTGCTCGACGGGATCGACCCCGGGACGATCTCGACCTCGATGACCATCAACGGCCCGGCGGCGACCCTCTACGGCTTCTACCTGGCGAACGCCGAGAAGAAGGGCGTGGCGTTCTCGCGGCTGCGCGGCACGCTGCAGAACGACATCCTCAAGGAGTACATCGCCCAGAAGTGCTGGTGCTTCCCGCCGCGCCCGAGCCTCCGGATCATCGTCGACCTGATCGAGTTCTCCACTCAGCACGTGCCCCAATGGAACACGATCTCGATCTCGGGCTACCACATCCGCGAGGCGGGCTCGACCGCCGCGCAGGAGCTGGCGTTCACGCTCGCCGACGGGTTCACCTACGTCGAGGCGTGCCTCGAGCGCGGGATGGACATCGACGACTTCGCACCGCGGCTCTCCTACTTCTGGAACAGCCACCTCGACTTCTTCGAGGAGATCGCCAAGCTGCGCGCCGCGCGCCGCATCTGGGCGCGCCACATGCGGGAGCGCTACGGGGCGAAGAAGCGCGAGTCGTGGCTGATGCGCTTCCACACCCAGACCGCGGGATGCTCGCTGTGGGACAAGCAGCCCGAGAACAACATCGTGCGCACCGCGTTCGAGGGCCTGGCGGCGGTGCTGGGCGGCACCCAGTCGCTCCACACCAACTCGATGGACGAGACGATCGCGCTGCCCAGCGACAAGGCGGTCAAGATCGCGCTGCGCACCCAGCAGGTGATCGCCCACGAGTTGGGCGTCACCGAGACCATCGACCCGCTCGCCGGCTCCTACTACGTCGAGTCGCTCACCAACACGATCGAGGCGCAGGCCGAGGACTACTTCCGCCAGATCGAGGGGATGGGAGGGGTGGTCGCGGGCATCGAGCGCGGATTCTTCCAGAAGGAGATCGCGCGCGCCGCGTACCAGTACCAGCAGGAGATGGAGCGGAAGCAGCGGGTCATCGTCGGCGTGAACGAGTACGTCGAGCCCGACGAGAAGCTCGAGATCCCGATCCTCTACATCGGCGAGGAGGCTGAGGAGGAGCAGAAGCGCTCGATCGCCGAGGTGAAGCGCACCCGCGACAACAAGGCGTGCTCGGCCGCGCTCCATGCCCTCACCGCCGCGGCGCGCAAGCCCGCGGGGGAGGCCAATCTGATGGAGCGGATCCTGGCCTGCGCCCGCGAGTACGCGACCGAGGGCGAGATCCGCAACGCGATGCGCGAGGTGTTCGGCGACCACGTGGAGAGCCCGGAGTTCTAGCGGCCGCCATGGACAAGAACATTCTCGCGGTGATCGTGGTGGTCGGGGTCGCCGCGCTCGCCCTGCTCATGCGCCGTTTCGGGAGCCGGCCACCGGACGCCGCGGCCGCCGGTGGCACGCGCATCGAGGATGAGCTCGAGGCGGCGTCGGCCTCGCTGCCCGAGGCGTATGAGGACGACGACGACGAGCCGGCCGAGGCGGGGGCGCTCACGTCCGACGGCTGGGCGTTCGTGCCGGACGGCGATGAAGTGCAGATCGTCCCGCCCGACTCGCCGGAGGAGGAGACCGCCGAGGCGATGGGGCAGTTCGGCACCGTGATGGGTGATGCCGGTCGCGTCGAGGGGATGCCGAAGCGCAGGACCCCGGGGATCGCGAAGCCGGGCGAGCATCTCGACGCCGGCGATCTCACTGGTGTCCGGGTGGTGCGCGGGGCACCGGACGTCGATCCCTGGCGGCTCGAGGCGCTGGGACGCGAGGGCGAGTATCGTTCCTGGTCGTTCGAGACCGAGGACGCGGCACGCACCGCGATGGGGCTGCTCGAGCGCCGGATCGTGCGGGTGCCGCTCGGCGAGGACGGCGAGCCGTCGCCGCCGGCCGACGAGGACTACGTGACGGCGCTCACCATGATGCAGGCGGGGGTCGCCGATCTGGCGATGGACAGCGGCGACGACGAACCGAGGACCTAGGAGAACGCATGCCACGCAAGATCCGCGTGCTGGTGGGCAAGCCGGGACTGGATGGGCACGATCGCGGCGCCAAGGTGGTGGCGGCAGCCCTGCGGGACGCCGGCATGGAGGTCATCTACACCGGGCTCCACCAGACGCCCGCCCAGATCGTCGAGGCCGCGTCCCAGGAGGACGTGGACGTGGTCGCGCTCTCGATCCTGTCCGGCGCTCACATGACGCTCTTTCCCGAGGTCATGAAGCTCATGCGTGCGCGCGGCATCGGCGACCGCCTGCTGACCGGCGGCGGCATCATTCCTCCCGAGGACATGGGCACGCTCGCGGGGCTGGGCGTGGGCCGCCTGTTCGGCCCCGGCGCCTCGACCCAGGACATCGCCCACTACATCCGCGAGTGGTTCGCGTCGGCGCCGCGCGGCGACGGGGCGGCCGCGGGTGCGAAGGCGAAGCCGGCCCGCGCCGCCGCAAAAGCGAAGCCGGCCCGCG
>DATEMP010000371.1:0-2690 GCA_035275545.1 Candidatus Eiseniibacteriota bacterium | reverse complement strand
CTCACCGCGCTCGACCTGCGCGGCCAGGGCCCGACGCGGCTGCGCGAGCGGCTCGCCTATCCATTGCTCGGCATCAACGCGCCCGGGCTGGTGCTCGAGTGCGCGACGCTCACCGCCACCGGGGATCGCAACCGGATCCGCCAGCCCGCCGGGCTCCAGGACCTCGCCACCACCATCGCCGAAGGGGTGGTGAGCTGGCAGAGAAACCAATGATCAAGCGCCTCCTGTGGTGGATCGTCGTGGTCGCGGGGCTCGTGTGGTTCGCGTGGCACTGGGTGCGGCGCGACGCGGTGAGCCCCGGCACATCGGCGGACTCCACCGCGGCCGGCGTGCGCTCGGCGCGGCTCTACTTCGCGGCCCCCGCGGGCGACACGCTGGTGGTCGAGCCACGCGAGCTGGTGGAATCGACCACGCTGCACGACCGGGTGGCGACGCTGGTCGCGGAGCTGGACCGCGGTCCCCGGGGCAACGGGGTCGCGACGCTCCCGGCAGGCACGGCGGCGCTCCACGTGTTCATGGACGACCGCGGGCTCCTGACGGTCGATCTCTCGCGCGCGTTCCGCCAGGGCTTCCGGGGCGGCACCAGCGCCGAGTACCTGGCGGTCGCCTCGCTGGTCCGCACGTTGGGCGCCAACCTGCCCGAGGTGAAGCGGGTGCTGATCGTGTGTGGGGGCCAGCCGATCACGACGCTGGGCGGCCACCTGCCGCTCGACCAGCCGCTCGACGTCAACGACTGGCCGTAGCTATGCTGCGCGCCATGCCTGCAACCCACGATCCACGTCCGATCGGCGTCTTCGACTCGGGGCTCGGCGGCCTCACCGCCGTGCGCGAGCTGTACCGCGTGCTGCCCCACGAGTCGGTGATCTACTTCGGCGACACCGCCCGCCTGCCCTACGGCTCCAAGTCGCGCGAGACCGTCACCCACTTCGGGCTCGAGATCGCCGCGTTCCTGCTGCGCCAGAACATCAAGTGCCTGCTGGTCGCCTGCAACACCGCCTCCTCGTACGCGCTGGACACGCTGGTGCGCCGCCTCGACGTGCCGGTGATCGGCGTGATCGACCCGGCGGCGCGCGCCGCCATCCAGGCGAGCCCGCACGGGCGGATCGGCGTGATCGGCACCTACGGCACGGTCGGGAGCGAGGCCTACCCGGCGGCGATCGCGCGCCAGGTGCCGGGTGCGGCGGTGATCTCGCGCGCCTGCCCGCTGTTCGTGCCGCTCATCGAGGAGGGCTGGCTCAGCCATCCGGTGACCCGCCAGGTGGCCGAGGAGTACCTGCTCGAGCTGCGCGGCGCGGATCTCGAGAGCCTGATCCTCGGCTGCACCCACTACCCGCTGATCGTGCCCATGATCGCCGACCTCATGGGGCCGGCGGTCACGCTCATCGATTCGGGCGCCGAGGCGGCGCGCTCGGTGGCGGTGATGCTGCACGAGCGTGGCCAGCTCGCGCCGGCGGGGGCCCCCCAGCACCGGTTCTACCTGAGCGACGAGCCGCGCAACTTCACCCGCATCGCCGAGGCGTTCCTGGGCGGCACGCTGCCCGCGCCCGTGATCGTCGACGAGACCGACGTGTCGTGGTTCGAGCGCACCCACCACGACTCCGCACTCGATACCCGGGGGACGCGCCCATGACCCGCAAGCCCGCCGCGATCCGCGAGCGCGAAGCACAGGTCGCCTCGCCGGTCACCTACGTGCGCCCGGACGGGCGCTCGCCGCGCCAGCTCCGCACCCTCAAGTTCGAGCGCGGCGTGCTGCCGCGCGCCGAGGGCTCGGCGATGGTGTCGCTGGGACGCACGCGCGTCCTGTGCAGCGCCTCGGTCGAGGACCGCGTGCCGGGCTGGCTGCGCGGGCAGGGCAAGGGCTGGGTGACCGCCGAGTACGGGATGCTCCCGCGCTCGACCCACGAGCGCACGCCGCGCACCGCGCAGACCGGCGGGCGGGCGCAGGAGATCCAGCGCCTGATCGGCCGCTCGCTGCGCGCGGTCACCGATCTCGCCGCGTTCGGCGAGCGCACGATCATCCTCGACTGCGACGTGCTCGAGGCGGACGCCGGCACGCGCACCGCGTCGATCAACGGCGCCCTGGTGGCGCTGCACGACGCGTTCGTGCACCTCTCGAACCGCGGGCACCTGAGCCGGCCGCCGCTGCGCGACGCGGTCGCCGCGATCTCGGTCGGGCTGGTGTCGGGAACGCCGTGCCTCGATCTCGACTACGCGGAGGATTCGGGCGCCCAGGTGGACATGAACGTGGTGATGACCGGCTCCGGCCGCTTCGTCGAGGTGCAGGGCACCGGCGAATCGGTCTCCTTCAGCGAGGCCGAGCTGCGCGATCTCCTGAAGCTCGCGCGCTTCGGGATCAAGCGGGTGGTCGCCGCACAGCGGCGGCTGCTCGGCGATTCCGGCCTGCTGCCGGAGGTCTGATCCCGCTGGAGCTGGTGCTCGCCACCTTCAATCCCGGCAAGGCGCGGGAGCTGGCCGCCCTGCTCGCCGCTCCCGCCCGGACGCTGCGCGGGCTCCACGAGTTCGCCGGCGCCGCGGCGCCGGAAGAGACCGGCGCCACGCTGATCGAGAACGCGCGCCTCAAATCGCGCGCGGCGCTGCGGCTGACCGGGCTCCCCGCGATCGCCGACGACACCGCGCTCGAGGTCGACGCCCTGGGCGGCGCCCCGGGACTCCACACCGCGCGCTTCGCG
>DATEMP010000370.1:0-5411 GCA_035275545.1 Candidatus Eiseniibacteriota bacterium | reverse complement strand
GTCACCGCCGCGGCGCGAGCCCGCGACCTGAACGCGGCGGGTGCGCTCACCACCACCGCCCGGGCGCTGGCGGTCGCGAGCTCCGACGGGCAGTTCGCGTACCACGCCGACACCTACGCCCAGTTCACCTGCACGGTGCGCTCGCCGGACTCGAGCGGCTGGGTGGACCGGCACCGTCGCGACTGGCGCGCGCTCGAGATCGAGCGGCTGGGTGCGGTGGCAATCGACAAGGCCGAGCGGTCGCGCGTCCCGGAGGAGGTCGCGCCCGGGCGCTACACCGTGGTGCTCGAGCCCGCGGCGGTCTCGGACCTGGTCGCGTTCCTCGGCTGGCTGGGCCTGGGGGCGCAGAGCTTTCAGGAAGGCCGTTCGTTCCTGTCCGGGCGCATGGGCCAGCGCATCACCGGCGCGGGCATCGTGCTCACCGACGATGCGTTCGACCCGCGCTCGTTCGGCCGGCCGTTCGACCACGAAGGCACGCCGCGCCGCCCCGTCACGCTGATCGAGCAGGGCATCGGCCGCGCCGTGGTTCACGACCGGCGCACCGCGCTCGCGGCCGGGACCGAGAGCACCGGGCACGCCTGCCATCCGCCGGCGGTCGAGGGCCCGCTGCCCTGGGACCTGGTGCTGAGCCCGGGCGGCGCCTCGGTCGACGAGATGATCGCCTCCACCGAGCGCGGCATCCTGGTGACGCGCTTCTGGTACAACCGGGTGGTCGACGCGCGCCGCACGCTCATCACCGGCATGACGCGCGACGGCACGTTCCTGATCGAGGGCGGCCGCGTCACCCGCGGCCTGCGCAACCTGAGGTTCAACGAGAGCGTACTCGAGGTGCTCGAGCGGGCCGAGACCATCGGCCGCGACGCCGAGCCGAACGTGTTCGACTACTCCGGCAACTGCGTGGTCGCCCCGGCGCTCAAGGTGCGCGACTTCCAGTTCACCGGCGTCACGAGATTCTGAGGGCCCGTGATCGGCGGACCGGTAACCCCCGAAGAGGCACAGCGCGGCGCCACCCAGGCGATCTGGACGTTCCCGTCGATCGTCGGCAGCGCCTTCATGCTGGCGTGGGGGGCCGAGGCGGCCCAGTACTACGTGTCGCAGGGGCTGGCGCTGGCGATCCTCGCCTGGCTCCAGGTCATGCCGGAATTCGCGGTCGAGGCGGTGATCGCGTGGCACCAGGACGTGCCGCTGATGACCGCGAACTTCACCGGGGCGCTCCGCCTCCTGACCGGGCTGGGCTGGCCGACCATCTGGCTGGTGTTCGCGCTCTCGCGCCGCCGCCGGGGCGAGCCGGGATTCTGGCGCCCGATCGAGCTCGACGAGGAGCACGCCGCGCAGGTGGTGGGGCTGATCCCGCCGCTGCTCTACTGGGCGTGGATCATCTGGAAGGGCACGCTCAGCCTGTTCGACGCGGGCGTGCTGATCGTCATGTATGCCGGATTCCTGGTGGTGGTGAACCGCATCCCGCCCAAGGACCACGAGGAGCTCGAGGACGTGGCGCTGGTGGCGCGCGCGGTCATCGGCCTCGACCAGCCGCGCCGCTGGCTCGCGATCATCGGCCTGTTCGCGGTGGGCGGCGTGCTCCTGTGGATGGTCGCCCATCCGTTCCTGGTGAGCATGATCGGCCTGGCGACCGTGCTCGGCATCTCGCAGTTCGTGTTCGTCCAGTGGGTGGCGCCGTTCCTGTCCGAGCTGCCGGAGTTCATCACCACCTCGTACTGGGCGCGGCGGCGGAGCAAGGCCGGCATGGCGCTCATGAACATGGCCTCGAGCAACATCAACCAGTGGACGATGCTCGCGGCCATGCTGCCGATCGTCTACTCGATCTCGATCGGGCGTCCCACCGACGTGCCGATGGCCGAGCATCGGGTCGAGCTCATGCTCACCCTCCTCCAGGGCTCGCTCGGCATGATCCTGATCGCCAACCTCACCTTCACGGCGTACGAGGCGCTCGGCCTGTTCGCGCTGTTCTTCATCCAGTTCCTGGTGCCGCACTGGCGCGAAGAGGTGTCGATCGTGTACGGCGTCTGGCTGGCGATCGAGATCGGCTCGGCCCTGTGGCGTCCGGGCCGGCTCCGCGCGTTCGCGGTGTTCCCGCGGCTCTGGAACATGGGCGCGAGCGCGAAGCGCTGAGCCCAGGGCACGTCAGCGGCCGGTGAGGCGGCGGCGCATCGCGGCCGCCAGCGACTCGACGGTCGCGAGCTCCTCGACGTGGAGCAGCCGCATCGCGCCGTAGCCCACCACCAGGGCCACCGCCATGCCGGCGAATACTTGGAGTGCCGCCGCCCATGGTCCGGACGGCGGGCCCACGAGCGCCAGCCCCACCGCGCACGGCAAGGTCGCGACCGCCGCCGCCGCCGACACGCGCCACAGGGTGTTGAGCATCCGGCGGCCCTCGAGCGGGCCGACGCGGCGGCGCAGGTACCAGGCGAGCTGGATCAGGTTGGCGATCGAGGTCACGGAGGTGGCGAGCGCCAGCCCCGCGTGCCCGAGCCCCAGCGGGCGGAGCGGCCCGATGAACAGGAGATTCAGCCCCAGGTTGAGCGCCACCGAGACGAAGCTGGCGCGCACCGGCGTGCCGGTGTCGCCGAGCGCGTAGAAGGTGCGGGTGAGCACGCCGACCGCGGCGAACGCCGGCAGGCCCACGCAGTACATGACCAGCGCCGCCGCGGTGCGCTGTGTATCGACGCTCACGAACCGTCCGTGCTGGTAGAGCAGCGCGATCACCGGCACCGCCATGACCGCGAGCCACAGCGCGGCGGGTGCGGTGAGCAGGAACACCAGCCGCAGCGTGGCCGAGAGCGTCGCCTTGAGCGAGCCCATGTCCTGGTCGACCGCCGCCCGGGCGAGCGCGGGCATGCTCACGGTGGCGAGCGCCACGCCGAACACGCCGATCGGCAGCTGCATGAGGCGGAACGCGTAGGCGAGCCACGACACACTCCCCTGCTCGAGCAGGCTCGCGATCAGGGTGCTCACCAGCAGGTTGATCTGGGTGGCGGCGAGCCCGATGACCGCCGGGCCCATGAGGAGCCCGACGCGCCGCACCGCGGGATGGGCGCGCGGCCACTCGAGCCGCGGGCGGAACCCCATGCGGTGGAGCGCCGGGAGCTGGCAGCCGAACTGGCCGATGCCGCCGATGAGCACCCCGAGCGCCATGGCGAGGATCGCCGGCTGGCCGAGCCGCTGGACCACCGGGATGAGCGACACGCCGCCCACGATCATGCCCAGGTTCAGCATGGTCGGGGCGAGCGCCGGGACCGCGAACGAGCCGCGCGCGTTGAGCATGCCCATCGCGGCGGCCGCGAGCGCCACCGCCGGAAGGAACGGCAGCATGACGCGGGTGAGCATCACGGTGAGCTCGAGCTTGCCGGGCACGGCGGCGAAGCCGGGCGCGAACAGCCGCACCAGCTGGGGCGCGAGCACCCAGCCCACCGCGCAGATCACCAGCAGGGTGAGGAGCAGGGTGACGAGCAGCTGGCGCCCGAACGCCCAGGCGCCCGCGTCGCCCTCCTGCTTCTGCACCGCGGTGAAGGTGGGCACGAACGCGGACGACATCGCGCCCTCGGCGAACAGGTCGCGCAGCAGGTTCGGGATGCGGAACGCGACGTTGAACGCATCGGTGGCCAGGCCGGCGCCGAACAGCGCCGCCATCACCTGCTCGCGCACCAGACCCAGCACGCGTGACAGCATGGTCGCGGCGCCGACCACACCGGCGCGACGCGCGACCTTGAGCTCCTCGCTCACGCGCCCCCCCGCACGCGTGGACGACCCCGCGGTCGCGTGCTAGGGTGCCGCGCCATGTCTCCGTTCCAGGCCGCCGTGCTGGGCGTGATCCAGGGGCTCACCGAGTTCCTCCCGATCTCGAGCAGCGCGCATCTGTTCGTCGTCCCCAAGCTGCTGGGCTGGACGTACGCGGGCGTGGCGTTCGACGTGGCGCTCCACTGGGGCACGTTGATCGCCCTGCTCGCCGCGTTCTGGAAGGACTGGCTCACGCTGGCCCGCGACGCGATCGCCGGACCGGGGGCGGTCGGCAAGGCGGCGCGCATGACCTGGGTCAAGATCGCGGCCGCCTCGGTGCCCGCCGCGATCGCCGGGCTGCTGCTCGAGGACCTCGCCGACACGAAGCTGCGCTCGCTGCCGCTCCAGGCGGCGATGCTCGCGGTCTTCGGGTACCTGCTCTGGGCGGTCGATCGCGCGCGGCCCAAGGGCAAGGAGGAGCCCGACCCGGGATGGGTGACCTGCCTGGTGATGGGGACCGCGCAGGCGATCGCGCTGGTGCCGGGCGTGTCGCGCTCCGGGGTCACGATCACCGCGGGGCGCGCGTGCGGCCTGGCCCGGGTCTCGGCGGCGCGCTTCTCGTTCCTGCTCGCCACGCCGATCACCTTCGGGGCCGGCCTGCTCAAGCTGCGCGACCTCTCCCCCGACCTGCCCGCGACGACGCTCGCGGTCGGGGTCGTGGCCGCGGCGGTCACCGGGTTCCTCGCCATCCGTGGCCTCATCGCCTGGTTGGGGCGCGCCGGGTTCGCGGCGTTCTTCGTCTACCGCGTGGCGCTCGCCGTGGTGATCCTCTTGTCCCTGGGTCGCTAGGACGCGGGTGATGGGCTTCCCCGCGCGTCGTCCCCGCGCGGCCGGTCCTTGCGCGTCATCCGATCCTTGAAGTAGCGGTCCAGGCGGTCCCGCAACGCGATCCGCGCGCGGTGGAGACGCGACTTCACCGCCGGCACCGACAGCTCGAGCATCTCCGCCACTTCGGCGTTCGAGTGGCCCTCCTCGTCGCGCAGGATGAACACCGTGCGCAGGTCCTCCGGGAGCCGGCGCAGCCCCTCCTCCATCACCTCGCGGGTCTCGGTGTCGAGCAGCTCCTCGAGCGGCTGCTGCGACCAGTCCGGGATCGCCAGGGGCTCCGCGTCGCGCTGGGCGCTCTGTGACTGCTCGAGCGACAGGTGGTCGTCGCGGCGCTTCCGGTACTTCATGAGGCTGGCGTTGGTCGCCACCCGGTAGAGCCAGGTCGAGAACGTCGACTCGGCCTTGAAGTTCTTGAGGCCGCGGAACGCCGAGGTGAATGCGTCCTGGAGCGCCTCGGCCGCGTCGTCCTCGTTGCGCAGGATCTTGAACGACAGGCGGTACACCTTGTCGCGGTAGCGCACCACCAGCTCGTCGAAGGCGCGCGTGTCTCCTTCCTGGGCCATGCGCACCAGGACGTCGTCGGGCTCCGCGGTGTACTTGACGCTCATCGCGCGCGCCCCGCGCCCTGGGCCATGGCCATCGGGCCCGGGTCCCGGGCCTCGCGCTCGCCGCCCGGCACCGCTTCGCGGCGGAACACGATCGCGCCCTCCATCACCGTCGCCGCCACCTTCGCCTGAGCGAGCATCGGCGCGCCCAGCCGGTGCAGGTCCGCGCTCCACACCGCGAGG
>DATEMP010000369.1:0-9080 GCA_035275545.1 Candidatus Eiseniibacteriota bacterium | reverse complement strand
AGCGCGGTCCAGGAGCGCGGCGACACGCTCACCGCCACCGGGACCGGCGCCACGGCGGCGATCGCCCGCGAGGCGGGCCTGGGCTGGGGGAGCGACATGGGGCTCAACGCCCCGCCGGTGCCGGACGCGGCGCAGGGATGGACCGGCGACCGCCGCGCGCTCGAGCTCCTCTACCAGCGCCTGTTCGTGAACGGCGCCGAGTGGGCGTCGGCGCACTTCGGGCCCCGGCTCGGCTCGATCGCACCCGGAGCGCCCGCCGACCTCCAGCTGGTCGACTACCGGCCGGCGACCGAATTCAATTCGGAGACCCTGCTCGACCACTTGTGGTCGGGGCTGCTGCGCGCTCCGGTCGCCGGGGTCATGGTGGCGGGCGAGATCCTCATGGACAACGGCCACCTGGTGACGATCGACGAGGGCGAGGTGGCCGCCCGGGCGCGGGAATGCGCCCGGCGCGTGTGGGGCCGGTTGAGCTAGTATCCCGGCCATGAAGGTCCCGCTCTACCAGATCGACGCGTTCACGGACACGGTGTTCAAGGGCAACCCCGCGGCGGTCTGCCCGCTCGATCGCTGGCTGCCCGACGCGTCGATGCAGTCGATCGCCGCCGAGAACAATCTCGCCGAGACCGCGTTCTTCGTGCCGCGCCCGGCCGCCAACGGCGCACCGCGCGACTACGACCTGCGCTGGTTCACGCCCGAGGCCGAGATCGACCTGTGCGGCCACGCCACGCTCGCATCGGCGTATCTGGTGTTCACCGTGCTCGAGCCGGGACGCGACAGCGTCACGTTCCACTCGCAGAGCGGACCGCTCACCGTGGCGCGCGCGGGCGGGCGGCTGGCGATGGACTTCCCGTCGCGTCCGCCGGTGCCGATCGCAGCGCCCGCGGGCCTGATCGAGGCGCTGGGCGCCACGCCGCGCGAGGTGGGCAAGGCGCGCGACATCCTGGCGGTGTTCGAGAGCGAAGACCAGGTGCGGGCACTCAAGCCCGCGTTCGACGGGATCCGCGCGCTGGGCGTGTTCGGCGTGATCGTGACCGCGCCGGGCCGCGACGTGGACTTCGTGTCGCGCTTCTTCGCCCCGCTCATGGGCGTGCCCGAGGATCCGGTCACCGGCTCGTCGCACTGCACGCTGGTGCCCTACTGGGCGAAGCGCCTCGGCAAGCGCGCGCTGCACGCACGGCAGATCTCGCCGCGCGGCGGCGACCTGTGGTGCGAGGATCGCGGCGACCGCGTATTGCTCGCGGGGCACGCCGTGCAGTACCTCGAGGGCGCGATCGAGGTCTGAGGGTCTAGCCCTTCTTCTTCATCCGCTTGAGGTCCTTCTTCGCGTCGTCGAGCTCGGGATTGAGCTTGAGCGCCGCCTCGATCTCGCTGCGCGCCTCGGGAGCCCGCCCCTGCTTCTCGATCGCCAGCCCCAGCCGCCAGTGGGCGTGGGCGAAGCTCGGTCCACCCACCTCGGGCTCCTGCGTCAGGTACTTGCGGATGTAGCGCTCGGCGCGCGCCGGCTCGCGGTCGTCCGCGATCAGCGTGCGCCCCGCCTGGTACCAGGGCACCAGGTTGTCGGGCACCGCCTTCTCCGCCTCCGTGAGCGTCTGCTCGAGCGGGTCCCACTGCTGCCGGTGCGCCTGGAGATAGGCGAGCACGGCCCATGCACCCACCCGGCCCGGTTCGATCGCGATCGCGGCGCGCGCCTGCTGCTCGGCCTCGTCCCAGGCCTTGCGCGTATCGGTGGCCAGGTAGCGCGCCAGCGACACGTGCGCGCGGTAGCTGGCGGGGTCGGCGGCCACCGCCTGGCGCAGCGCGGCTTCGCCCTCCGGCTCGTGCTTCGCCCGGAAGGCGAGCGTCGCCTGCGCGAGGTGGCCGGGGGCCGGGGCGATCCCGACCAGGTTCTCGGCGAGCTGGAGCGCGCGCTTGTCGTCGCCTCCCGCGATCCCGGGCGCCACCGAGTAGAACTCGATCAGGCCCTCGTGGGCGTCGACGTGGCGCGCGTCGATCGCGAGCACCGCCTCGGCCTCGCGCTTGAACCGCTTGGCGAGCCCGAGACCCTTGAGCGCGCCGGCGTGCTGCGCCATCGTCCCCACGCACTCCGCGACCTGGTAGCGGTAATCCGCGTTCCTGGGCGCGAGCGTCGCGGCGCGCTCGGCGATCGGCAGGGCGGCCTTGGCATCGCCGCCGATCAGCATCATGCGCGCCCGCAGGTAGAGCGTCGCGGGATCGTCGGGCGTGGACGCCACGCGCGCGTCGATCAGCGGCCGCGCCTGCTTGAAATGCCCCGCTTCCATGAGCGCGATCGGATCCGTGGACGCGGCGGCGGTCAGGGTGGAGGCGGCGAGCAGCAGAACGGCGAGGGTCACGCGGATCGGGATGGGCAAACGGGACGCTCCTTGGAGGTCACAGCGGGGAGCTGCGCCCCTGAACATACGCGGTGGGAGGCTGGACCGCCACGGGCAGGCGGAGCGGCCGCGTGTGCACCGGGCCGTACACCGGGCTCGCGCCCGGCGCCCGGGCGGACCGCCACCCGGCCCGTAACCCCTTGCGGCATCCGCCGGATGTGGCGCGCGCCGCCGCGGGCACGCAGCCTGCTCATGCTCTCCTGCGAAGCGCGCGATCGCCGCGCGCACAACCCACGAAACCGGAGCCATTCCATGTCGGGTCAGGTCAGGAACACGCGAAACCGGGCGGGTTGGGCGCGGCCGCGCATCGCGCGCGTTCGTCTATAGAGGCAGGGGCGCGCGCACGAGGTTCGCGCGCTTCTGTTTCGTCGCGCCGGCTCGCAGCTTCCAGGGCAAAGGGACGAGACCGGTGAGACACGAACCCCCGGCGGGGCAACCCGTCGGGGGCTTCGGTTTGTTCCGGTCGACGCCGACCGGCCGCTAACGCACGACGCTCGCCCGCGTCACCACGGACCGCGGGCCCTGCGTGAGCCGCACGATGTAGATCCCGGGCGCGAGTCTCGAGCCCGCCGCCGCCAGGTCCACCATCTGCTGCCCCGCGCCCGCGACGGTGCGCTCGCGCACCCGGCGCCCCGAGATGTCGAGCAGCTCGAGCCGCGCGGCCTCGCCCGCGGGAAGCGAGAACGACACCCACATCTCCCGCGCGCTGGGGTTCGGGCGCACATGCTGGATGGCGAGCTCGGGCGCCACCGCGAGCGGGACGTCGACCGCGACCTCGTCGGTGAGGGTCTCGCCCGCGCCGTCGCGGAGCCCGAGGCGGTAGAGGTAGCGGGTGCCGGCGGCGACGGCGCGATCCTCGAACACGATGCGGCCGGTGCCGTCCGGGACCACGCGGCCGAGATCGCTCCAGGCCTGGTCGCCGGCGCGGCGGTAGACGGTGGCGACCCTCTCGTCCGGTGCCGGTGCGTACCAGGTGAGCCGCACCAGCCCGGGCTCCGCGTAGGTGCCCGCGAGCGAGACCGCGATCGGGACCACGATCAGCGGGATCGGCACGGTGAAGATGTCGGGGTCGCCATGCCGGCCGTCGGTCCAGGCGGGATGGAGCATGACGGTGTTGCCGAACAGCGCCATGTGGTCGCCCTGGTTGGGGGCGATGTTGCTGTAGGTGGTGGTCCAGGCGGTCGGCGCGTCCGTGACCGGGCCGAGCTGGGTCCACGAGCCACCGCCGTCGTCGGAGCGCGCGAGGTAGACGTTCGAGACCCCGGCACAGGTCGAGGGCGGGGCGTCGCGCCAGTCGTACCAGATGACGTAGGGACGGCCGATGTCGGCGACCACGATCTCGGGGAGCCAGTTGTCGTATCGCGCCGGGTCGTCGTTGACGCGCACCGGCGTGCTCCACGACGACCCGTTGTCCGACGAGGTGACGAACACGTCGCGATGGTCACGCGCACGTTCGGTGATCGCCCCATTGAGGCCGGTCGAGATCGTGTAGGGCCCGGTGCCGGGCGGGGTGACGCCGTCGGGCGAGGTCGACGCGACGCGGAGCGCGTACGTTCCGTTCGCCGGGATGGTGAAGACGATCAGCCCGCTGCCGGCCAGTCCGGTCTCGGAGAACGCGAGGCGGGTGGCCCCGTCGCTGCAGAACAGCCGGAAGGTGGCGTCGAGCGCCGGGGCGGAAGTGCAGTCCAGATGGCAGATGACAGTCTGCCCCTGCACCCCCGCGAAGCTCCAGTAGTCGAAATCATTGGCGGACGAGATGGCGCCCGTCAGGATCCTGCCCATCGTAAACGGTGTCCCAGTGCCGGGCGTGTTGTTGGGCTCGCTCTCGGCGGTGGCTCCCATGTTGCCGAGAGCGTCGTCGTAGAAGTTGACCGACTCGTTCCACGCGAGATAGACCCGCCCGCTGTAGGGACCGCCGGTGCGATCGACCGCCAGCGCCGGGAACGCGAACCCGATGCCGCGATTGAACCCGGGAGCACCGGAGCCAAAGTGGGTGAACTCGTCGGCCGCGTTCGCCTGAGCGCCCAGGACCGTGCCCCCGCCGGTGATCCTGCGCACCCGCATGTGGTCGGCGTAGGGCGGATCGACGCCGATTGCGTTCCAGACCGTCCACACCTCACCGGCGGGTCCGACCGCGACCCGCGGTCCCTGCACCAGCCCGGCGTCCGCCGCGGAGGAGAGGGTGACCGGTGCGGCCCAGGGGGACGCGTTGTCGAGGTTGGTGAACGTGAAGTCGATCCGGTTGCTGGTGATCGAGCCACCGATCGCGGTGTAGCGCGTGTAGGTGAGATACAGATTGCCCGACACCGGGTCGGCGGCCACCCAGGGCGCGTCGAACACAACCGAGTTGTAGCTGCCCTGGACCACCACGCGCGGCGTGCCCCAGGCGATCGCGCCGCCGATAAAGGTGCCCTTCACCACCGCGACCCCGTTGGTGCTCAGGGTCGGCTCGCACGTCGCGGCGAGATAGAACCCACCGTTGTTCTCGTTCACGGCGATGACGGGATTGCTGGTCCAGATGCCCACACCACCCGTGGTGGGCGGCACTCCGCCATCCACCCACGTCACGCCGCCGTCGATGGAATAGCCGTACCCGATCGTGCTGAACCCGGTGACGAATCCCTCGCCGTCGTTCCACGCCGCGACCAGGTTGTTGCCGATGGCCCCGATCGTCGGGCTCGATTGCCCCGACCACGGCAGCCCGGTGCAGGGCGGGCTGCCACAGGTGGCGGTGTCGGTCGCGCGGTTGTTGACGATGGAGTTGGGTGAGAACGAGGTCGTGCCGGCGGTTTCGTCGGCCCCGGCGAGTTGAACCGCGGCGTCCGCTTCGCCGGTCGGCTCAGAGAACCCGAGCGCCCGATCGAGACGCGCCTGCGCGTGATCGAGAACCCGGCGCTGCTGGAGCGACTTGAGCGCGCGGGCGCGGTCGTCGACGGGCACGCTCTGCGCGGCCGCGGGCGGGGACGCGGAGGCCAGGAACGCGACGACGGCCATGGTGCTGCGCAACCGCACGCGGCCACCCCGATGCGAAAGAGGTCCTGCGTGGTTGGGACGGGGTGCTGACCTGCGGCGAAAAGCCTATCGCACCACGCTCGCCCGCGTCACCACCGATCTCTTTCCCTGGGTGAGCCGCACCAGATAGATCCCGGGCGTGAGCCGCGGGCCTCCCGCCGACAGGTCCACCATCTGCTGGCCGGCCCCGGACACGGAGCGCTCGCGCACCCGGCGTCCCGAGATGTCGAGCAGCTCGAGCCGCGCCGTTTCACCGGCCGGGAGCGAGAACGACACCCACATCTCGCGCTCGCTGGGGTTGGGGCGCACGTTCTGGATCGCGAGCTCCGGGATCACGGCGAGCGGCACGTCCACCGCGACCTCGGCAGTGAAGGACTCGGCCGAGCCATCGTGGAATCCGAGGCGATAGAAGTACCGGGTACCGGGGGAGACGGCGCGATCCTCGAACACGATGCGGCCGGTGCCGTCGGGGACCGCGCGGCCGAGATCGGTCCAGGCCTGGTCGCCGGTGCGGCGGTAGACGGTGCCCACGATGGGCTCGTCACCGCTGGCGTACCAGGTGAGCCGGACCAGCCCCGTCTCCGCGTAGGTGCCCGCCAGCGAGACCTGCACCGCGGTGAAGCCCAGGCTGACCGCCGCCATGTACACGTCCGGATCGCCGTCGCGCCCGTCCGACCAGCACGTGTAGGCGGCGTTCTGGTTGGCGTAGAGCGCGATGTAGTCGCCCTGGTTGGGAGCGATGTTGCTGTAGGCGGTGGTCCACGGGCTGATGTTGGTCGTCACCGGCGAGCCGTCCGGCCACGAGGTGGTGCCGTTGTTCGAGCGCGAGAGGTAGACCATCGAGGCGCCGGTGCACAGCGACGCCGGAGCGTCGCGCCAGTCGTACCACGCGGTGTAGACGTCGCCGTTCGAGGCGACCGCGATCTCGGGCAGCCAGTCGTCGTAGCGCGCCGCCTCACCGTTGACCCGTACCGGTGCCGACCAGGTGCCCACCACGTCGGAGTAGGACGTGAACACGTCGCGATGGTCGCGGCCGCGCTCCGTGACCACGCCGTTCAGCCCGGTCTCGACCTGGTAGGGGCCGGTGCCGGGTGGAGTGATCCCGTCCGGCGAGGTCGAGGCGACGCGCAGCGTGTAGTTCCCGTTCGCGGGAATGGTGAAGACGATCAGGCCGGTCCCGCCTACGCCGGACTCGGAGAACGCCAACCGCGTGCCGCCGTCGGTGCAGAAGAGCCTGAACGTGGCGTCCAGGTTGGGGCTGGGGGCCCCGGTGGGGTTCGCGTCGATCGAGCAGATGATGGTCTGCCCCTGCACCCCGGCGAAACTCCAGTAGTCGAGATCGGTGCCGGACGACATGGTGCCCGTCAGGATCCTGCCCATCGTGAATGCATCGGCGGTTCCGGGGGCGTCGTTGGGCTCGCTCTCGGCGGTCGTGCCCGTGTTGCCGATCGGGTCGTCGTAGAAGTTGACCGACTCGTTCCACGTCATGTAGACGCGCCCGCGGCGCGGACCGGTGCTGCGGTCCACCGCCAGGCCGGGGAACGCGAATCCGAGCCCGCGATTGAATCCGGGGCCGCCGCTCCCGAAGTTCGTGAACTGCGTGACCGCGGTCACCTGGCTCCCGACGATCGCGCCGCCGCCGCTGATCCTGCGCACCCGCATGCTGTCCGAGTAGGGCGGGTTCTGGCCGATCGCGTTCCACGCCGCCCACACCTCGCCCGCCGGACCCACCGCGGTGCGCGCCCCCTGGACCAGGCCCGCGTCCCCGGTCGCGGAGAGCGTGACGGCTGCGGCCCACGGGAAGGCGTTGTCGAGGCTCGTGTACTGGAAATCGATCCGGTTGCTGGTGATGTTGCCGCCCACCGCGGAGAACCGCGAATAGATGAGGTAGAGATTGCCGGTCAGCGAATCGGCCGACAGCCACTCCTTGTCGAACACCACCGAGTTGTAGCTGCCCTGGACCACCACGCGCGGCGTCTGCCAGACGAACGCGCCGCCGCTGAAGGTGCCCTTCACCACCGCGATGCCGTTCGTGCTCGCGGTCGGCTCGCAGAGCGCGGCGTAGTAGAAGGCGCCGGTCTTCTCGTTGACCGTCACCACCGGATCGCTGGTCCACGTCCCGACGCCGCCGGTGGTGGGCGGGACGCCGGGGTCCGTCCAGCTCGTGCCGTTGTTCGTGGAGTAGGCGAACCCCTGGGTCTGGTTGTTGGTCACGAACCCTTCACCGTCGTTCCATGCCGCCAATAGATTATTCCCGTGCGCGGCGATCGACACCTCGCACTGTCCCGACCAGGGGAGCCCGCTGCAGGGCGGGCTGCCGCAGATCGCCGTGTCGGTCGCCCGGTTGTTGACCCGCTGGTTGGTCGCGATCGCGGTCACGGACGCGGGCGCCTGCTGCGCGGACGTGCCCAGCATCGGCGGATCCGGCGGCTCGGCGAGCGGCGCCGGCCGGGCCTTGCGACCCGCCTCGGCCCGTTCCAGCCGCTCCAGCTCGCGGTGCGAGATCTTCCTGCCCTGCCGCCTGAGCTCCGCGATACGCGCACGCTGCTCGGCCGCCTCGCGGCGGCGCTCGGTCAGCTCGCGCTGGACGCCGCGCATCATGAAGCGGATCTGCGCCTGCTTGAGCCGGGCAGCGCGGGCGGCGGTTTCCTGGGTCTCGGCGCCCGCGGGCGCCGCGACGCAGGCCGCCATGATGAGCGCGAGCGTGCACTGGCGAAGAAGACGGGGCGTAGTCATGCGCATGGACGGAATCCTTTCCGTGGGCATTAGAGGTCGAGCCTATTCCGATGGTGTCCGTGCGGCCGGGGGTACCCGCCCGAAGGGCGGGTCCGGCCAGTTTCGCATCAACGCCAGCGAAATACCATGAGCGCGAGCAGCGCCAGGTAGAGGAGGCTCATGACCACGTTGCCCAGCCGCCAGCGCCCCTGGGCGGCGTCGTGGCCGGCCGGCTCGCCGCCCGCCGCCCCGATATCGGCCGTGGCCGCCAGTCGGGCGGCGGCGGGAATCACCACCAGCGCCATGACCGCGATCGCCGCGAGCCACAGCCCGGTCACCCACCAGAGCCAGGTCTCGGTGCGCATCGAGTAGCCGAGCGACACCGCGGTGAGGTGGCCGAACACCCCCAGGAGCACGAGCGCGCCGATCCCCGAGGTGCGCGCCGAGACATGGACCACGTGGTAGAGGGTGGCGCGCTCGGTCCAGTCGGTGGCGCGCCGGGCCGCCCGCCCGTTCCACTCGGCAACCATCAGGCTGCCCACGAACGCGAACGAGAAGAAGAGGTGGAGCAGTCTCCAGAGGTGGGCGAGATCCATGGGTCCTCCAGATTCGGCCGGCTGCGGCACCCCGAAATCCTAGGTGATCCCCACCACGTAGGCGAGCCACCCGATCTGGTTCTCGAAGCGCTCGCGGCGCGAGTAGGTGTCGAGCGGCTGATGCGCACGGTCGTCCCAGTCCTGCACGTACACCCACGCGTCGCGGAACCCCGCTTCCTCCAGCAGCTCGCGCAGCTCGGGCAGCGTCCACATCCGCCAGTCGTACGAGAACGCACGCCGGTGCGTGCGGCCGCCGGCGAGCCGGAAGTGGATGTGCGAGCGCAGCCGGTGATCGACCGGGTTGAAGCTGGATTGCTCCCACGTGTAGTGGAACGCCGGGATCCGCTCGCCCCCGGGCCCGCGCGAG
>DATEMP010000368.1:0-5491 GCA_035275545.1 Candidatus Eiseniibacteriota bacterium | reverse complement strand
CGCAGCTCCTCGAGCAGCACCTGGAGCGCCAGGTAGCCGCTGCCGTCTTCGCCCAGGAGCTGGGCGTTGCGCAGGTCGTCCACGCTGGCCTGCGATGCGGCCGTGGCGGCGAGCGTCTCGAGCCGCCGCCCGAACTCGTCGCTCAGCGCGTTGCGCACCCCGCGGTAGGCGACCCACGCGAGCATGCCGGTCACCAGCACGGCCGCCGCTGCGAACAGGAGCGTGGCCGCGAGCGTGCGCTGCAGATCGGCCTCCGTGCCCCTGGGGATCAGGCGGCGGGGGTGCCCACCGGTGGAAGCACCGTGATGGCGTCGCCCACCGCGAGCGCGCCTCCCTCGGCGACGCGGAAGAAGCGGCCGCGGCGTCCTTCCAGCTCGGCGCGCAGCCCGGGCTGGATCTCCTCCATGCGCTCGCAGGGGGCGCACAGGCCGCCGGTCTCGAACACCGCGGTGCCGATCCTAAGCCGCGCACCGGGTGCGAGCGCCACCAGATCGAGCCCGCGCACCGTGACCTGCTCGCGCACCGTGCCGGGTGTCAAGCCGAAGCGCTCGAGCACCTCCTGCTCCATGAAGAGCACGGCGCGCTTGGGCCGGCGCTTGCGGTCGCCGTCGAGCCCCTGGTCGGGCCGGGCGGTGACGGAAGGGACCGCGACCAGCGGCTCGCGGCTGCCGGTGTTCAGGTTGAGCGCAACCACGGTGGCGTTGGCCATGACGGGACGCGCGGCGCCTAGCGGGCCGCCGCCTTCGCCTCCTGACGCAGGATGTGCACCGCCAGGTGCTCGATGTCCTCGGCAGCCTCGCCGATCGCCTCGGTCATGGTCGGGTGCGCGTGGATCGCCTGGGCGAGGTCGCGGGCGTCGAGGTCGGCGGCGATCGCCAGCGAGCACTCGTGGATCAGCTCGCTGGCCTTGGCGCCGATGATGTGGGCCCCCAGCACCTGTCCGGTGTCGGCGTCCGAGATCAGCTTGACGAATCCCGCCAGCTCCAGGTCGGCGATGTTGCGCCCGTGGGCGCGGAACGGGAACCGCCCCACCTTGAGCTTGCGGCCTTCGGCGGCCGCCTCGCGCTCGGTGAGGCCGACGCTCGCGATCTCGGGGCTGGTGAAGGTCGCGGCCGGCACCGCCCGCCAGTTGGTCTGGGCGGGATGGCCGGCGATCATCTCCACCGCCGCCTTGCCCTGCGCCGAGGCGAAGTGCGCGAGCTGCTTGATGTCGGTGACGTCGCCGATCGCGTAGAGCCCGGGCACCGAGGTCTGCAGCCGCTCGTTGACGGCGATCTTGCCGCGGTCGCCGCGCGACACACCCAGCGCCTCGAGGCCCAGGTCGGCCGCGAACGGGCGGCGCCCGGTCGCCACCAGCACCGTGTCGACGGTGACGCTCTTGCCGCCGCCCAGCTTGAGCGTCACCGCGCCGTCGGGCTCGTCGGTGGCGCCCTCGACGCGCGTGTCGAGATGGAGCGTGATCTTCTGCTTCTTGAGCTCGCGCTCGAGCGCCACCGCGATCTCGTCGTCCTCGGCGGGCACCAGGCGCGGGAGCATCTCGATCAGGGTCACCTGGGTGCCGATCGCGGCGAAGAAGCACGCGAACTCGGTGCCCACCACACCGCCGCCGAGCACCGCGAGCCGCCGCGGCTGATGCGTCAGGCTCAGCGCCTGCTCGCTGGTGATGATGCGCTCGGCGTCGAGCTTGAACCCGGGCGGCATCGTGGCGTAGGCGCCGGTGGCGACGATGATGTGGTCGGCGCTCAGCTCCTGGCCGCCCTCCTTGCCGGTGACCGCCACTCGATGCGGCCCGGTGAGCTTCGCGGTCCCGGCGACGATCTCGACCTGGCGCCCCTGGAGCAGCGTCTTGACCCCGCCGGTGAGCTGCTTGACCACCTTCTGCTTGCGCTCGAGGAGCCAGTCCCAGTTGATGCGCGGCTCGCTCACCTCGATGCCGAACTCGCGCGCGCGCTTGATCTGCTCGTAGAGGTGGGCGGTGCCGATCCACGCCTTGGTGGGAATGCAGCCCCAGTTGAGGCAGGTGCCGCCGAGCTGGTCCTTCTCGACCACGGCGGTCTTGAGGCCGAGCTGCGCGGCGCGGATCGCGGCCACGTAGCCGCCCGGGCCGGTGCCGATCACGATGACGTCGAAGTGCCGCGGGTCGGGCATGCGCGCTCAGGGGCGAGAAGGTGGAAACGGAAGCCGGGGCAGGAATCTAGAAACGCACGCAACGCCTGTCAACCCGCGGGGTTCTCGGGTTCGCGGCGCCGCGTGCGCTGGGCCTCTCATCCCGCCTCGACCGGGAGGCCCGCGGCGCGCCAGTCCGGAAAGCCGAGCGCGAAGCGGCGGGCGCGGTAGCCGTGCGCGCGCAGCACGGTGACCGCCTCGTCCGAGAACGGGCAATAGGGCCCGCGACAGTAGGCGATCACCTCCTGCCCCATGGGCAGGACGTGGAGCCGTGCGGCGATTTCGTCCACCGGGGCGCTCACCGCCCCCGCGATGTGACCGGCGGCGAACTCGTCCTCGGGGCGCGCGTCCACGACCAGCGCCTCGCCCGAGCGCAGGCGCTCGAGCAGCTCCGCGGCCGACACCGGTGTGGCGACCGATCGATCCACGAAGTAGGTGCGCACCAGCTCCCGCATCGCCGTGAGGCGCGGCTCGCCGAGATCGCGCACCGCCTGCCAGAGCCGGAACACGCCCTCGTCCGCGAGCCGGTAGTGGGCGTGGAGCCCGGAGCGCCGCACGCTCACCAGGCGGGCCGCGCGGAGGATCTGCAAGTGGCGCGAGGTGTTGGCCACGCTCATCGCCGAGAGCGACGCCAGCTCCTCGACCGTTCGCTCGCACTGGGATAGCAGGTCGAGCAGCTCGAGGCGCCTGGGGCTGGCGATCGCCTTGGCGATCCGGGCGAGCTGATCGTAGAGCAGCGTCTGGAATCCACTTTGCTCACTGTTCACGTATTCAATTGAATACTTGAATAGTGTTGAGTCAACGCATTTGTTGCGACCGGACGGAGGCAGCATAGCACCGGGCTTGCTCGATGTTTCCCGTTGCGGCGCTTGAGAGTAAGCCCGATCTTAGCGCTGTGAGATCGATGGCCGTATTCGCCCGCCCGGCCGTCCCAGGCAGGGTCAAGACCAGGCTCTCCCCTTCCCTCCCGGCCGACCTGGCGACCAGATTGTACGCCGCCATGCTCGCCGACACGCTCGAGACGGCATCACGAGCCCAAGCGGAACGGAGGGCGATCTACTGGTCCGAGGCGCTGTCGGCCGACCCGCCGCCGGGATTCGAGGCCCGCGAGCAGCGAGGTGCCGAACTCGGTGCGCGCCTCGCCGCCGCCTTCGAAGAGTTGCTCGCCGCACCGGGTGATCGCGCCGTGATCGTGGGCGCCGACTGTCCCGATCTTGCGGTGGCAGGGTTCGCAGGAGCCTTCCGCGCCCTCGAGGATCACGACGTGGCACTCGGGCCCGCCCGGGACGGCGGCTACTGGCTGATCGGGCTCAGGCGCCCGGCGCCGGCGCTGTTCGAGGGCGTGGCGTGGAGCTCGGACCGGGTGCTCGATCAGACGCGCGAGCGGGCCGCGGGCGCCGGCCTCACCGTGGCGACGCTCGAAGTGCTCGAGGATCTCGACACGCCCGGGGACCTGGTCCGGCTGATCGCCCGGCGCGCGGTGGCGGACGGCGCGACCTCCCACCTCGACGAGGCGCTGCGCCTGGCGGGGCTCCTACCGCCCCGGTCCTGACCGTTACCGCGGCGAGTTGAGCGGCGGCGCGGTCTTCCCGGTCGCCTTCGCCACGCGCTGCAGCGCCTCCATGACCGCGGCCTTCATGTTCTCGGGCGGGGAGCTCTGGAGCGCGCTGTGGAAGTACTGGAGCGCCTGCTCCGAGTCGCCCTGGCGCTCGTAGACGATGCCGAGGTTGAAGAGCGCGAAGGGCTGATGCGGGTCGCGGGCGAGCGCCAGCTTGAACAGGCGCTCCGCTTCGGCCGGCTGGCTCAGGTTGTAGTAGCACACGCCCAGGTCGACGATCGCGGTCGCGAGTGTCGAGTCCCGGTGGATCGCGGAGCGGTAGTGCACGATCGCCTCGGACCAGTTGCCGGTGTCGAACAGGATGTCGGCGAGCGCCACCCGGGCAACGTTGTCGGTGGAGTCCTTGGCGAGGGCCGTGCGCAGCTCGTCGGCGTGCTTCTGCTGCTCCTGGTTCGAGCCTTCGACCGGCGGATTGTCGCGGGTCATGTTGGCCTGCACCGCGATCAGCACCAGCAGCAGCGCCAGGAACGATCCCACCCCCAGCCACAGCGAGAGCGAGGCATTGGGCGCCCGCCGCGGCCGGCGCGGTCGGATCGGCCGAAATGGAGCGATTTCGCGGGCGGCGGGTGGTCCCTCGGGCGGTGCCTGGGAGGGCGGCGACGCCGGCTCCGGCGCACCTGCCTCGGGCGCCTCGGGCGTTTCGGGCGCCTGGCTCTCGACCAGCGGGTAGTTGCAGGCGGAGCACGCCGTGGCGCCCGCGGGGTTGCGATGCCCGCAATCGGGGCAGGTGATCTCGGACATGGTCGCGGCACTATAGGGAGCGGCTCTCAGAACGAGCAAGCGAGCGCCCCACATGTCCTTGACCCTTGTTTCACGCGGGTGCTAGCGTCGCGCTCTTCGATGCCATCCCATCGCTTCCTCCTCACGCTCGCCCTCCTCTTCGCCTGGCCGGCCGCAGTCGCAGCCGAGGAAGCGCGCCTCACGCTCCTCCACACCACCGACCTCCACGGCGCGCTCACCACCTGGGACTACCTCGGCGACCAGCCGGGCCTGGGCGGGCTCGCGCGGATCGCGACGCTGGTGGAGCGCGCGCGCGCCGAGAACACCCCGGTGCTGCTGCTCGACAACGGAGACGCCATCCAGGGCTCGCCGCTCACGACCGTGTGGCACACCGGCTTCAGCCAGGGCAAGGAGCCGGTGATGGCGGCGATGGCGCGCATGGGCTACGACGCGATGGCGGTCGGCAACCACGAGTTCAGCTTCGGCCCGGGCGCGCTGGCGCGCGCGCGCGCGGACGCCGGCTTCCCGTTCCTGGCCGCGAACGTCACGCGCGAGCCCGGCGGCGCGGCCGCGTTCGACTCCTCGCTGATCCGCACCGTCGGCCCCCTCAAGGTCGGGATCGTCGGCGTCTGCACGGCTGCGACACCGGCGCTCGAGGACTCGGCGAACGTGGCGGGATTCGGCTTCCACTCGCCCATCGATGCAGCGCGGCGCGAGGTCGAGCGGCTCAAGGCCCGGGGCTGCGACCTGGTCGTGCTGCTCGCCCACACCGGGCTCGGGGCGGAGCGCGTGGCGGGCGAGGCGCGCGACGAGAACCTGGGCGAGCGCCTGGCGCGCGAGGTGCCCGGGGCCGACGTCGTGATCCTCGGCCACACGCACGCGGTGATCGACTCGCTGCGGATCGGCCAGGCGCTGGTGACCCAGGCGGGCGCGCGCGGCGAGCAGCTCGGGCGCGTGGACCTCACCTTCCGGCGCGCCTCGGCGGCC
>DATEMP010000367.1:0-10733 GCA_035275545.1 Candidatus Eiseniibacteriota bacterium | reverse complement strand
CAGCAGGCGCCGGCCCAGCCGACGACCCCCGCAGCTCCGCCGCCGGCGACGCCGCCGGGCGGTGGCGGCAAGTAGTCGCGCCGCGTCAACACCCTTGCCCGGGTGGTGGAATTGGTAGACACGTACGTTTGAGGGGCGTATGGGGAAACCCGTGCGAGTTCAAATCTCGCCCCGGGCACCACGAAACGACAAGGCCACGCAGCGATGCGTGGCCTTCGTGTTTCAAGGGGATGGGCTGCCAAGCCAACGTCGGCTGCAGCCCTGCGGATCGCTCCTTGTGCCGAATGTGTGCCGGATATCCTGTGAAGCGCAAGCGTCCACTATCCCAATGAACAATGCGTGATGCCACGCGCGCGTCGCGTGTATGATCCACGTTCGGGTGTGGCTTAGGCGCACCGAACGACATCCTCAGACACTACCGGTGCTTCGGGCTACGCCGGCGTTGAACCACGCCAGATATGGAGCATGCCGATGACGTGCTGCTCGCGTCACATCTGCGCCGCGATTCTGATGCTGACGGCAGCAGTTCCCGCCGCATCGGCCGCGGGCATCGACCTCGCTTGGAACGATTGCTTCGTCGAGGGAGGCACGTTCAACAGGAGCTTCGCCTGCAACACGAACTCCGGCTCCAACACGATGGTGGTGTCATTCAACCCGCCGGATGGCATTGGGGTGGTGGTCGGCGGAACCGCGGTGATCGATCTCATTTCGGCGACGTCGGCACTGCCTTCCTGGTGGCTCTTGGGTCCCGGCGGATGCCGTGAGGGTGCGCTGAGACTCGAGTTCGGGACGATGTCGCAGGGCTGTCCCGACCCTTGGGCGGGTTCAGCCACCGGAACCTATTCCTACACGGTGGGCCCTGAGGGTCGTTCAGACGTGGCGCGAATCGTGGTGTCGTGGACCGTGCCCGACGCGCAGGCCGTGCAGCTTGAACCCGGGTGGGAGTACTTCGCATTCCGGCTCGTGCTGGATAACGTGAACACGCTCGGTGGAGGGTGCTCCGGATGCCAGGTACCCATCTGCATCGGCTTGAACGCGATGTGTCTCCATCGTGCGGGAGGTATGAGCACCTATCCGATCTACAATCCTCTAAACAACAACCTGATCACCTGGCAGGGCGGGGCGATCCCGGGAGGTTGCCCCGGAACGGACGGCCCGGGGCCGCACTTTCCCCCGTACGACTGCCTCGCGACACCCGTTATCAACAGGAGCTGGGGACATATCAAGGGGCTCTACCGATAAGGGTCTTCAAGTCTCGCCCCGGGCACCAGCTCGAAGGCCACGCCGAGTCGGCGTGGCCTTTGTCGTTCAGCGATAGCGCGCCTTGGTCGCTCCCCAGGTCTGACGCATCGCCGGCGTCGGGCCGCCGAACACGTTGCCCCTCGGGTACCAGTTGTCCCCATCGCGGTAGAACGCCGAACCGTCGGCGTACAGCACCGACCCGAACAGGTGTCCGTTCGACCAGTAGCCGTTGACGGCCACCGGGGTTCCCGTGCCTGGAAGCTGGAACGGTCCGTGGGCCGTGCCGGAATCCAGCACCCAGAGACTCCCGCCCTCGTCGACCGCGATCGGGTTCGCGTCCCAATCGTACGCGCCCAGAGTGACCGTGTGTCCGCCCGCGGCGCGCACGTTCCGCGCGCCGAGGTGATAACTGCACGCGAGCAGGAACACCCCCGCGCATACGTAGAAGAACGCTCGTGCCCTCATGATGGCCTCCGTTGGCGGTGCCGCGACCGGGGGATGACGCCGATCATGCGCCTGCTCCGCCGTCGGCACCACATGGAAGAGGCCACACGCCCAAGGGCGCGTGGCCTTCGTGTTTCCGAGGCGATGGCTATCGAGTCGTTGCGGGCCCGAACAGCTCCTGCACGTAGGTGTCGAGCGTCTCCTCGTCGAGGTAGCCGACCGTGCGCCGCACCACCTCGCCCTTGCGGTTGATGAAGAAAGTGGTGGGGATCTGGCGAATCGGACCGTACTGGTCGAGCAGCTTCTCCTCGGCCATCCCGAGCCTGAAGCGCACGCCCAGCTTGTCCGCGAAACGCTTCACGCTCGACGGGCCCAGGTCCTCGTCCACCGAGAGCCCGATCACCACCAGGCCGTCGTCCGCGTAGCGCTCCTGGATGTGGTTGAGATGGGGCATGGTCGCCTTGCACGGGCCGCACCACGTCGCCCAGAAGTCGAGCACCACCGGACCGCCACGGCCATCCATCCGGAACACCTTGCCGTCCAGCGTGCGCACCGTGAAGGAGGGTGCGATGCGCGTGCGCACTTCGCCTGCGCGGGCCGCGGACGGAGCGAGTCCCACGAGCAGCGCGAGCGCGCAGGCACAGAGCGGGGTGTTTGCAGATCGCACGAGCGTCCTCCGGATCTTCGATGAGTGGCCGCGCGCGGCGCGACCCCATAACAGTAGTCGATTCACGATCGGCACATGCTGCGGACGTGAATGTTTTGCACCCGCTTGACCTCAGGGGCCCGCGACCCCATCCCCGGACGGCCCTTTCGCTTGAGGGTCACGGGAGCGGTGTGCTAGCGTCGAATCCGCTCCCCGCCGCGGAGACGGCCGTCCGAACCGGAGGCGCCGTGTCTCGGGTGCCCGCGATCGAGTAGCGACTTCACAAGGAGTGTGAAGCCGATGGTCCTCGGTTTGGTCGTGCTTCAGGTTGGCGGTGTCATGCGGGCCTCGATCTGGGGGCTCATCCTTCAATCCGGCCCGTTCGCCAAGGTGGTGCTTGGCGTCCTGCTGATCATGTCCGTCATCTGCTGGGGCGTGATCTGGAACCGGACCCGCCTCTACGGCCGCGTGGAGAAGGCCGATCGCGCCTTTCTGTCGGCATTTCGCAGACTTCCGCGGGTGGTGGACTTCCGGCTGGTGTGCGAGCAGCACCCCCACAGCCTGCTGGCCCGCATCGCCCTGGTCGGCCAGCGGGGCCTCGAGCAGCATCCGATCGAGGCGGTGGGCACCGAGGCCCTGCGCTACGAGATCGTTCAGCGCGCCATGGACCGGTCGGCCAGCGAGGAGACGGCCAAGCTGGAGCGCAGCGTGGGGTTCCTGGCGACCACCGGCAGCGTCTCGCCGTTCATCGGCCTCATGGGCACCGTGTGGGGCGTCATGACCTCGTTCCTCAACATCGGCACCCAGGGCTCCGCGTCGCTGGTGGTGGTCGCCCCGGGCATCGCCGAGGCGCTGATCGCCACGATCGCGGGCCTCGCGGCCGCCATTCCCGCGGTGGTGGGGTACAACCATCTGCTGGGCCGGCTGCGCGACTTCACCAGCGCCACCAGCAGTTTCGCCACCGAGTTCCTCGACAACCGGATGGGCGGGGGGCAGGGATGATCGTCGGCACGCCGCGCAGACCGATGGCCGAGATCAACGTCACGCCGCTGGTCGACGTGGTGCTGGTGCTGCTCATCATCTTCATGGTCACCGCGCCCTTCCTCCAGGGCGGGCTCGAGATCGACCTGCCCAAGGTCGCGACCCGCGGCCTCGACGTGCGCGAGGGGCTCATCATCAGCGTGCGCGTCGACCGCACCGTGGCGGTCGGGAACACGATCGTGCCGATCTCGGGCTTCGAGGCGGCGCTCGAGAAGGCGGGCGCGTCGCGGCGGCCGGTGTTCCTCAAGGCCGACCAGAAGGTGCCCTACGGTGTGATCGTCGACCTGGTGGCGCGCATGCGACGGAGCGGGGTGGCGGCCATGGGGCTGGTCACGGAGCCGCCGCCGAAAACGGCGGGGCGATGAGCGATGCGCGGCTCGATCCTGGGCTCGGGCGTCCTGCACGTCGCGGCGCTGGTGGCGCTCTTCTACGTGCATGCGCCGGTCTCGATCGTGGTCCCGGGGCCGGAGGTGGTGCAGGTGGCGCTGGTGGACCCGAACATGGTGACGCCGCCCACGCCTCCGCCGGTGGTGACGCCGCCCGAGGAGCCCAAGGCGCCCGAGGTGAAGCCCGAGGAGGACACCGGGGTCAAGCTCAAGCCCGAGCCGCCGCCCAAGCTGAAGAAGAAGCCCGAGAAGCCGCGCGAGGAGCCGCCGCCGCCGCAACCGGCGACCGCACTGCCCTCGGCCGCGGTGGGATCGGCGGGGCTCAAGGGCGACCTGTCGCTCGACGTCAAGGACTTCGAGTTCACCTACTACCTGATTCTGGTGCGCAACCGCATCGCCGGGAACTGGGCGCCGCCCGCGGGCCTGGCGAGCAGCGGTCAGCGCGTGCGCGCGGTCGTCTACTTCCGGATCTCGCGAGGCGGCGAGGTGTCGATGACGCGCCTGGAGGAGACCAGCGGCATGGAGTTCTTCGACCGGTCCGCGCTGCGCGCGGTGACCATCAGCGATCCGATGCCACCGCTGCCCCTGGGCTTCGCGGGCGGGGATCTCGGCATCCACTTCGGCTTCGACTGGGTGGCGCCGTGAGGCGCGTGGCGCCGCTCGCGGCGGCGATCCTGTTCGCGCTGGCCCGGCCCGCGGCCGCCCAGCCGCCCTCGGACGTCCGGATCGACATCTCGCGGGGCGAGGGCACGCGGATCCGCGTCCACTGCGAGGCCATGCAGGCCGCGGGCGACCGGAACGCCAGCTCCTGGAGCATGCAGGCCGACGAGGTGCTGGCGCACGACCTGGACTGGTCGGCGGTGTTCACCGTGACCAAGGCCTGGGTGGCCGGCCAGCAGCCCGGCGAGGTGCAGGCGATCGTGGGAGGGAAGTTCACGGTGAGCGGCACCCAGGTGCGGCTCACCGGCGAGGTGCGGGACTTCCCGGCGCGCCGCCCGATCCTGGTGCGCGACTACCGCGCGCCGCTCAAGGACTGGCGCACCATCGTGCATCAGTTCGCCGACGACATCGTGCTCCAGTTCACCGGCGAGCCGGGCGTGTCGCAGACCCGCATCGCGTTCGTCGGGCAGAGCGGGACCACCAAGGAGCTCTACGTCATGGACTACGACGGGGCGCGGCTCACCGCGCTCACCGGCGACAAGTCCATCGCGCTCTCGCCCGCCTGGTCGCCGGAGGGCTCGCTCCTGCTGTTCACCTCGTACCGGGGCGGCACCGGGGCGCGGCTCTTCGTCATCCCCTCGGCGGGGGGCAGGCCGTTCCTGGTCTCGGGCCGGGCGGGGCTCAACACCAGCGGCTCCTATTCGCCGGACGGGCGGCAGGTCCTGTGCACGCTGAGCCAGGACGGCAACTCCGAGATCTACCTGCTGGACGCCCGCGGCGGGTCGCCCAATCGCCTCACCAACCATCGCGGCATCGATACCTCGCCCGCGTGGTCGCCCACCGGCCGCGAGATCGCGTTCACCTCGGATCGCTCGGGAACGCCCCATGTCCACGTCATGGACCGCGAGGGCGGCAACGTGCGGCGGCTCAACTTCGACGTGGACTACACGGACTCGCCCGCATGGTCGCCCAAGGGCGACCGGATCGCGTTCGTGGGCCGCAACAGCGGCGGGTTCGACGTCTACACCTGCAAGCCCGACGGAAGCGACACCCGGGTGGTGGCGACCGGCGGCAGCAACGAGAACCCGCGCTGGTCGCCGGACGGGCGCCACCTGGTGTTCGCGTCCAACCGCGGCGGCAGCCGGGGCCTGTACGTGAGCGACCTCGACGGAACGCCCCCGCGCCGGCTCGATACCGGATCCGTGAGTCCTCTTTCACCGGCCTGGTCGCCGCGTCCCGCGTCCACCAGCTCGGCTCTGCGCGTCAACCCCGGCAGTACAACCCCTGGAGGTGCTCCATGAGCCCCCTGCAGATGAAGCGCATGCGCGTCGTGTTGGCCTCGCTGCTGGTCGGTGCCGCACTGGTCGCCGGCTGTGCCAAGAAGCCGGTGGCGACTCCGGAGCCTCCTCCGACCCCGCCCACCGAGACGCCGGCGCCACCGCCCGCGCCGCCGCCCGCACCGCCCACCGAGACCACGCCGCCGTCCGGCGCCCTCACCGCCGAGGACCTCAAGCCCGCGTTCTTCGACTACGACTCGTACCTGATCCGCGAGGACGCCAAGGCGGTGCTCGACGCCAACGCCAAGCTGCTGCGTGACAATGCCGGCGTGGGGATCACGATCGAGGGGCATTGCGACGAGCGCGGCACGGTCGAGTACAACCAGGCGCTGGGCGAGCGACGCGCGCAGGCGGCCCGCGACTACCTGGTGGCGGCGGGCATCGCCCAGTCGCGCATCAACATCATTTCGTACGGCAAGGAGCGGCCGTTCGCGGCCGGATCCGACGAGGCGTCCTTCCAGCTCAACCGCAGGGCGCACTTCGTGATCCGCGCATCATGAGCGGCACCGGTTCGGCCGATACCTTGACCCACCCCGCCCGGCGTGCCGCGGGTCGCGCAGCCCGCGCCCTGGCGGCGGTGATGGTCGCTGGAACGATCGCGGTGCTTTCGGGTTGTGGGGCCGGGCAGATCGCGCTGCTTCGCTCGGGTCTCGACAGCCTGCGGGTCGTGGTCGACACGATGTCGGTGCGCCAGGAGCTCGCCTATTCCGCTCTCAAGGACGCGCGGCGGGAGGTCGCCGAGCAGCGCGACATCCTGCTCAGCACCCGCGCGTCCACGGGGACCACGACGCAGGAGCTGTTCGAGCAGATGGGGCGCCTGGAGGGCAAGCTCAACGAAGTCATGGGGCGGTTCCAGCAGGTCAGCCAGCGCGCAGCGGCGCCGGCGCCGACCGGGCCCGCGCAGGGCGATCCGAATCAGATGTACGACCAGTCCACCCAGGATCTCACCCAGGGGCGGTACGGGCTGGCGCTTCAGGGCTTCCGGGACTTCGTGCGGCGCTATCCGACCGCCGAGCTCGCGGACAATGCCCAGTACGGGGTCGGGGAATGCTTCTTCGCCCAGTCCCAGTTCGATAGTGCGGCGGTCGAGTACGGGCGCGTGGAGCGCGGCTGGCCGCAGGGAGATCGTGTGCCGGCTGCGCTCTACAAGCTGGCGCTGAGCCGGGACAGACTGGGGCAGGCGGATGCGGCGAAGAAGACCTTCGAGGATCTGGTCAAGCGCTTCCCCGAATCGGGCGAGGCGCAGCTGGCGCGTGAGAGGCTCGGCGGCGCTCGCCGCCGCTAGCCTGGTCGCGCTCGCCGCCGTCCTGGCCGGCGGCTCGAGCCAGGCGGCGGACAGCCAGGCATCGGACTCGGCCGCCGTCTCAGGGGCGCCGGTCGAGGGTATGCCGATCGCGCGGATCGCCACCGCGACCCTCGGGATCTTCGACCCGCCGCCGCCCGGCAGGCTCGCGCCCCTCTACCGGCTCGCCGACCGGCTCCACGTGCGGACCCGGCATGCCACGCTGCGCAGCCAGATCCTGATCGTGCCGGGCGAGCCGTGGTCCGAGGCCCGCGCGCGGGAGACCGAGCGGTCGCTCCGGGCGCTCGACATCTTCAACTCCGCGGAGGTGGAGGGAAGCCGCTCCGGCGACTCCACGCTGGTGACGGTCGAGACCCACGACGCGTGGACCACCTCGCCCCAGTTCAACCTCGAGCGCGGAGGTGCCCGCACCTACGGGTCGTTCCAGTTCTCGGAGCGAAACCTCTTCGGGCGCGCCAAGTACATCGCGCTCGCCTACCGCGAGGACCCCACCGGCATCTCACGCTCGATCGAGCTCGCCGACCCGTCGGTGCTGGGCTCGCGGGTGAGGGCCTCGGGGGTGACCAGCGGCGGCACCAGCGGAACGGTGAACGCCGCGTCGATCGAGCTTCCCTTCTACGCCGAGGACGCGCCGCACACGCTCGGGGTGCGGGCGGAGCGCGTGGCCGCGGAGGGGCGGCTCTACGACGGGGGCGTCGAGGCCGCGATCTTCGCGCGCCGCATCGAGACCGTCGCGGTGTTCGCGGGCCTGGGCCGGCGCCGCGACGGCACGGTCGCGCGCCTGACCGGCTCGTTCCTGGTCTCGGATCGCAGGCTCGGGTCCTCGACGCTCGCGCCCAACGCGCCCGCCGATTTCGCGGGAGGCGAGGAGGTGCTGCGCCTGCGCCGGCTGGCGGTCGAGGCGCGTTTGTGGCATCCCCGGTTCGTCGAGCGCATCGGCGTCGACCGGCTGGACGGGATCGAGGACTTCGATCTCGGCCACTCGCTGACGATCGCCGGCGGCTTCTCGCCCAAGGCGCTGGGAGGGACGATCGACGAGGGGTACGCGGCCGCGCGGCTCGCCACCGGATTCTCGCACGGGGCCGGCTTCGCCCTGCTGCGGGTCGCCGGGTCCACCCGGCTCCAGGCCGGGCCCCGGGAGGCGCAGGCGCAGGTCGACGCGCGCTGGGTCGACCAGCGCTTCACGCGCCGGCACACCCTGGTGCTCGCGGCACTCGGCGCGCGTGGCTGGCGCACCACCCGCGACTTCCAGCTGGTGGTCGGCGGGCTCAACGGCCTGAGGGCCCACGACGTGCACGCGCTCGCCGGCGACCGCCTCTGGCGGCTCAACGCCGAGAGCCGCTGGGTGATCGCGCGCGAGGTGCTGCACCTGGTCTCGTTCGGGGCCGCCGGCTTCTGGGATGCCGCGCGCACCTGGGGACCGGGATCGGCCGGGGCGCCCTGGCAGCACGACGCCGGGATCGGGCTCCGGCTCTCGCCGCCGCGCTCGGCGCTCAACCGGGTGGTGCGCCTCGACGTCGCCTGGCGGATCTCGCCCCATGGGCCGGGACCGCGCGAGGCGGTGTTCTCGTTCAGCTCGAGCCAGGCGTTCTGAGGTCGGCCGCACCCGCGCCTTGACGCCGGCCGCGGCGTCCCCGTAGCGTGCCGGCCCCGGAGGCGCGCATGGACATCACCCGGGTGCAGCTCGACATCCCCACCGAGTGCAATCTGGTGGCCGGGCAGGCCCACTTCATCAAGACCGTCGAGGATCTCGCCGAGATCGTGGTCACCACGGTCCCCGGCGCCCGGTTCGGGCTCGCCTTCTGCGAGGCCTCGGGACCGTGCCTGATCCGCACCGAGGGGAACGACCCGGAGCTGATCGAGGCGGCGGCCGGCAACGCCCGCGAGGTGGCCGCCGGGCACACCTTCTACCTGCTCCTGCGCGGGGCCTATCCCATCAACCTGCTGAACGCGGTCAAGCAGTGCCCGGAGGTGTGCCACGTGTTCTGCGCCACCGCCAACCCGGTCGAGGCGCTGGTGGTGCAGAGCGGGCCGGGCCGCGGCGTCGTGGGCGTGGTGGACGGCATGTCGCCGCGCGGCACCGAGGACGATCAGGCGAAGCAGGAGCGGCGCGAGTTCCTCCGCCGTATCGGCTACAAGCGCTGACCATGCCGCTCACCCATCGCATCCTCAACCTCGGCCCGCTCGACAACAACAGCTTCCTGATCGTGTGCGTCGCCACGCGCGAGACCGCGGTGGTGGACGTGGGCTTCGAGCCCGAAGCGGTGATCGACGCGGTGCGCGCCGCCGATCTCAAGGTGCGCTACGTGCTCAACACCCACGCCCACTACGACCACGTCGCCGGCATGCGCACGGTGCAGGAGGCGGTGGGCGGCGAGTACTGGCTCCATCCCGCGGACCGGCCGCTGCTCGACCGCCTCATTGAGCAGGGCGCGGCGTTCGGATTCCCGCCCGCGGTCGCTCCGGGGGTGGTCCACGATCTCGCCGACGGGCAGCGCCTGCCGCTCGGCGAGGAGATGATCGAGGTCATCCACACCCCCGGCCACTCGCCGGGCGGCGTGTGCTTCCGCTGGCAGAACATGCTGTGGGTGGGCGACACGCTGTTCGCGGGCTCGATCGGCCGGACCGATCTGCCGGGCGGGTCGTTCGAGATCCTCGAGAAGGCGATCCGCGAGCGGATCTTCCCGCTCGGCGACGACGTGAACGTCTACACCGGGCACGGCCCGATGACCACGATCGGCGTCGAGCGGCGGGAGAACCCGTTCGTGGGCGAAGCGGCGAGGCTGGCGTGACGCGAGCCCCGGGCGCGTGGGTCCCGAACCTCCACCTCGACCCGGGCGCGTTCGTGGCGCCCGGCGCGGTGGTGGTGGGCGACGTGACGCTCGGGCGGGGCGCGAGCGTGTGGTTCAACGCGGTGGTGCGCGGCGACTCGGCCCCGGTCGAGATCGGCGAGGACTCGAACCTCCAGGATCTCTCGGTGATCCACGAGGACGAGGGGCTGCCGGCGCGGGTCGGGGCGCGCGTCACGATCGGCCACCGCGCGATCATCCACGGGTGCGTGATCGAGGACGAGTGCCTGATCGGCATGGGCTCGATCCTGCTCTCGGGCGCCGTGATCGGCAGCGGCTCGCTGATCGGCGCCGGGGCGCTGGTGCTGGAGCGGCAGGTGGTGCCCCCCGGCAGCCTGGTGCTCGGCTCGCCCGGCAAGGTGGTGCGGCCGGTGACGCCCGCGGAGCGGGAGGGCATGCGGGGGAGTGCCGCGCACTACGCGGCGCTGGCGGTGAGCTACCGGGAGCGCGGCTTCGCGCGGCCCCATCCGGGCGCCGACAGCGACACCGGCCTGAGCCGCGAGCCCGGAGCGCTCGGCTTCCTGGAATGGAGCCAGCTGCTCGCCACGCTCTCCGAGAGCCCGCACTGGGTCGCGCCGCGGCTGGATCGCTACACCGCCGCGCGCTGGGCGCAGGCGCCCGGGCCGGGCCGCTGGTCGGCGATCGAGGTGCTCTGCCACCTGCGGGACACCGACCGTGAGGTGCTCCTGCCGCGCCTCGACCGCATGCTCGCCGAGCGCGGGCCCGCGATCGCTTATGCGGACATGAGCGGGTGGCCGGAGGCGCGCGGCTACCGCGCCGAGTCCGCGCGCGCCGCGCACCAGTCGTGGATCGAAGCGCGCCGCG
>DATEMP010000366.1:0-15236 GCA_035275545.1 Candidatus Eiseniibacteriota bacterium | reverse complement strand
GCGGCCGGCGGCACGTGGCCGCGCGCGCCCGGCCACCAGCGTGCGATCTGGTCGCGGCGGAGCTGGGTGGTGAGCAGGGCACCCGCACCCATGGTGGTGAGCGCGGCGCCGATCAGCGTGGCGAGCAGGATGAGCATCCCTCCCGCTCCGCCGCCCATCGGCAGGCCGCCGAACAGGTGCCCGACCACCTTGATCGCAGTGAGGGCGACGATGCCCCACACCGCCATGAGCGTGAGCGACGAGGCGGTGCGGCCGAGCTGCCGGGACAGCCGCTCGCCGAGCACGGCGGCGCCGACCACGTAGCCCCACACCGCCAGCACGATCATGCCGAACACGTAGCCGATCGCGACCGCGATCGCGAGCGGGATGCCGATGATCGTGATGCACAGGATCGCAACCACGAGCGCGAGCGCCACGATCGAGGGGATGATGAGCGCCCACGCCAGGAGACCGACACCCAGCGACTTGAGCGGCTGGTTCCGGAACGCGTCGAAGGCGACCTGGGTGCGCTGCGGGGCGAGCTGGGTGAAGCCCCAGGCGATGAGCAGCACGACCACCATCTTGGCGATCGCGAACAGCGCCTTGAGTCCCGATCCCACGATGCCCATGACGCCCAGGAACGGCCATCCCTTCCAGCGCTTCGACAGGCCGCCCGCGGTCACGCGCTGGCCGCCGACGTGCGAGCCCGGCTCTTCGTGGAGCTGGCCGCCCAGGGTGACCACCTGTCCGTCCACCTTGCCGGTGGCGCCGAGGAACACATCGCCGCCCATCGCCACCACGTCGCCCTCGACGTGCCCGTTCACGGTCACGTCACCGCCCATCGCCACCACGTCGCCGCTGACGTTCTGGCCCTCGCGGATGCGGATGTCCGAGCCGAACCGCACCACGTCACCCGAGCGGTCCACTTCCTCGGGCGGTTCCGGAACCGAGGGGGGCTCCGGAGCGTTGGGCGGCACCGGGATCGCCACGTCCACCTGCGGATCGGGGTCGGGGTCGCGGTCGCGGGCAGCGCGCCGCGAACGCCGCCGCTCTTCGGCCGCAGCGCTCTCGGCGGGCACCGACTTGAACTGCATGACCTGCTGGGCGTTCGCGGCCGCGGGCAGCAGCAGGGCCGCCGCGTTCGGACGCTGGGAGCACACCCCCAACCCGATCGCCGCCAGGGTCGCCAGGGAGAACAGGGTTCCGGCTGCCGCGATCACGACGAGAATCGACAGGCGTCGCATGGTCTATTGCCCTCCGCCCGCCACGGTGATGTCGCCGGACGACGTGTGAAGCACCACCGGTGTGCGCCCGCCGCGGATGGTGCCCGAGACGTTGCGCCGGGTAACGGTGCGCATTTCCATGGGAAGTGAAGCCTCCAGGGTGCCGCTGGACGTGCGCATGTCGAGTGCGCAGGCGATCGAGGGATCGAGCTGGAGACGGATCGAGCCGCTCGAGCTGCTCGCGTCGAGACCGCGGAGCGGTCCCTTCACGTCGATCCGGACGTCCCCACTCGTGCTGCTGACCTTGACCCGGCCCGAGAGGCCGCGCGCGGTCACCCCGCCGCTCGTGGTTCCCGCATCGAGGCCGCGCGGCGTTCCCTCGGCGCGGATGTCGCCGCTCACGGTGTTGAGCGCCAGGCTGTCCGCGGCGCCGGTCACGGTGATCCGGCCGCTGGTGCTCTGGGCGCGCAGCGGGCCGCTCACGTCGCGCACGACGATGTCGCCGCTCACGGTGCGCACCAGCGCATCCTTCAACCCGCTGGCGTTCACGTCGCCGCTGGTGCTGTGGGCCTCGACGCGCGCGCCGGGCGAGCGCACGTCGACGTCGCCGCTGGTGCTGCGCAGCTCCTGGCGGCCGGTCACACCGTCGGACCGCACGTCGCCGCTGGTCTCACGCACCGAGACCGCGACGCCGGGCGGGACCTGGCAGGCGATGCGCACCTCGTACCGGGGATAGCTCACGCCGTCGACCTTGAAGATGTCCCAGAAGCCGATCTTGATCGTGTGACGCTTCTGATAGAAGACCTCCACCGTGAAGCGGTCGTCCTGCGTATCGGTCTGGACCGTGATGCCCCGCGCCATGGTCTGCGCCTTCTCGGGATCGTGGGACCGCACGATCTTGAGCGCCCTCACGTGGATCTTGCCGTCGGGGCTCGGGGACAGCTCGACACGGCCGCGCGAGTTGGTGATCTCGACCGAGCGAATGCGGCCCTGGTCGACGGTCTTCTCGCTCTCTTCGCGCCACTCCCGCGGCGTGGCCTGGGCCGGGCAGGCGGCGACCAGCGCCCCCGCCACCACCCACGCCACCAGTCTCGATCTCACGATACCGGCCCCCCTTCGGACGCCACGAATACGCACCGGGGCGCGAAGAGGTTGCGGGGAGAATCCCCCAAACGCCCCCAAAACGGCGGCTTCCAGCGCGATCGGCCACGAACGGCGAGGAGGGAAGTCCCCGAGCGAGTCGGTTCCTCCCCTCCTCTTGAGGCTATGAAATCGTCCAACGATGAACCGGCGGCTCAGTGGCCTCCGCCCATGCTGGTGTCAGCCATCATCGCGGTGTCAGGCATGGTCTCGGTGGTGGTGGTCGTCGTGGTCGTCGTGGTGGCACCCGTATCCTGCTGCGTCTTGGTGCCACAGCTCACGACGGCGAGAGCCAGCGTCAGCGCCAGAAGGGCGACCGTCGTCATTGCGACAAGCTTTCGCATTATTTCTTCACCTCCCCTCGGTCCCGCCGCTCCGGCTTGCAGCCGGGCGCGGCGCTGATATTCGTGGACTCAAATAGACAAAAAAACACCACTGGGAAGCGGTGTTTCGATGGCGGCGTCCATGCGGCAACGAGTGACTCCTCTTCGTCATAGGCGTCCAGGACCCGGAAGGCGTCGCACGCCGGAACTGTCAAACGCCGCGGTAGGCTAGGGTCAGGCCCCTGGGTTGTCAATCCCGATTTTTCCCCGCCGGGGGCGGGGCGCCACCGCCTAACAATCAGTCACTAAATGACTTGGAGTGCCTGATCGAGGTCCTGGCGCAGGTCGTCGAGATCCTCGATTCCGACCGAAAGGCGCAGCAGACCGTCCGCGAACCCCATGCCGAGCCGGGTTTCCCGCGGGACCGAGGCGTGGGTCATGGAGGCGGGGTGGCAGACCAGGCTCTCGACGCCCCCCAGGCTCTCGGCGCGCGCGAACAGGCGGAAGCGGTCGAACACGCACCGTCCGGCCTCGAGGCTGCCGTCCCCGGGGATGAAGGAGATCATGCCACCGAACCCGGTGGCCTGCCGCTTGGCGAGCGCGTGCTGGGGATGCTTGGGCGATCCCGGGTAGAGCACCGACGAGACGCGCGGATGGTCGGCCAGGAAGGCAGCCAGCGCCCGGGCGTTCTGATCGTGGCGCTCCATGCGCACCGCGAGCGTCTTGGTGCCCCGCAGCGCCAGCCAGCAGTCCATCGGGCCGGGCACCGCACCGGCCGCGTTCTGGAGGAAGCGCAGCGACTCGGCGAGCTTCTCGTCGCTGGTGACCAGCGCCCCGCCCAGCATGTCGCTGTGGCCGTTCAGGTACTTGGTGACCGAATGCAGCGCGACGTCGGCCCCGAGCGCCAGCGGCCGCTGGAAGAACGGGGTCATGAAGGTGTTGTCCACCACCACCGTGATGCCGCGCTTATGCGCGCGCTCGCTCACCGCCGCGATGTCGGTGAGCTGCATCATGGGATTCGTGGGCGTCTCCACGAACAGCATGCGGGTCGCGGGCTGGAACGCGCGCTCGACCACCTCCGGGTCGTCGGCCGGGACGAAGGTGAAGCCGAGACCGAGCCGCTTGAACACCTTGTCCATGAGCCGGAACGTGCCGCCGTAGAGGTTGTTCCCCGCCACCACGTGGTCGCCCGAGGAGAGCGTCTCGAGCAGCGTGTTCGTGGCCGCGAGGCCCGAGGCGAAGCACAGCCCATGGCGCCCGCCCTCGAGCGCGGCGAGGTTCCGCTCGAGCGACGCGCGCGTGAGATTGTGGGTGCGCGCGTACTCGTAGCCCCGGTTCTTCCCCAGCGCGTCCTGGGCGTAGGTCGAGGTCTGGTAGATGGGCACCACCACCGCGCCGGTCGCGGCGTCGGGCTCCTGCCCGGCGTGGATCGCGCGCGTGCTGAAGCCGGCGCCCTGGGGGAGCGACGCGTCGCCGCCCATCACTCGGCCCCGGCGATGAACTGGAGCATGTCGAAGCGGGTGAGGATCCCGACGTACGCCCCGTCTTCGCGCACCAGCACCGCCGGGTTGCGGGCGGCGAGCAGCCGCGTTACGCGCTCGACCGGCTCGTCGCCCGCCACCACCGGGAGCGCGTCGGTCATCCAGCCCTCCACCGGCTTCTCGATCGCCGACGGATCGCCGAGCGCCGCGCGCAGGATGTCGCTGTCGTAGAGGGTGCCCACCAGCTCGCCGTTGCGGAACACCGGCACCTGCGTGACGTCGTGCTGCTCGACCAGCGCCAGCGCCCGCCTGAGCGGCTCGTTCGCCTGGACCGACATGAGCGCCGGCATCTTGCGCGACTTGCCGCCCACCAGATCCCGCGCCGAGGCGGCGCTCAGGTCGAGCAGGTGGTTGTCGCGCATCCAGGCGTCGTTGTGCACCTTGCTCAGGTAGCGCTCGCCGGTGTCGGGGATCAGCACCACCACCAGCGCGTCCGCGGGCGCCAGCTTCGCGACCTCGAGGGCCACCCAGGCGGCCATGCCCCCCGAGCCGCCGGTGAACAGCGCCTCCTCGCGCGCCAGCCGGCGCGCCATGTTGAGCCCGTCGCGGTCGGTGCAGGAGATGACCTGGTCGACCACCGAGAAGTCGGTGGTGCCGGGGATGAAGTCCTCGCCCACGCCCTCGATCTTGTAGGTGTGCGGCTCCGACATCTCGCGGGTCTCGTGGTAGTGCTTGAGGATCGAGCCGATCGGGTCGGCGCCGATCACGCGCACCGCGGGCATCTGCTCCTTGAGGTAGCGCGACACGCCGCTGATCGTGCCGCCCGTCCCCATGCCGGCCACGAAGTGCGTGATGCGGCCCGCGGTCTGCTGCCACAGCTCGGGCCCGGTGGTGCGGTAATGGGCCTCGGGGTTGGCGGGGTTGAAGTACTGGTTCGCCAGGAACGCGCCCGGGCGCTCGGCGGCGATCCGGCGCGCCACCGAGTAGTAGGACTCGGGCGACTCGGGCGCGACCGCGGTCGGCGCCAGCAGCACCTCGGCGCCGAACGCCTTGAGGAGGTTCACCTTCTCGCTCGACACCTTGTCGGGCATGCACAGCACCGCGCGGTAGCCCTTGATCGCCGCCACCATCGCCAGGCCGAGCCCGGTGTTGCCCGAGGTGCACTCGACGATCGTCCCGCCCGGCTTCAGGCGCCCGTCCTGCTCGGCGGCCTCCACCATGGTGATGCCGATCCGGTCCTTGACGCTCCCGCCGGGATTGAAGCTTTCCATCTTGGCGAGCACCGGGCACGCGCAGTCGCGCGCCAGCTTGCGGATCCGCACCAGCGGCGTGCGGCCGATCGTGTCGAGGATGGTCTCGTGGTACTGGACGCCGGCGAGGCTCGGGCTCGCGGTTGCGCGGCTGGCGGACGTCGAGGGGGTCGGGCTCACGGGAGCACACTCCTGTGCGGTCGTGCGTCGGGCTCGGCGATGGGCGAGGCCGGCGCGCCTCCCACGGCGCCGTTTTCAGGCGCGGGAGGCCGCATGCTGTGGGCCGAGCGGGAGACTAGGAGTGGGGCTGCGCGGCGTCAAGCACGCGCGCCGGACTCGGCTCCGGAACGTCGGTGCGCGGCCGGAGGCTCGCGATCAGCGAGAGCGCGAGGAGCCCGATGTTCTCGAGGATCTTGGCGGTCCCGACCCGGCTCGCGTCCGCGGTGCCGAAGCATCCGCACTCGATGTCGAGGCCGCGCGCCAGAGCGGCGGCGACCACGAACACGAACAGGCCCATGAGTGCGGCGATCACCACCGAGCCGGCGCGCGGCCGGACGCGGAACAGGATCGCGAGCGCGGCCACCAGCTCGACCCACGGCAGCGTCATCGCCATGAGGTTCTCGAGCGCGGGCGGCAGCAGCCGGAAGTAGTGGATCTGGCGCGCGAAGGTCGCCGCGTCGCCGATCTTGCCCAGCGCCGCCGCCAGGAACACCAGCGCCACCACGGTCTGGGCGATGAACACCACCGGGGGACGCGCGATCAGCCGCAGCAGGCCGTTCATGGCGCGCTCCCGCGCGTGACCGCGTTCCCCGCCGCCTCCCATTCGGGATAGCCGCCCATGTAGACCAGCACCTTCTTGAAGCCGGACTCGAGGAGGAACCGCGCCAGATCGAGCGACGCCTCGCAGGCACCGCCCTCGCAGTAGACGATGGTCGGGCGCCCGTTGACCGGCAGCGCCTTCATGCGCTCGGGCTCGTTCTGCGCCTCGGGATTGGTGAGGCGGATCGCGCCCGGGATGTGGCCCTTGTCGTACTCCGCCTGGTCGCGCGCGTCGACGAACAGCGCACCGCGCGCGTCGAAGAACCGCTTGGTCATCGCCAGCTCGACCTTGATCGGCTGGCTGCTCTCGGGGATGAACGGCAGCGGCGCCGTGGCGCGCGGCTCGGGCACCGGGGGCGCGCTCGTGGTCGGGGCCGGCGGAGTCTTGGTGGCCGCGGTGCCGGAAGGTGTCTGGGTGGTGGCACCCGGCTTGGCACTTCCCGGGTCGTGCGAGGGTCGCGCGGTCGTGGACGGCGAGGTCCCGGACGGCGAGGACGTCGACGGCGCGGGCGTGGTCCCGGAGGACGGTTCCGGCGGTGCGGTCGCGGATGGAGCAGGCGCCGGCTCCACCGATCCGGTCGCGGTGGTGTCGATCAGCCCTTCGAGACTCGGGATCGAATCTTCCTTCGCGATCCAGGCAATGCCGCGCGGAGGCCGGGTCGCGAGGCCGACGCCGTTGTAGAGCAGGCCCAGCACCGCGCCGCCGATCACGATGATCGCCACGCCGCCGCGGACCGAGGTCTCGCTCATCGACGCTCCTCCCTCACACCGGATGGAACCCTGGGATCAAACACGCCGACGATTCTAAGCCGCAAGGGGCGCGCCATTCCAATCCCGCGCGGCCCCAGATGTGAAACGCATGTCATTTCGCACGGCCCACGAGAAAAACGCGTGGCCGCCGGAGATCGGCGGCCACGCGAGATGGATTCGTATCGTGGAGCGAAACTAGTGCGAGCCGGCCTTGGGCATGGTCGTGGCGCCGGTCTTCTTCTTGAGGGTCTCGCCCGACTTGTTCGAGTGCACGATCAGCGGCCGCTTGGCCGACCAGTTCCAGTTCTGATCGTTCTCGCCCTGGTGGCACTCCTGGCACACCTGCTCGGTCACCGCCTTGTGCGGATTGGAGAACGCCTCGTGCATGGTGCCCATGCCGTGGCAGTTCTCGCACTGCACGTTCGCGAGCTTGGGCGCATCCGCCACCGACTGGAACCCGCCCGGACGCCGGTAGCCCACCACGTGGCAGCTCACGCATTCCGGCTTGGTGTCGTTCCCGCCGTCGGTGAGCGTCTTCCACGCCACCGCGTGCGACGTCGTCCGCCACTGCTCGCCCTCGCTCTGGTGACACCGCATGCACAGCTCGGCGCCCAGGAACCGGTCCGGGTTGTCCTGCCCCTTGGCTGCCGCCGCCTTGGCGGCGCTCTCCTGCTGGGACTTGCGCAGCTTCTCGTTGAAACCGTCGTCGAACGCCTTGACCAGCTTGGCGATCTCGGCGCGCTCGCCCACCTCGGGCCCGAGCATGAACGCTTCGTTCTCGCCGGTCGCCTGCGCCTTCTTGGCGTCCAGCGTCACCAGCGTCCGCCCCATGTACTGGCCCTTCTCGCCGCCGTAGCCCGCCACCGTGTTCTTGATCATCCGCCCCTTCATCAGGAGCGAACTCGCATGCCCCACCACCAGCACGTCCACCCCGGGCACCGCCGCCACCAGGTCCTCGCTGTCCACCTTCCCCAGGTTCGACAGCAGCACCGTCACGGTCGCGCCCTTCTTGCGCATCTCCGCGATCACCCGCCGCGCCGCCGCCGCCGGCTCCTCCACCCGCAGGGAGTCCTGCGATGGACCGTAGGCGACCTTGTCGCTCATCAGGCTGAAGATCCCGACCTTGACCGTTCCCACCTTCTTGATGATGTACGGCGTCAGCGCCGGCTTGGCGCTTCCCTTCACATAGAGATTTGAGCACACCACCGGCAGCCCGCTGCGCTCGATGTTCGCCTTCAGGAACGAGAAGCCGTACCGCAGCTCCTTCTCGCCCGCGCCCACCGCGTCGGTCTCCAGCAGCTTCATCCCATCCATGAGGAAGTTCGCGACCGACTGATACTCGGCCGCGTCGTTCTCAGGGAAGAAACCGCCGCCGTCGACCAGGAGAACCTGGCCGTACGCCGCTCTGATGCTATCCGCGAAACTGGCCCGCCGGGCCAGGCCCCCCTTGGGCGTGTGTCAGCCGCAGGGCTTGAACTCCCCCTTCACGTCGGACGTGGAGAGGATGACCAGCTTGTCGGGCTGCGACGGCGCCTTGGTCGTGGCGCCGGCGAGCACGATCCAGCCGAGGGCTGCCAGCACGAGGACGGCCAGCATGCGGGGTGCAAGGAACTTCATGGGAAAGGTTCTCCGGTACGATTTCGGGTGCCGGTTGCGTGGTGAGAGAACGCCGTGAGTCTACGGTTCCCGCGCGCCGAGCGTCAAGACTGGCGCGCGTTTGGGTCGCGACTTCACGAAGTCACGACAGCGTTTCATGGTATCGGCCGCCTCGGGCGCGACCCTCAGCGGGCGGGTTCGGACCCTCCAGTGGCGGCGGCGCGACCGCCGGGCGCCTTCTTGACGTAGCGGTCGAACCACTCGATGACGCGCGTCCAATAGTCGAACACCGTTTCCCGGCTGGCGGGTCCGTGGTCTTCGTATGGGTACTCGATCAACGTCACGGTCTTGCCAAGTCCGTTGAGCGCCTCGAACATCCGCTGTGACTGGATGGGGTTGGTGCCCACGTTCGTGTCGTCCAGGTTGTGGAGCAGGAGCAGCGGCTCGTTGATCTGGCCGGCGTAGAGGAAGGGCGACATCTGGATGTAGGTGTCTCGCGCCTCCCAGAGCGACCGTTCCTCGGCCTGGAACGTGAACGGGGTAAGCGTGCGGTTGTAGGCGCCGTCGCTCGCGCTGCCGGCCTTGAAGAGGTCGGTGTGGGCGAGCAGGTTCGCGGTCGAGAACGCGCCGTAGGAGTGCCCCCCGACCCCCACCCGCTCGCGGTCGCAGAAGCCCCGCTTCTCGCACGCGTCGATCGCCGCCTTGGCGCTGATGCCGATCTCCTTCACGTACTGGTCGTTGGTGCCCACCACCGCGATGTCCGCGTACACCACCGCATAGCCCTGGGTGACCAGCACCTCGGGATTGAGCGCGCTCTGCGACGGGAACCGGTTCGGCGCGCGCCGGTTCTGCGAGGCCGCTGCCGCCGAGCGGTAGTCGTTGGGATAGACCCAGAAGATGGTGGGGAGCCGGGTGCCCGGCTTCCAGTCGGCGGGCAGCACCGCCTCGGCGTTCAGCTCGACCGAGTCGGGGCGCATGAACTTGAACTGGAAGCGCTGCGAGGCGGTGAGCGCCGGCGCCGGATCGGTGAAGTCGCTGAGCTTCTTCCCCAGCTTCTCCCCCGCCTTGCGCACATAGTAATTGGGGGCCTCGCGGTTGGACTGGCGCGAGGTGATGAAGCGCTTGCCGTCGCCGGAGAGCAGCACCAGCACCGGCTCGAGGTGCGTGGGCACGCTCTCGTAGAGGCGCGTCGTCTTCCCGGTCCCGAGATCCATCCGGTCGAGGAACGGGCGCTGCCCGTCCTTGCGGAACCCGTCGCCGGCGAGATAGAGGCCGTTGCCGTCCGCCGTGGTCCACGCGTGGTACTCGTGCCCGGCCTTCTGGTAGAGCGGATTGCCGGGGTCGTCGTAGACGCCCTCGGTCGAGCGGTCGACCAGGACGTGCCGCTCGGGCCTGGCCGCGAACGGATCGACCCAGCCCAGGCGCGCCCGACGCCGCGGCTGGTAGCTCTCGTAGAAGAGCAGCCGCCGCCCGCTCGACGTCCACTCGGTGCCGTTGAACTGCTGGTCGCTGGAGCAAACCACCTGCGGCTCGCCGGTGAACGGTGCGTCGAGGCGCATGATCCGGTCGGTGCCGGGCTGGGCGAGCGACGTGTCCTTGATCGCCTTCATGGGATCGGCGCCGGGCGTGTCCTCCCACGACAGGTAGAAGATCGACTGGCCGTCCGGTCCCCACGCGGCGTCGCGCGGTCCCAGGCTCGCGACGCTCGAGATCGCGCTGCGGTCATTGAGCGGCAGGTCCCCGAGCTTGGCGGCCAGGCTGCCGTCGGCGTTCCACACCTCGGCCGTGCGCGGATAGAGGTAGAACGGGAACCCGAGCGGCAGCGGATCGGTGAAGCGCTCGACGATCAGGTGGCCCTCATCGGGAGCGACCTGCCAGCTCGCGAGCAACGCCGGCGCGCCGATCGACTGGGGCGCGCCGCCGGCGACCGGAACGCGCGCGAGCTGCGAGGTCATGAACCAGGCGAGCCGTGCCTGGTCGTCGGCGTTCTTGAGCACGTCGCGCGCGGTGCGCTGCGGCGTGGGTCGCCCGGCGCCCACCCGGATCTGGGGACCGGGCGGGATCCGGTTGGCCGTGGCGAGCGCCGCCTGGCCTTCGGGCGCGAGCGTGCACCAGATGAACGTGTCGTCGTTCGACCACTCGGGCGTGCGGTAGATCACGGTGTTGAGGTGGACCCCTTCGCAGCGCTTGGCCGCGCCGGTCACCGCGTCGACGATCCACAGCTCGGCGCCGCCCTGTGTGTAGAGCACCGCGGCCAGGCGCGTGCCGGCGTTGGACCACGAGGCGCCGCCCACCCGCGCCCCCTGCGGGAGCTGGGCGCGCACCTTGGCGCCCCCGGCCACCGGGACGATCGAGAACCCGGCACTCGCGCTCTTGAGCTGGCCGCGCGTGGCGCGCAAGCCGGGAAGGATCTCGAGTGCCGCGAGCTTCTCGACCGGCTCGGCCAGGATCGAGATCGGGATGAGCGTGGGCTGGTCGTAGAGCAGCATGCGCGCGCCGTCGGGGGAGACGTTCGGGACGCCGCGCGGCACGCGCGGGGCGCCCAGGATGTCGGCCACCACCTGGGGCGGCGTGCGGTAGGTCGGGATCTCGGCGGTGAGGGCGGCGGACGCGAGCGTGATGCCGAGCGCCAGCGCGAGCGTGGCGACGGACAGCGGGCGGGGCATGGGGAACCTCCTCGGGCGCGACGGGAGCGGTGGAGCGCGGTGGAGTCTAGACCAGCCGCAGGGCCGCGAATAGAGGGCGATCGACCTGGGTCGGCACGGGGTTCCATCCGCGCCTGATGCCGGTGAAATCGACTACTCGCCGTCCTCGACGCGGTACTTGGCGAGCAGGTCGTGGCCGGAGACCCGCCGCCCGGACGAGGCGTGCACCACGCGCACCTCGAACCCGTAGCGCTTGAGGCCGAAATGGCGCTCGATGAGGCGCACCAGGCCGTTCACGGTGGCGTCGGAGCGGATGGTTCGCCCCTGCCGGCCGAGGCCGTGCGCCCGCGCCTGCCCCGCCTCGTAGCCCTCCTGGAACGCGCGCTTGAGATGGTTCCGGAGCGTGCGCCAGTGCGCGCGCTGCAGCCGTTTCAGCACCTGGGTCTGGGTCATCTGAGCTCCTCCCGGGGGCACGTCCAACGCGACTCTAGCAGAGCGGCGGCGTGCGTCGCGCCGGTTTCCGCGTTAGGCTGCGCGGTCCGGGAGGTGGCGGCGCATGACGTACGAGACGCTCGACGAGACGCAGTGGGAGGCGGTCGAACGGGTCTGGGACCTGCTCGACGAGGGGAAGACCGAGGCGGCGCGCACCGCGATCGACGGGCTGCTCGCGGCCCGCCCCGGCCATGCCGACCTCAAGATCGTGGACGCCGCCGTGTCGCTCGACGAGGGCGACGCCGCCCGGGCACTCGCCGCACTCCAGGGCGCCGAGCGCTCCGCCGATCCGGCGCTCTTCTTTCACCTGCGTGCCGCCGCGCACTACGAGCTGGTCGAGCCCGCCGCCGCCCGCGACGATGCCGCGCGCGCGCTGGCGATCGACGTCGAGGCCGCCGAGACCCACGCCCTGCTCGCCAAGGCGCTCGACTTCATCGGCGACCCGGAGCGGGCCGCGGCGCACGCACAGATCGCGGGCGAGATCGATCCCGAGCGGTTCCCGACCCCGCTCGAGGTCGACGAGGCCGAGTTCGACACGCTGGTCGAGAAGAGCCTGCTCGAGCTGCCGGCCGAGGTGCGCAAGCACCTGGACGAGATGCCGGTGATGGTCGAGGACCTGCCGACGCGCGCGGTGCTGCTCGCCGAGAAGCCGCCCATCTCGCCCGACGTGCTGGGCCTGTTCGTGGGCCGCGACCTCATGACCCGCACCCACGGCGACCTGCCGTCGTCGCCGGGCGCGATCTACCTGTTCAGACGAAATCTGCTCCGGGTGTGCGCGGATCGCGAGGAGCTGGCGCGCGAAGTGCGCATCACCGTCCAGCACGAGGTGGGGCACCTGCTGGGGCTGGACGAGGACGACCTCGACCGCTGGGGACTCGCGTAGCCCTATTTGAATCCCTTGAGCCTCAGCGACGAGGTCACGACCGAGACGCTCGAGAGCGCCATCGCCAGCGAGGCGAGCATCGGGTTCAACGTGCCGTCCCAGCCCATGATCGGCCCCAGCGAGCCGCCCGGGCGCAACACGATGTAGAGCAGGCCCGCCGCGATCGGGATCCCGAGCGTGTTGTAGATGAACGCCCAGAAGAGGTTCTGGCGGATCACCTTGAGCGTGGCGCGCGCGAGCCGGATCGCGAGCAGCACGCCGGCGAGGTCGCCGCGCACCAGCGTAATGCCGCTGGTCTCCTTGGCGATGTCGGTGCCGCCGCCCATCGCCACGCCCAGGTCGGCCTGCGCCAGGGCGGGCGCGTCGTTCAGGCCGTCGCCCACCATCGCCACCTTGTGACGCCCGCTCTGGAGCTCGACGATCACCTCGCGCTTGGCGACGGGCATCTTGTCGGCGCGCACGCGCTCCGGAGCGATCCCCGCCTCCTTGGCGATCGTCTGCGCGGTGAGCTGGCCGTCGCCGGTCACCATCCACACCAGCAGGCCGTACTTCTCGAGCGCCGCCACCGCGCTCGGGGCATCGGGCTTGAGCCGGTCGGTCACCGCGAGCAGTCCGATCGCCACGCCCCGGTCCGCGACCGCGACCACGGTCCGGCCGATCGCCGCCTGGCGCGCCCGCTCGGCTTCGAGCGGCCCCAGCGATACGCCGTGCTCGGCGAGCAGCGCCGGAGACCCGAGCAGGATCGTGCGGCCCTCGAGCGTGGCGATCACGCCGCGCCCCGGCACCGCGGTGAGCTCGGGCGGCTCCCCGGGCGCGACGCCGCGCACCCGCGCGCCGGTGACGATCGCGCCGGCGAGCGGATGCTCGCTGTGCTGCTCCACGGTGGTGGCGACGCGCAGCAGGCGCACCGCCTCCACCCCCGGGGCTGGCATCACGTCCACCAGCGTGGGCGTGCCCTCGGTGAGCGTGCCGGTCTTGTCGAACATCACGGTGTCGATGCGGTCCGCGGACTCGAGTGCCTCGGCGCCGCGGATCAGGATGCCGAGCTCGGCGCCGCGACCGGTGCCGACCATGAGCGCGGTCGGCGTCGCGAGGCCGAGCGCGCACGGGCAGGCGATGATGAGCACCGAGACCGCCGCGAGCAGCGCGTGCGGGAGCCGTGGATCGGGCCCGATGTTGGCCCACAACAGGAACGTGCCGATCGCGATCGCGATCACCGCGGGCACGAACACCGCGGCGATCCGGTCGGCGAGCTTCGCGACCGCCGCCTTGCTGCCCTGGGCCTGCTGCACCAGCCGCACGATCTGCATGAGCACCGAGTCCGCGCCCACGCGCTCGGCGCGCATGCGGAACGCGCCGGTCTGGTTGAGGGTCGCGCCCACCACCGTGTCGCCCGCGCCGATCTCGACCGGGATGGGCTCGCCGGTGAGCATCGAGCGGTCGATGGACGAGCGGCCGTCGATCACCGAGCCGTCCACCGGCACCTTTTCGCCGGGCAGGACCGCGAGGATGTCGCCGGGGCGCACGTCGTCGAGCGGCACGTCGTGGGTGCCGCTCGCGTCCATCCGGTGCGCGATCCGGGGCCTCAGGTCGAGCAGCCGGCGCATCGCCTGCGACGTGCCGGCGCGCGCCCCCGCCTCGAGCAGCCGGCCGAGCAGGATGAGCACCACGATCACGGCCGCGGTGTCGAAGTAGACGTGGATGAGGTCGCCCGCGCCCTGGAGCAGCCCGGGCGCCACGGTCACCACCACCGAATAGAAGTAGGCGGTGAGCGTGCCGACCCCGATCAGCAGGTTCATGTCGGCGGTACGCCGCATGAGTCCCCGCCACGCGCCGCGCACGAACGGCCAGCCCGCCCACCACTGGATGGGGGTGCAGAGAACGAGCTGGATCCAGTTCTGGGTCTGCGCGTCGAGGCGGTTGAACGGCGGCAGCATCCCGAACATGCCCAGCACCACGATCGGGAGCGCGAGCGCCGCGGCGATGACGAACCGGCGCCGCAGGCTCCGGAGCTCGGCGGCGCGCTCGCGCCCTTCGGCATCGTCGCCGATCGCCCCGGCCACGGCGCGCGCCTCGTATCCCGCCTTGCGCACCGCCTCGGCGAGCTGCTCGACCGGCACCGGCTGGGCGAGCCGCACCAGAGCGCGCTCGGTGGCGAGGTTGACGTTCGCCTCCGCCACGCCGGGGACCCGGTTGAGCGCCTGCTCGACCGAGTGGACGCACGACGCGCAGTGCATGCCGAAGATGCGCAGGTCCACCGTGGGCGGGGGCGCTGCGTTCGACACCGGGCGGATGCGTGGAGACGCCGACCCGGGCTCGGGAATGGGCATCAGCTGCGAGCTCATGGTCGTCGGTAGTATCGGCAGATCAGGGTCCGGCCGTGAGGGACCCGGGGCGGGCTTGGACACGCCCCGAGGCTATCATGGGCGTCGACGGCGGCTCCGCATCAGGCGGACCTGGCTGCGTCTTCCGAGGCCTCCATCCCCACCGAGCCCTGGCGGCAGGCGAAGCACGGAACCCGGTAGCGCTGCACGTCTTCGCGGTCCGCGACGCTGCGGATCGCGGCCAGGGCGTCCCCGGGACGGGCCTCGTCGATCGCGATGAGCGCGGAGCCGAGCGGCCTCGCCAGCCACTCGCCGGCCGGACCGCGGGCGA
>DATEMP010000365.1:0-4457 GCA_035275545.1 Candidatus Eiseniibacteriota bacterium | reverse complement strand
GCCGGCGCCTGCCGGACGCGAGCCCGGCTCGGTCGCTGTTGCTGGGCGTGGCGCTCACGGTCGCGGTGGCGCTCAACTACCACGCCAGCCTGCCGTGGCCCGCGATCTACCAGAACTTCCAGATGCCCGGCTACGAGCAGGTGCGTGCGCGACGCGAACGGGTGTGCCACCGGATCCGCAGCCTGCTCGGTGCGGGGCCGCTGATGGCTTCGCATCCCGGCGAGGTGAACCTGTACACCGGGGTGACGACCGTGCTCCTGCCGTCGACCGCCGACGCGGTGCGCCTGATCCGGGCGCGCTATCACGTCCCGTGGCTGCTGGTGGCCGAGGGGGCACTCGCGCCGGGAGTGGTCGAAGCGTTGCCCGTGGAGAGCGTTCTCAGCGTCGAGGGCTACACGCTCTACCGCTTCGTCGGCGAGGGGTGAGAGTCAGCGCTCCTCGGTCGCCAGCCTCACGCCGAACGCCACGAGCAGCGCCCCCATCACGCCCTCGAGCGCCCGCCGCACGCCGCGGCGCCGCAGCACGTCCCCGGCACGCGCCGCCACCACGACATAGCCGGCGAGCCACACCAGCGTCATGGTGCTGAAGATCAGGCCGAGGGCGAGCAAGCCCACGAACGCCGTGTCGCCCGGGCGCGCGAACTGCGGCAGCAGGCTGGTGAAGAAGATCGCCATCTTGGGGTTCGCGACGTTGCTGAACACCCCCTGGCGGAACGCGACCGAGGCCCGCGCGGTCGCGCCGGGGGCCGCGACCTCGCCCGGTGCGGCGCCCTTCCACGCGGCGATCAGCGCGTGGACGCCCAGGTAGATCAGGTAGAACGCGCCCACCAGCTTGATGGCGCCGAACAGGGGCCGGGAAGCGATCAGCAGTCCGGCGAGCCCGGCACTGGTGGCCACGTTCCACACCGTCTGCCCGGTCACCACGCCCAGCGCGGTCGCGAGGCCGCCGCGGCGCCCGCCGATCAGCGTGTTGCGCAGCGTGAGCGCGGTGTCGGGACCGGGCGTGATGATGACGACCGCCGCGATCGCGAGGAAGGTCGGGAGGTGCTCGATCATGCGCGAGAGCCTAGCGGCCGCGTTGCGCGCCCGGCAATCGCGTGTAAATTGACGCCCGGCCCGCACCCCCCGTATGCTCCTCCGTCCGCGATTGCAAGGATGGTCCGGGGCGTGGCGCAGCCCGGTAGCGCACCTGCTTTGGGAGCAGGGTGTCGGAGGTTCAAATCCTCTCGCCCCGACTGCTTGTCCGGCCAATGGGGATGCGCCGGAGACGACCCCGCGCCTGTAGCTCAGACGGATAGAGCAACGGATTTCTAATCCGTGGGTCGGGGGTTCGATTCCCTCCAGGCGCACCAGGCCCGGATGTAGTGGTGGTGGATGTAGCTCAGTTGGTAGAGCACTGGACTGTGGCTCCAGTGGTCGCGGGTTCGAGCCCCGTCATCCACCCCATTCTTTCCCCATCCGTGTTGCACTGTCGCGGCGGTTCAGGCGGGCTGTTTCGCGTCGAGCACCTCGCGCACCTTGACCAGCAGCGCCTCGATCGTGAACGGCTTCTGGAGGAACGCCGCGACCCCCTCGCTCACGCCCAGGCGCAGCACCGCGTCGTCGGTGTAGCCCGAGATGTGCAGCACGCGCAGGCCCTGATGCCGGAGCGTGAGCCGCGCCGCCAGCTCGGGCCCGCCAATCCCCGGCATGACCACGTCGGTGATCAGCAGATCGAGTGCGCCGACCCGACCGCCGGCCACCGCCAGCGCCTCTTCACCCGATCGCGCCACCAGCACATGGTAGCCGTGCCGCTCGAGCATGCCGCGCAGCAGGTCGCGCACCTGTGCCTCGTCCTCGACCAGCAGCACGGTCTCGGTCCCGCCCGGCAGCCGCTCGGCGGGCGTGGCCGCCACCACCGTCTCGCTCGGCTCGAGCAGGCGAGGCAGGTAGACCTTGAACACCGTACCCTTGCCGGACTCGCTGTAGACCCAGATGTATCCGCCGCTTTGCTTGACGATGCCGTACACGGTCGCGAGCCCCAGGCCGGTGCCCTTGCCGCGCTCCTTGGTGGTGAAGAACGGCTCGAACAGGCGCGCCTGGGTGTCGGCGTCCATGCCGATCCCGGTGTCGCTGACCTCGATGACCACGTACGCGCCGGCGGGCACCGGATGGTGGCGATTCGCGAAGCTCTCGTCGAGGTCGGCGTTGGACGTGGTGAGCGTGAGCTGCCCGCCGTTGGGCATCGCGTCGCGCGCGTTGATCGCCAGGTTCATGACCACCTGCTGGATCTGCGGCTCGTCGGCGAGCACGCGACCCAGCAGCGGATCGAGCTTGAGCTCGAACTGGATGTCCTCGCCGATCAGGCGGCGCAGCAGCCGGCTGGTCCCGGAGAGCGTGGCGTTCAGGTCGAGCACCCGCGGCTCGAGCATCTGCTTGCGGCTGAACGCCAGCAGCTGCCGGGTGAGCGCGGCGGCACGCTCGGCGGCGCTCTGGATCTCCTCAGCCGGGCGGCGCATGGGCTCGTGCGGCTTGATGTGCTCGAGGATCTGCTCGCCGTAGCCGAGGATCACCGTGAGCAGGTTGTTGAAATCGTGCGCGACCCCACCCGCCAGGCGCCCGATCGCGTCCATCTTCTGCGACTGGCGGAGCTGGAGCTCGCTCTCGAGCAGCGCCGCCTCGGCGTGCCGGCGCTCGGTGACGTCGCGGAAGCTCCACACGCGGCCGACGCTCCGGCCGTCGATCCGCTGCGGCGTCGAGTAGCGCTCGAACACGCGTCCGTCCTTGAACTCGAGGACGTCGAAGCTCTGCGCGTCCGGCTGCGCGTACAGCTCGCGGACCTTGGCGAGGAATGCCTCGGGATGCCTCAGCTGGCTGAGCACGAACGCGATCGCCTGCTGGTCGTCGCGCGCGGCGAGGATCGACTCCGGGATGCGCCACATGTCCGAGAAGGTGCGGTTGAGGCTCACGATCTTGCCCGCCCCATCGACCACCAGGATCCCGTCCGCGGTCGACTCGAGCGTGGCGCTGAGGAGCGAGAGCGTGCCGCGCAGCTCCGCCTCGGTCGCGCGGCGCTCGGTGATATCGCGGATGAAGCCGGTGAACACCGGCGGCTCGGCCCCCGGGATGCGCGAGATCGTGAGCTCGACCGGAAACTCGCTGCCGTCGGATCGCATCGCCGTGAGCTCGATGCGGCGGCCGATCACCCGCGCCTCGCCAGTCTCGAGGAAGCGCCGGAGGCCCTGGCGGTGCGCATCACGGAGCTCGGGCGGGACGATGAGATCCCCCATCGGCAGCCCGAGCACGTCGGCGCGCCGGTAGCCGAAGGTGCGCTCGGCGGCGGGATTGAAGTCGGTCACGTTGCCGTTGTGGTCGATGGTGACGATGCAGTCGAGCGCGCCCTCGAGGATCGCGCCCTTGCGGGTCTCGCTCGCCCGCAGACCCTCCTCGGTGAGCTTCTGGTCGGTGATGTCGAACAGCACGCCGCGCAGCATCCCGCGCGCGTCGGGCACGGTCTGCATGCGGTCCCGCAGCCACACCGTGTGCCCGTCGGCGGTGATCGCGCGGTAGACGATCTGCGTGTTCGACCCGCCGGCCGCGACCTCGCGCGCGAACGCCAGCCAGCGGTCCCGGTCGCCGGCATGGATGCAATCCGGCCAGAAGCCCGGATCCTCGAGCCAGCGCGAGGCGGGATAGCCGAGCAGCTGCTCGGCGCGCGGGCTCACGAACGTGAAGCGGAACGGCTCGGCCGAGGTGTCCGCCTCCCACACCACGCCGTCGATGCCCTCGACCAGCTCGCGGTAGCGCTCTCCCGCGCGCCCGGCGGCCTGGGCGGCGACCCGGCGCTGCTCGCGCCGCTTGAGCAGGCCGACCATGACCGCGATCGCCGGGGTCGCGAGCGCCACGCCGATCAGGCGCTCCAGGTTGTCGGCGCTGAACTGGAGCGGGGCTCCGGGGTCGGAGAAGTAGAGCACCGCGAACGCCACGCCGAGCCCGGCGCTCACCAGGCCCGGCACCAGGCCGCCAATGAACGCCGAGTAGACCACCGGCACCAGGAACACCACGGCGGGGGTTGGGACCGCCCACGGGGTGCGCGCGAGGGCGACGATCCCGGCGAGCGTGAGCAGCGTGACCAGCGGGCCGCCCGCGCGCGACCAGAGCGTCGGCGCGTTGGCGGTGGTGCGGCTCTCCGAGCGGCGATCGGACATGGCGCCCGGATTCTGCCCCCCGCGGGCGGGGAGCGCCACCGCTAATCGGCGGGCAGCAACTCCGCCAGGGCGCGCGCGGCGCGCGCCCGGTGCGAGAGCGCGTTCTTGTGCGCCGCGTCGAGCTCGGCCAGCGTGAGCCCCATGCCGGCCACCTCGAACACCGGGTCGTAGCCGAACCCGTGCGTGCCGCGCGGCGCCTCGGCGATCGCGCCTTCGAGCACGCCCTCCGCTTCGATCTCGCGGCCGTCGGGGAAGCTCGCCACGCACACGG
>DATEMP010000364.1:0-8797 GCA_035275545.1 Candidatus Eiseniibacteriota bacterium | reverse complement strand
GGCCAGCGCCAGGTCCGGCACCGGCGCGGTGGCGAGCGCCGCGAAGCCGGCGAGGAACTCACGCTCGACCCACTCGGTGTCGAACTCGGCGCGCTGCGTCGCGCGGGCGCGCGCGAGCGCTCTCAGGAACGGCAGGTTGGTGATCACCCCGTGCACGAGCGACTGGTCGAGCGCGCCCGCGAGCCGCTCGAGCGCCTGCGCGCGCGTGGCGCCCGCGGCGATCACCTTGGCGAGGATCGGGTCGTAGTGAACCGGCACCGCGTCGCCCGAGGCGATCCCCGCGTCGACGCGCACGCCTTCGCCCTCCGCCCACCGCACCTTGACCGCCTGCCCGGCCTGCGGCAGGAAGTTGCGTGCAGGGTCCTCGGCGTAGACGCGCGCCTCGATCGCATGCCCGTTGCGCGCGATGTCGGACTGCGCCAATCCGAGCCGGCCCTCGGCGGCGATCTCGAGCTGGAGCCGCACCAGGTCGAGCCCGGTGACGCACTCGGTCACCGGATGCTCCACCTGGAGCCGCGTGTTCATCTCGAGGAAGTAGAACGCCCCGTCCGGTGCCACCAGGAACTCGACCGTGCCCAGGCCGCGGTAGCGCACCGCGCGCGCCAGCGCGACCGCCGCGCCGGTGAGCTTCGCGCGCAGCGGCTCGTCGACCGCCGGCGAGGTGCACTCCTCGATCACCTTCTGATGGCGCCGCTGGAGCGAGCACTCGCGCTCGAACAGGTGGATGGCCTCGCCCTGCCCGTCGCCCGCCACCTGCACCTCGATGTGCCGCGCGCGCGCGACCCGCTTCTCGAGGTAGACCGCGCCGTCGCCGAACGCCGACTGGGCCAGCCGCGCCGCGCTCGCCATCGCCTCATCGAGAGCCTCGCGCTCCTCGACGATCCGCATGCCCTTGCCGCCGCCCCCGAGCGCCGCCTTCACCATGACCGGGAAGCCGATCCGCTCCGCCTCGCGCGTGAGCGCCGCGGTGTCGCTCCCTTCGGCACCCGGGACCACCGGCACGCCGGCCTTCCCGGCGATCGCGCGCGCGGCGCGCTTGTCGCCCATGGCGCGCACCTGCTCGCCGGTCGGGCCGATGAACGTGAGCCCCGCCGCCTCGACCGCGTCCGCGAACGCCGCGTTCTCGGCGAGGAATCCGTAGCCGGGATGGATCGCCTGGGCGCCGCTCCCCTTCGCCGCGCCGATCAGCGCTTCGATGTTGAGGTACGAGGCGCGCGGCTCGGCCGGGCCGATGACGCGCACCTCGTCCGCGGTGCGCGCGTGGAGCGCGCCGCGATCCGCCTCGGAGGCGACCGCGACGCTGCGGATGCCCATCACCCGCAGCGTGCGCGCGATGCGGCAGGCGATCTCGCCGCGATTGGCGATCAGGACCGAGGAGAACATGCGGGGCGGGCGATCAGCCCGTGGCGCGTCGCGGGAGCCGGACGATCACGAAGGCTCCGCCCACTTGGGCTTGCGCTTCTCGAAGAACGAGCTGAGCCCTTCCTTCGCCTCGTCGCCGGCGCGCACCTCGGCGAGCGTGCGGGGGAGCCCCGAGCGGTACTCCTCCCAGGACGAATCCGCCCACAGCTCGAGCAGACCCTTGATGCGCCCCTGGCTCCTGGGCGCCCCCGCGAGCAGCGCGGTCACGCGCTCCTCGACCTTCGCGTCCAGCTCGGCCGCCGGCACCACGTGGTGCACCAGCCCGTAGCGCAGCGCCGCCGCCGCGTCGAGACGCTCGCCGGTGAGCATGAGCTCGCGCGCGCTGCGGTCGCCGAGCCGGCGGATGACGTACGGGCTGATGAGCGCGGGCAGGATGCCGAGCCGCACCTCGGTGAGCCCGAAGCGCGCGTCGTCGGAGGTGACCGCGATGTCGCACGCGCACGTGAGCCCGACGCCGCCGCCCAGCACGTTGCCATGGAGGCGCGCGATCACCGGCTTGGGAAGGTCGGCGAGCGTGGCGAACAGGCCGCCCAGGCGCTCGGCCTCGGCGATGTTCTGCTCGAACGTGGCGTTGGCGGAGGCCTTCATGAGCGCGATATCGGCGCCGGCGCAGAACGACGGGCCGTGCCCGCCCAGCACCACCACGCGCACCGCGTCATCGTGGGCGATCTGGTGCAGCGTGGCCGTGAGCTCGGCGACCAGCTCCGCGGCGAGCGCGTTGTGCTGCTCGGGACGGTTGAGCCACACGCGGGCGACCGGACCGTGGCGAACGACTTCGAGCGTGGACATGGCGGCTCCTGATGCCGGCCGCGGGGGCGCGGCGGACGGGGCTTCGGACGGGCTTCGGCGCGGATTGAACCCGCTCGGACGCCGGGGCGCAAGCGCGACGGGGATCGCGTCGCTCGCGCGGTGAAGGATGTCGGCGGAGACAGCTTCGCCCCGCCGGATTCACCAGCGGGGCGAGAGAAGGAGATGGGGGACTTCGTTCTCAGAATCGCGGGCCGCACGCGAGTATCCTTGAACTGGCCCCCCGTCAGCACATGTAGATGCGGTGGGCCGCGGAGCGTTCTACGGTTTTTCCGCCGCGGCGGCTCAAAGTCCTGACCTCGCGTTGCATCGTCTTGACGGCTGGCACTCGTCGAAGGAAGCTCCCCGGTATGGCCGCCTCCAACCAGGTAAACCAGCTCCTCTCCTCCTATCCACCCGAGGTGCGCGCCCTCGCGCTGGGCGTGCGACGCATCGTGGAGAAGGATCTCCCGGGCGCCGACGAAGTGGTGGACCGGTCGGCGAACCTGATCGGCTACGGCTACGGCACCGGCTACGCGAACTCGATCTGCACGATCATCCTCAGCAAGAAGGGCGTGAAGCTCGGCCTCATCGGCGGCGCCAGCCTCCCCGATCCACGTGGGCTGCTCGAAGGAACCGGCAAGGTGCACCGTTACGTGGCGTTCGAAGATCCCGCGGATCTCGAGCAGCCCGGCGTCACCGCGCTGCTGAAAGCCGGGCTCGCGGCTTGGAAGAAGCGCTCCGCCGCCGGCGCGAAGCGCTGATCGCCGTGTCGACCTGGGTGTCCTGGGCGCCAGCGGGCGCGGCGACGCTGCACATCGTCGAGGAGTTCGTGTTCCCGGGCGGCTTCGCGGCCTGGGATCGACGTTACCGGCCGGGCTATGCCGAGACCATCACGCCGCGCTTCCACATCATCATGAACGGCCTGTTGCTGCTGGCGTGCGTCCAGGTCGGAACACTCGGGTTCCTGCCGATCGGGATCGCCGCCTGGCTCACGGTCGCGGCGCTGCTCGCGGGCAACGCGGTCTGGCACCTGATCGGTGCGGCGCGCACGCGCGCCTACTCGCCCGGCATGGTGACCGGGCTCCTCCTCTACCTGCCGCTCGCGCTCTACGGCTTCGTGCGCTTCCTGCGCTCCGGCCAGGCCTCGGTGCCGACCGCGCTCATCGCCGCGCTGCTCGGGAGCTCGTACACCTGGTGGATGAGCGGCGCGCTCCATCGGGCGCGCAAGCGGGGATAGTGCCGGGGGTCGTGACGCTCTGGCGGCGCCTGCCGGTCGTGGTCCGTGCCGTGATCGTCGGCGCGCTGGTGGCGACCGCGGGCACCGGACCCTGGGCGCTGCTGGTGGGTGCCAACCTCAAGCACGGATCGGCGGTGCCTTGGGCGGTGCCGCCGACCGCGCTCTACCTGTGGCTCTTCTGGCGCTACGTCCGCGGCGCCGGATGGCCGCGCTCCACCTCCGAGGCGCGGCGCGAGACCAGCCGCTTCCGCCGCCTGCCCGACGAGGTCTGGGGCATGGCGATGATCGCCGGCGTGGTCGGCCTGGTGGCGCTGCTCATGTTCCAGAACGTGCTCGGCCGGATGGTCAGCCTCCCGCAGCAGCGGGACATCGACCCCTCGCGCTATCCCCTCCCGACCGTGATGGCGTGGGTGCTCATGAGCGCGGTGGTCGCGGGCGTGGTCGAGGAGGTGGCGTTCCGCGGCTACATGCAGCGGCCGATCGAGCGCCGCCATGGACCGCTGGTCGCGATCCTCGTGACCGGATCGATGTTCGGGTTCGCGCACTTCACGCATCCGGAAGTGGGCCTCTCGCTGCTCCCCTTCTATCTCTCGGTCGCCGCGGTGTACGGCATGCTCACCCACCTCACCGACTCGATCCAGCCGAGCATGATCCTGCACGGGGGCGGCAACGTGTTCGCCGCGATCGGCCTGTTCGCGGGCGGCAGATCGGAGTGGCAGCTCGTGTCGGGCCCGCAGCCCCTCATCTGGGAGACCGGCCCCGATCCGTCGTTCTGGCTGTCGGCCGCGCTCGCGGCGGCGGCGGTCGCCGCGGCGGTGTGGGCCTACCGCGAGCTGGGCCGCGTCACACGCGCTTCGGCCGCGGCGCGCACGAATGCCGCGATGAGCGGGTGATCCCGGCCGGCGAGCGCCGAGCGCTCGGGCTGGAACGCGGTGCCGAAGAAGAACGGATGCCCGTCGAGCTCGAACGCGCGCGAGTCGCCGATCGGATCCTCGCCGACGATGTGGAGCGCCGAGCCGTCGAAATGGGGCCGGTATCGGCGGTCGAGACCGAAGCGGCAGTGGTAGCGCTCCTCGAGGTCGAGCGTGCCGCAGATCGCGCCCAGCCGCGAGCCGGGCGCGAGACGGATCCGCCCCGCGACCTCGACCAGGTCGCACGAGAGCCGGCCGATCAGGAGCAGCGCCGCGTCGGGATCCTCCTCCGCGTGCGCGGCCGCGGCGAGCCCCAGCACATTGCGCGCGTATTCGAGCAGCGCGTGCTGGTAGCCGCCGCAGGTGCCGAGGAACGGCAGACCCTGCTCCCGCGCATGCCGGATCGCGGCAATCGCCGCGGCGCCGCTGGCGTAGGGCGTGGCCGGCAGCGCCCAGAGCCCGTCGCACGTGGTGGCCAGCGAGGGATCCTTCGCCAGCTCCGCGGTGTGGATCCAGCGTGGCTCGACCGGAGTGCCGGTCGCCGCGGCGGCCCGCTCGAGCGCGAGCGGGGCGGCGCGATGCGCGGTCACCGCATCGTTGCGATCGCCGATCAGGCCGATGCGGACCGGATTCACGTCGCGCCGCTCGGACCTACATCCGGAACACGCCGAAGCTCATCTCGGGAATCGGCGCGTTGAGCGAGGCGGCGAGCGCGAGACCAAGCGCGTCGCGGGTGCTCGCGGGATCGATGATCCCGTCGTCCCAGAGCCGCGCGGTCGAGAAGTAGGGGTTTCCCTCCTCCTCGTACTTGTCGAGGATCGGCTGCTTGAACTTCTTGGTCTCGGCCTCGCTCATTTTCTTGCCCGCCGCGTCCTTCACCTGCGCCAGCACTGAGGCGGCCTGCTCGCCGCCCATGACGCTGATGCGGCTGTTGGGCCACATGAACAGGAAGCGCGGCTGATAGGCGCGCCCGCACATGCCGTAGTTCCCGGCGCCGAACGATCCGCCGATCACCACCGTGACCTTGGGCACCTGCGCGTTCGCGACCGCGTGCACCAGCTTGGCGCCGTCCTTGGCGATCCCGCCGTGCTCGTACTGCTTGCCGACGATGAAGCCCGAGATGTTTTGAAGAAACAGCAGCGGCACCTGGCGCTGGGCGGCCAGCTCGATGAAGTGCGTGGCCTTGAGCGCGGTCTCGCTGAACAGCACCCCCTGGTTGGCGAGGATGCCAACCGGGATGCCGTGCAGGTGGGCGAAGCCGGTGACCAGGGTCACGCCGTAGCGCGCCTTGAACTCGTGGAAGCGCGAGCCGTCCACCAGCCGTGCGATCAGCTCTCGCACCTCGTAGGGGGTGCGCAGGTCGCGCGGCAGGAGGCCGTAGATCTCTTCGGGGTCGTAGCGCGGCGGCTCGGGATCGATCAGCTCCACGCCCGCGCGGCCCGCGGGACCGAAATGAGCGACGATGTCGCGCGCGATCTCGAGCGCGTGCGCATCGTCGTCGGCGAGATGATCCGCCACGCCGGAGATGCGGGTGTGGACGTCACCGCCCCCCAGCTCCTCGGCGGTCACCTCCTCGCCGGTCGCCGCCTTCACCAGCGGCGGGCCGCCGAGGAAGATCGTGCCCTGGTTCTTCACGATCACCGCCTCGTCGCTCATCGCCGGCACGTAGGCGCCGCCCGCGGTGCACGAGCCCATGACCACCGCGAGCTGCGGGAGCCCGAGCGCCGACATGCGCGCCTGGTTGTAGAAGATGCGCCCGAAGTGGTCGCGATCGGGGAACACCTCGGCCTGGAGCGGCAGGAACGCGCCGCCCGAGTCGACCAGGTAGACGCACGGGAGCCGGTTCTCGAGCGCCACCTCCTGGGCCCGCACGTGCTTCTTGACCGTCAGCGGGTAGTAGGTCCCGCCCTTCACGGTGGCGTCGTTGGCGACCACCATGACGTGCCGCCCGCGCACCGTGCCCACGCCGGTCACCAGCCCCGCGCACGGGGCTTCGCCCTCGTAGAGCTCGTGGGCGGCGAGCGGCGAGAGCTCGAGGAACGCGGTGCCGGGATCGAGCAGCATGTCGACGCGCTCGCGCACGAACAGCTTGCCGCGCGCCTTGTGGCGGGCGAGCTGCGCCTTGCCGCCGCCCTGCTTGACGGTCTCGAGGTGGGCCTGGAGCTGGGCGGCGAGCGCCCGGTGGTGCGCGGCGTTCGCCTTGAACTCTTCGCTCGCGGTATCGAGATGGGACTCGATCAGCTCCATGGGCGCGAAGGTATAGCAGAACGGCGGGCCCCGGTCTCCCCGGGCGCCCGCCGTCCTGCGTACCTCAGCCGAACGCTATGACGCCGAGCGCAGCCGGATGTCCCCGTTGACCGTGGTCATCATGAGCTGCGGGCCGCCGCGGCCGATCGTGCCGGTGATCCGGCGCTGGCTGAACTTGCCGCGCACCGTGAGCGGGAAATCGGTCGAGATGTCGCCGTTGACCGTCGAGCACTGGACATCGGCGCTGATCGCCGCCGGAACCGTGAGCGTGATGCCGCCGTTCACGGTCTCGAATTCCATCGGATCGCGGATCGTCGCCCCCATCGCGGCTTCGATCGAGCCGTTCACCGTGGTCGCGCGCGCCAGGCCCGCGGTCTGGATGCCGATCGAGCCGTTCACCGTGTACGCCTCGGCGTCCGCCTTGAGACGGCGCGCCTCGATGCTGCCGTTGACCGTGCGCCCGATGAACCGCACGCCCGCCGGCACCCGCACCGTCCACTCCACCTCGACGTCGTTGTTGCGGGTGTTCATCCGGCCGCCCTCGCCGGGCGCGCACGTGTTCTCGCGCTCGCCGCGCGGGGTCGGGTAGACCGCACACAGCGTCACCCCGTCCTCGTGCTCGATCACCTCGATCGTCACCTCGTCGGGGTCGCTGCGCCGGGCGCTCTTGCGCGCCACCACCTCGACCTGGCCGCCGGTCGCGGGCTCGGCGCTGATGCCGCCGTTGACGCCCTTGACCTCGATCGCCTTGCCGGGGGCGATCCGGCCGCCCCAATGGAAGTCCTCCGCCGAGCGGTAGCTCTTCCCCGACTTCGTCCACTTCGCGGCGTCGGCGGTATCCCCCATCGGGGCCAGCCCCGCGATTGCCAACAGCGCCACGGCCAGACTCCACCACGGCATGCTCCGTCCACCCCTCGTCGCTCTCCGCATGGTCGGCATCCTCATGGCTCGTCGTGTGCGTCGTTCTTGTGCTTCTTCTGCTTCTTCTGTTCCTTCTGCTCGTACTGGTACTGGTAGTCGAATCCGGTCTTGGGCTCCGGGTCACCCGGGCGCCGCAGGAGGATCGAGCCCTGGAACGATTCCAGCTCGATGCGCGCGCCGCCGCTGCCGAGCGTGAAGTCGAACGACTTGCCCCGCTTGGTCCCCTTCAGCGGGACCTCGAAGCTCGATTCGAAGCCGCCGCTGAACGTGGACACCGAGACCGAGGCGTTGGTGCCCTCGGGCACGGTCACCACCACGCTCCCGTTGTGGCTGCCGAACCGGTACGAGCCGTCGTCCTTGAAAGGACCCGAGAAGCGCACCTCGCCGTTCACCGTGCTCGCCTCGACGTCGTCCGAGTCGATGTCATCGAACACCACCTCGCCGTTGACGCTGCTCGCCGAGATCGCCCCCGAGGATTTGTGGACCTCGACGCCGGCGTTGACCGAGCTGCACTCCACCCGGCCCTGCGCGCCGCTCACCCGCACCGAGCCCGAGACCGAGCCCGCGGTCACCTTGCGGCCCCCGGTGATCGAGACGTCCCCCTCGACGCTCTGCGCCTCCACGTCTCCCTGCGCCCCCAGCACGCTGATCTCGGTGTTGACCCCCGACAGCTCGAGCGCCATCCACTTGGGCACCGTGAGGCGGTAGTCCACGCTGGTGGGAATTCCCCGCCAGTGGTGGATGTCGATCGAGATCGACGGGCCGTTCTCATTGATCTCCACCTCGGCCCGTGACGAGTGGTTCGCCTGGACCCGGATGGCGTTCTTCGTCCAGGTCTCTACGGCGATCTCTCCCGCGAAGTTGCTGAGCTCGAGCCGTGCGCCCGGCTTGACGTTGATGGTGGTGTCCGTCTGGGCCGCGGCGAGCGCCACGACCGTGAGGACCGCAAACGGTGCAATCATGCCCCTGCTCCTCCCCTCATCCCTGCACCGAGGCCAGCGACGTGGCCGAGCGCAACAGGTCGACTTTGCGCTGCATCGTCGACGCCAGATGCGAGCGCAGCCAGGTGTTTCCCGGATCCGCGGCGACCGCCTGTCTGGCCTCGGCGACCGCCCGGTCGATGATGCGAAGGTTGTCTTCCACGACTTTCAGCGTGCGCGGGTCGAGCCGCCCCCGGCCCTCGGCGAGCGCCCGCTCCAGCTCGGCGACCGCCGCGTCGTAGCGGGGGTTGTCGAGCGAGGCGAACGTGGCGTTCACGGATGTTTCGCCC
>DATEMP010000363.1:0-8433 GCA_035275545.1 Candidatus Eiseniibacteriota bacterium | reverse complement strand
TCGGGCCTCGCCTGGTGCTGGCGCGGCCCCGCGGGTCTCGCGGTCGCGCGCTCCGAGGACGCTCCGATCCACACCCTGCGCCGGGCGGGGCTGTGGCTCGCGGCCCACGGGCGGCCGGGTGCCCTGGTCATGGACCGCAAGCCCTACCTGCCGTTCTTCGCCGGGATGCGGCACGCCCACATGCCGGACGACGACTACGACACGATCGTCGACTACGCGGAGCGCACCGGGGTCGATTACCTGGTGATGAGCGAGCACGTGATGTGGACGATGCGGCGCCAGTTCGTGCCGATCATGACCGACACGCTGTTCCGCGCGCGCGAGCATCGCCTGCGCCTCATCTATGGCACCACCGACGGGCCCATGACCGGGGTGGTGATCTTCGAGGTGGTGAGGCCGCGATGACGACCCGCCGGCCGGGAATCCCGGCGTGGACGATGGTCGCGGCGATCACGGTTGCGGGTGCGGCCTTGAGGCTCTGGCTCGCCGCCCGCAACGCCGGCATCACCATGGATTCGCCCCTCTACGTCGGCATGGCCGAGTCGCTGGCGGGCGGCGAGCGGATGAGCGGGCCGGCGCACCATGGGTACCCGGCGCTGGTGGCGCTCGCCGGCCTCCTGCTTCCCGGGCGCGAGCTTCCCGGGCGCGCGGTGTCGATCATCGCCGGGATCGCACTGATCCCGCTGGTCTACCGGCTCGCGCGCCAGGGCGCGACGCCCCGCTGGGCGGCGTGGATCGCTGCGGCGCTCGCCGCCCTCCACCCGCTGCTCGCGGTCTACTCGGGCCCGATCATGACCGAGACCACGTTCCTCGCACTGATGCTCGGCGGCATCCTGCTGCTCGAGCGGGGACGGGCGCCCCTGGCGGGGCTCGTGCTCGGGATCGCCTACGCGGTGCGACCCGAGGCGATGGTGGTGGCATTCGTCGCGGCGGTCGCCCTGCTCCCGGGGCCCAAGGGCATGCGGGCGGCGCTGCGCTTCGCCGGCGCGTTCGCGATCGTGGCCGGATGCTACGTCGGCGTCCTGAGCTGGGAGCGCGGCACCTTCACGCTCACGCCCAAGACCGCGCTCGTGCACCCCCCGACCGACACGCGCGCCGAGGCGGAATGGCGGGTGGGCGACGCCGACCGGCCGGCGGTCGAGCCGGAGCGCTCGCTGCCGGAGCGGATCCGTTGGGCGGCCCCGGGGACGGCGGCGCGCTACCTGCCACGCCTGGGACTGCACCTGAGTCGCCTGGTCGAGAGCTGGCCGTGGCCGTTGCTCGCGCTGAGCGTCGTGGGGTTCGCGGTCCGCCCCGGACCGCTCGCGGCGCCGCTCGCCCAGATCCTCTTGCTGCCGCTGCTCGGGGTCGGGGCAAATCTGAGGTTCACCCTGCTCTTCCTCCCGTCGCTCGCGGTCTTCGCCGGCGTGGGCGGCGCCTGGCTCGTGGCGCGCGCGGATCGCGCCCGCGGCGTCGCCATCGCCCTGGTGCTCGCCGCCGCCCTTTTGGGCGCGGGCTGGCCGTGGTTCGGGAGGCCCGGCAGCCATGCGCTCCACTTCGACGACGGCCCGATGGCGCAGATGCGGGAGGCGGGCGCGTGGCTGCGCCGTTACGGACGACCGGGCGCCACGGTCATGGACCGCAAGGCGTACGTTCCCTTCTTCGCCGGGATGCGTCACCTGCAGCTCCCGGACGACGACTACGAGACCATCGTCCGCTATGCCCAAGCGAGCGGCGCCGACTACCTGGTGCTCGAGGAGTTCGTCGTGGAGACGATGCGGCGCCAGCTCCTGCCGCTGATCGCGGACGCGCGCTTCCGGGAGGGCGAGCACCGCCTGCGGGCGGTCCACCACGTGCGCGCCGGTCCGCACAGCGGCGTGGTGGTCATGGAGGTGGTGCGGTAGCGTCCGCGGTCGCGGCGGCGTCCGATTCCGGGCTCACTACCGACGCGAAATCGGCGAAACACTGTGGCACTACAGCACTTCCTCCGGTACACTCGACCTGTCAAGCTCCTGCGGCCGGTGGTGGACCCTCCAGGGTCCTGCCCGGTCCTGACACGCATCTCGCGAACATTTCGGATGTCGGCGCTCAGGCTGGATGAACTGTGCGAGCCGTCATTCCGCGCAGAAATGGCGGCGATGGGGATCTGCTGCCCGGGCGTTGAGCGTTTTCCTTTCTTGGCGCTGCACCTCCTGTGCGGCGCGGGCGCGACCTCGCGTCTCCTCGCGATCGCCGTGGCGATGCTCGCCGCGGCCGGACCTTCCGCGGCCGCCGTCTACTACGTGAACAACGCGAGCGGCTCGGGATGCTCGAGCGGCGGTCCCGGAACGCCATCGAATCCCTACTGCACGATCTCCTCGGCGGGAACCGCGCACCATGCCGCGGGCGACACGATCCTCGTCATGCCTGGCACCTACCGCGAGACGGTGACCGTTCCCGGCTCCGGAAGCTCCGGCGACCCGTTCGTCTATCTCGCCGGCGGACCCGGCGTGATCGTGGACTGCGCGGACAACTTCTCCTCGCCGGCCCAGTGGATCATCCTGTCGGGTGACGTCTATCGCGCGATGTCCGTGACGTGGTCGCCGCTCCAGGTGTTCAAGGACGGCGTGCGTTGCAGCCTCTCCACCGCCGCGCCTCCCTCCCTCCCGCCCAACAGTTTCCGATACGTCTCGGGCGAAGGGCTCTACGTGAACGCGGGCGGCGGCAACCCGGGCGCGCACGAGCTGCTGGTGGGCCGCCGCAACAGCGCCTTCCTGGCCTCGGCGAGATCGTGGGTGGTGATCGACGGCTTCGAGGCGACCCACGCCGAGGGTCGCGGCATCCGGATCATCACCGGCTGCAGCAACATCACGGTGATCCGCAACCAGGTGAAGCTCTCGAACAGCTACGGCATCCAGGCCGACAACAGCTCGCGGATCACGATCGAACAGAACGTGATCTCGGGGGGCCGGTTCCACGGCATCGGCTTCACCGGCACCAACGACGGCTTCATCCGCGACAACGAGTCGTACGGCAACGCCGACCCTCTGGTGCGGCGCGCCAACGGCATCTACCTGTTCGACGCCGACGAGAACACGCTCTCCGGCAACCGGCTCCACGACAACCAGGACACCGGGATGCACCTCACCGACTTCTCGGTCGACAACCTCGCGTTCAACAACCGGTCGTGGAACAACGGGGATCACGGATACGACCATCTGCACGCGGTCGGCACCGTGCACTTCAACGACGTCTCGTCCGGGAACTTCAAGGACGGCTTCTCGATCGAGGGCGACTCGCACGACACCGAGCTCTACAACTGCATCTCGGTCAACAACGGCCTGACCACCGCCCGCTTCGACCTGTGGGTCAACGACTCGTCCCTGGTGGGGTTCCAATCGGACTACAACATCTTCTGGAACTCAACCGCCACCGAGCCGATCCGGATCCACCTCACCAAGTACGCGACCATCGGCGCCTACCAGGCGGCGACCGGCAAGGACCCGCACAGTCTCCAGGCGAATCCGCAATTCGTGAACGGCCCGGGCGGCGACTTCCACCTGCTCCCCAACTCCCCGGCGATCGACGCGGCGGATTCGGGGAATCAGGATTGGCCGGCCTCGGATGCCGAGGGCCACCCGAGGAGCGACGTGGCCGGGGTCGCGAACACCGGATCGGGTCCGATCCCGTACAGCGACATCGGCCCGCTCGAGTACGTGGCAAATCTCGTGGCCGTGGAGGAGCCGTCCCCGTGGCCGCGCACCATCCCGCGGGTCTCGCCCAATCCCCTGCACGACCGGGCCCATCTCCGGTTCGTGCTGGGACGGGACAGCGACGTGCGGGTTGCGGTGTTCGACGTGGGCGGGCGCCTGAAGCGCACGCTGCTCGATCGCAAGGATGCGAAGGCGGGTGCCTACCACGTGGCGCTCGACGCGCGACCCGAGCGGGGGGAGCCGCTCCATCCCGGGCTCTACTTCTTCACGATCGTGACCCCGGACCGCGTGGACCGCGGACGATTCGTGGTGCTGCGCTAGCTACGCGCCGGCGATGATCCGCTCCCCCTCGGCCGCCAGGGGCTGGTCGGGCGCTCCGAAGATCCCCTCCTCGAGCCAGGCGTAGCGCTCGTCGAGCACCCCGCGCGCGAGCCGGTAGGCGGCCTCGTCGTCGTTGCGGTCGATGGCGCGGAACAGCGTGTCGATCTTGCGCCGGGCGCCGCGGCAGAACAGATCCGCCAGCTCGATCGGGGTCGCGTCCGAGGGCTTGTTGCGGCGGTCGCGCTCGGCCCGCACGCAGGTGGCGGCCATCGCGAACAGCTCGGCGCCGATGTCGACGCAGCGGAAGAGCTGCGCCTGCCGCTTCTCGAGCGCCGGACCGTACTGGACCATGAGGTGGAACTGCCGGCGCGCCAGCCGCCGCGAGGTGCGCGACAGGTAGCGCACGTGCCCGGCGAGCGCCCCGAGCTCCGCGTACTCGGGCCAGCGGCCCCAGCCCAGCCAGCGGCTCGGGTACCACGCGGCGTAGAACATCCCGGCGCGCAGCGCGCCCCGCATCCGCCGGTCCATCGGCACGCCCGGCATCACCACGTCGCCGGCCACCTTGAGGTGCACGTCCAGCGCCTCGCGGGCGATGAACAGCCGCATGATCTGGCTCGTGCCTTCGAAGATCCGGTTGATGCGCAGGTCGCGCAGCAGCCGCTCGAGCGGCACCGGCGCCTCGCCGCGCATCGCCAGCGAGCGCGCGGTCTCGTAGCCGCGGCCGCCGCACACCTGCACCGCCATGTCGCACAGCTCCCACGCGACCTCGGTGTTCCAGAGCTTGCCGAGCGCCGCCTCGAGCCGGATGTCCGAACGTCCGCGGTCCGAGAGCAGCGACGAGAGGTCGGCGACCGCCTCCATCGCGTAGCTCTTGCAGGCGATCTCCGCGAGCATCTGGGCGACCGCCTCGTGCTGGCCGACCGGCTTGCCCCACTGGACCCGCTGGCCGGCGAAGCGCCGCGCCACCTGAAGGCACCACTTGCCGGCGGCCGCGCACCCCGCCGGCACGGTGAGGCGGCCGGTGTTGAGCGTCACCAGCGCGAGCTTGAGCCCGCGTCCCTCGCCCCCGAGCAGGTTCTCGCGCGGCACCCGGACGCCGCGGAAGCGCAGCTCGGCGTTCTCGATCCCGCGCAGCCCCATGAACTCGAGGCGGTGCACGACCTGGACGCCGGGCCACGACGACTCGACGATGAAGGCGCTGATCGGTCCCGGTTTGCCGTCCTTTCCGGGCGTGCGCGCCATGACCACCATGATCTCGGCGATCGTGCCGTTCGTGCACCACAGCTTGTCGCCGTCGAGGATGAACGCGCTGCCGTCGGGCGTGGGCGTGGCGGTGGTGGTCATGCGCGCCGGGTCCGAGCCCACGTCGTTCTCGGTGAGCGCGAACGCCGAGATCGCGCCCTTCGCCAGGCGCGGCAGGTACTTCTTCTTCTGCTCGTCGGTCCCGAACAGCTTGAGCGGCTGCGGCACGCCGATCGACTGATGCGCCGAGAGCAGCGTGACCAGGGCCCCCGAGACCGAGCCGCACAGGGACATCGCGCGCCCGTAGGTGTACTGCGAAAGGCCGAGCCCGCCGTACTCGCGGGGGATCTTGATCCCGAACGCGCCGAGCTGCCGCAGGCCCTGGATGACCTCGGGCGGGATGCGCGCGTCGCGCTCGATCTGCTCGCCGTCCACGTCGCGCAGGAAGCTGGTGAGCGCGTCCATGAACTCCTGCCCGCGACGCTGGTCTTCGGGATCGGGCTCGGGATGGGGGTGGATCAGGTCCAGCTCGAGCCGTCCCAGGAACAACTCACGCACGAACGAGGGTGCGGTCCACGAGGTCTCGCGCGAGGCTTCGGCCAGGGCGCGGGCTTCGCGTTCGGTGGCGTGGGCTGTCTTGGCGGCAGGTTCGCTCATCGTTCCCATCCTGGGCGAAGGAGTGTGGTCACTCGCGGTCGTGATCGTCGTGCCGGCCGTGCGTCCCCGGGTCGGCGGCGGCGCCGGCAGCCTACCGCCACCCTGTTCCGCGCGCCAAACCGTCCGCGGTTCCGCGGTGCACCGCGAGCCGGTAAGATCATGGTTATCGGCGCGCCCCCCCGCCGGCACCAGTGTCTTGAGAGGACCGACCATGTCGCCTGCTCCCCGCGCCGGCAGACGCGCCCTGGGATGCCTGCGGGTCGCGGCACTGGTCATGGGCGCCGCGATCGCCGCCGGCCCCGCCCCGGGCCACGCCGCGCCCGAGACGCGGGTGCTGCCCGCGGAGCCCGTGACACCCGGGATCTCGTGGGCGGGCGAGCGGATGCTGCGCGACCGGCTCGCCGCCGGTCTCCCGCTCCCGCCGGATGCCGTGCGTCGCTGGGGGCTCGACCTGCCGGAGGTCGAGCCGTCGCTGTCACGACCGCTGCCCGGGGTGATGCGGTCGCGTGCGCCGCTCCTCACCGCCACCGGCGGACTCGCCGAGGACGTGCTGGCCAACGATCGCTCGAACGACGCCTCGTGCCTGGGCTGCGGCAACCGGCCGCTGGCGCAGTCGGCGACCAGCATCGCGATCCTGGGCGACCACATGGTCGCGGGCTGGAACGACAGCCGCGGGATCTGCAGCGGCGGATCGTTCCAGGGCTACGCCTGGTCGTCCGACGGCGGCGCCACCTGGATCGACCCGGGCGACATGCCGCTCGCCGACACCGGGGCGCGCTTCCGGGGCGACCCGGTGCACGTCGTCGACCGGCTCACCGGCGTCTTCTACATCGTCGGACTGTGCGACGGCGGGAGCCTGGGAACCGGGCTGGCGCTGCTGCGAGGACATTTCTCCCTGGGCGCGTTCGAGGTCGACGACGTGCGGCAGATCGCGGTCGGCTCGCCCGACGTGCTCAACAAGGAATGGATGGACATCGACCCGAATCCCGGCGACCCGGCGCATCCCAGACTCTACGTCGTCTACGCGCGCTTCGTCGGCACCTCCGCCGCCCAGATCGAGCTGATCGTCTCGCAGGACGGCGGGCAGACGTGGAGCGCGCCCCAGGTGCTCGACGAGATCGAGACCCACGGCCGCGTCCAGGGCGCCCGCCCGGTGGTCGGGCCCGACGGCGAGCTCCACGTGGTGTGGTACGAGTCGGGCGTGCCGGCGCGCATGCGGATCGTGCGCTCGGACGACCACGGCGCGACCTTCGGGCCGGCGCACACCGTGTGCGAGTTCTTCGAGAACGCCACCAGTGGCGCGCCCGGATTCCGGCGCGGCCGGGCGACCACCTACCCGGGGATCGCGGTCGACCGCAGCACCGGCCCGCATCGGGGACGCGTCTACGTGACCTGGGACGAGTCGGTCGACTTCTACGACGCCCCGTTCCCCGCTTCGCCGACCACGGTCGTCGAGGCCGAGACCAACGGCTTCTTCCTCAACGCCACGCCGTTCACCGTGGGGGACCGGCTCACCGGCCATTTCTCGAACGCCCCGGACGTGGACCACTTCAGATTCAGCGGCGTCCAGGGCCAGACGTTCGTGCTGCGCTACGACACGCCTCCGCCGGTGGCGCTCAACTCGAGGATCGTGTGCGCCGCCGACACCGGCGGCATCGCCAGCTTCCGCTACCTCGCGTTCAACCAGTCGTTCGGTCCGCAGCTCTGCTTCACGCTGCCCGCCACCGGCACCTATTACCTGCGGTTCTCGAACGCCTCGGTGGTGCCGGGCGGCTACGCGCTCCTCACCACCTGGGACACGCCCACCCCGGGCGAGCGCGCACGCGACCACCGCGACCGGTTCGTGGCCTGGTCGGACGACGGGACCTACTGGAGCAAGCCGGTACGGTTGAACGACGACCCGCCGTGGTTCGACGGCGAGTACCCCGAGGTGACCGTGGACGGCGTCGGCGACGTGCACGTCCTGTGGCACGACTTCCGCGACGACGCGGGTTGCGGCGCGGTCTCCTACGAGTACCTGGCGTCGTCCGGCGACGGCGGCGTGACCTGGGGCCCCAACCGCCGGGTGAGTGACGTCGCGTCGTTCTGGTCGTTCGAGGTATGCGGCGCCTCCAACCAGGGCGATTACCAGGGCATCGCCAGCGAAGGACAGCGGATCGTTCCCTGCTGGGCCGATGCGCGCGCCGGCGATCCGGACGTCTACGTCGAGTCCGACCGGTTCACCAGCGCCCGGCACTGCCCGCCGCCCGCGACCGCGACGCCCGGCGGCCAGGCGGTGCTGAGCTTCACGCTCACGAACACCGGCAACGTGCCCGCGAACCTCACCTGGTCGGTCGAGGACGACGGCGGGTGGCTCGCAAGCGCGATCCCGGGCCCGACCGGCGGCGTGTCACTCGCGCCGGGAGCACACCAGGGGGTGAGCGCGACGTTCCATCTTCCCGAGGGATGCTCGAGCGTTCCGAACCGCGTGCGGTTCATCAGCCGCGACACCGACATCCCGGGGCGCAGCGACACCTGCGTCTCCAAGATCCTGTGCGCGGGC
>DATEMP010000362.1:0-5160 GCA_035275545.1 Candidatus Eiseniibacteriota bacterium | reverse complement strand
GCCAGCGCACGCCGCCGGGGCCGTCGAGCGCCGCCCGCCGCAGCGCCGCTGCGAACAGGTCGGCGCCGGAGAAGGCGGCCACCCATGCAGTGAATCGCCAGAACGCGAGCGTGCGCCCGCGGCCGCGCCACCAGAGCACATAGCAGCCGGCTTCGGTGAGCGTGGCGAGCACCCGAGCCGCGAGCGCCACACCCACCATGGCCACCGGCCCGACGCCGGGCATCGCACCCGGGACGGCCGCGAGCTGTGCGTGGATCTCGCGCCACCACGACCACGCGAGCCAAACGTAGAGCAGCGGCACCAGCGCGGCGTGAAGTGGCCAGAACAGACGCCGATGCGGTTCGGAATCCGTGCGGGTCGACATCGTGCTCCTCTCGCGGGGGCGGCCTGTGGCGCGTAGCACTCACGCATGGCGTGTGCCCGGCTCAACGCGAGCAGATGCTGGATCCGACCCGGAGCCACGCGTCCACGAGGTCGACAAATTGTCCGCGAGATGGCCACGTCGGCGGCGTGACTGTTCAACGACGGTCAAATGTGCGAGCGGCCTCTGGCGAGGCGAAGAGCGGCCGCCGATACGTTTCGAGCGCATTGAACAATGCGCGATCGGCCTTTGCGACCTGCATTGACGCGGGCGTTGCGGCCCGCACGACCCTTCAAACTCCCGGAATTCTCGCGCTGCAAATGGTACGTATGGCGTGGCATGACCCTCGCCATGCGCGCGTGCCCCGCCTCCCCCGGCGCCGCTGTGAATCCAAAGTCCTGAGACGCGATTGCCCGCCCGATCGCCCCGCCGCTCGATCGGACCAAGACCAGGGATAGGCCATGAACCAGCGCACATCGTCCAATCGACTGTGGATCGCTTGCGGGGCCCTGGCGGCTCTCGCGATCGCTGCCCATGCCCCGATGGCCCTCGCGCAGACGCCCCCATCACACACAGCCGCCCGCACGCGCGCCGCGTCAGACCACCGGCTCGACCCCGCGCTCGGCCACATGCTGACCACCGGCACCGTCGATCCGCAGCTCATCTCGGCTGATCCCGATGCGGGTCAGAGCTCCGAGGAGCCGCGGATTCCGCTTCTGGTCCGCGGCCGCGTCGATTTGGACGCGATCGCGCGGCTGAACGGCGAGGTCCAGACCCAGGCGGGCCCGGTCACCACGATCCTGGCGCCCCTCGCGAGCATTCCCGCGATGCTCGACCTGAATGGGGTCGAGGCTATCGACGCGCCCCGTTCGCTCGAGCTCCTGCTGAACACGAGCACCGCCAACATCGCCGCCCCGCTGATGTGGGGCGGCACGCCGCCCTCTTACCCGGGCTACTCCGGTCGCGGTGTCCTGATCGGAATCGTCGACACCGGGATCGACGTGGCACACGCCGACTTCCGGACGTCGGCCAACCAGACGCGCATCAAGTACCTGTGGGATCAGACCGGCTCCGGCAGCCCACCGGCGGGATTCTGCTGCGGACGCGAGTACACCGAGGCTCAGATCAACGCCGGCTCCGTGAGCGAGGTGGACAACAACGGGCACGGCACCCACATCGCCGGCATCGCCGCCTCCAACGGCCGGGCCACCGGCCTCGGTTATCCGATGTATCGCTACGTCGGCGTCGCGCCGGAGGCCGACCTGGTGGTCGTCAAGACGAACCAGATGCTCATCGAGACCGACGTGATCAACGGCGTGAACTACATCTTCCAGAAGGCGACCAGCCTCGGTAAGGACTGCGTCGTGCTCCTGGCGGTGGGCCACAATCGCGGCGGGCACGACGGCTCGCACAGCCTCGACGTCGCGCTGTCGGCCCTGACCGGCCCCCGCAAGATCATCGTCGTTGCCGCCGGCAACCAGGGCGGCCAGGCGCTCCACGCCCAGATCAATCCGGCCAGCGGTCAGACATCGACCACGACCTTCACGATTCCCACGTACACGCCAGCCCCATCGGTCACGGAGCAGCTCGGCATCGAGGGGTGGCACGGCACCGGCGCGCGGTTCAACGTGAAGCTCACGAGCCCGGGCGGCTTCACCACCGGTTGGGTCGCCCCTGGAGCAGCCAGGGTCACCGTATCGTCCACCGACGGCACCTTCTTCCTGGACAACGATCTCACCACCAACTCCAAGGGCGCGAAGCAGGTGCTCGCGTGGATCTGGGACGCCGGCAACGGCTACACGCCGCGGGTGGGGACGTGGCGTCTCGACTACCAGCGGCTGAGCGGCACCACCACCGGGTTGCTCGATGCGTGGATTGCCGACTGGAAGTTCGGCTCGGGGAACGTCTCGCCGGTGTTCACCTCGATGGTCAGCTACACCCAGCTCATCCAGACGCCTGCCACCGGCGATTCGATCATCTCCGTGGGAGCATTCTCCACGAAGGTCCGGTGGAAGACCATGTCCGGCGACAGCTCGTACTTCTTCGACAATCCGCCGCTCGAGGCGATCGCGTCGTTCTCCTCCCCGGGCCCGCGCCGGGACGGCGTGCAGCGGCCCGATCTCGTGGCGCCCGGCCAGGGCGTGGGGTCCTCGCTGGCGGCCGCCGCGTCGCCCATGATCCTGAACACCTTCAAGCTGGAGGACGGCGCGCATTGGATCTATCGCGGGACCAGCGCCGCGGCCGCCCATGTGGCCGGCGCGGTTGCGCTGCTGCTGCAGCAGACGCCCCACATGTCTCCGTCCGCAGCGCGGCTGGCGCTGCGCGCGAAGACCAAGGTGGACAGCTATACCGGCGCGGTCCCCAACGCGACCTGGGGCTACGGCAAGCTTCACTTCACCTCGAGCACCCCGACCGGGGTCGATGACGGCTTCGCCGGCAGCCTCGAGTTCTATCCCGCGAGCCCCAACCCCACCCGCGGGGAGATCGGGTTCGACTTCGTGATTTCGATGGCTGACCTGCCCACCGGCACCGAGTCCGTGCGCCTCCGGATCTTCGACATGAGCGGTCGGGAGGTGGCCGTGCTCTCGGGCCAGACGACCATCGGCCGCCAGCACCTGGTCTGGAACGGCCTCGGCTCGAACAACCGTCCCGCGGCCGGCGGCGTCTACTTCGGCCGGCTCGAAGTGGGAACGCACCGGGCGGTGCGCAAGTTCATCCGCCTCTCCTAGCGGGCCGGGCGGGAACGATCGAGGCCGGGGTCTCGCCGACCCCGGCCTCGCCGTTTGGGGGATGTTCCTCTTCCCTTGACTACTGTTTCAGGTAGAGCACCCGGCCCGACTTCTGGACCTGGCCTCCGACCACCATCCGCACGAAGTACAAGCCGTGCGCGACGCGCTGACCCTGATCGTCACGACCGTCCCAGGACGTCTCGTACCGCCCAGGCTCGAGCTGACTGCCGACCAGCATCTTCACCCGGCGTCCCGTGACGTCATAGATGCTCACATCCACCTGCGCCCCACGTCCTTCCACCAGGTAGTGGATCGCCGTCCGGTCCCGGAACGGATTCGGAATCGGCACCCCGAGCGGCATCTCGGGCGCCAGCTCCAGCTCCGGCATCGTGGGAAGCGCGCTGTTGATGCCGGTGGCCGAACCGAGACGCGGCAGGATGATCCCGTCGCAGCTCGAGACATGGATCTGCATGTTGCCGTCGGAGATCATGACGGGATCCACGGCGTTGGCATCGTTGTTCGCATCCACGAGCAGCACCGTCGAGCCGATCGGATTGGCAGGGTTCAGATACACGTGGAGGAAGTAACGGTCCTTGGCATTCGGATCCGGCTGCCCTCCGGATCCCGGCTCGGCGCGGTCCTCACACCGCGCGAAGAAGTACACGAGCGGGAAGCTCGAGTGGTTCGGTCCGGTTCCGACCACCCGCCCCGTGCCGCGGAACTCGATGAAGTTGACCGGCGTCGCCGGCGAGGACGAACCCGGGGGGATGCCCGGCACGTTGCCACACCGGACCACCTCGATGAACCTGCCCTGGAAGTGCAGGTTCAGAGCGTGAGCGATGTGGTTCCAGTTTCCGCCGTCTCCCGCCGTTGGGCTGCAGCCCGGGTAGACGTTGCCGCCCCAGCTGTGGACCGGCTGCCCCCGCCCGCCATCGGCCCGGATCCTGGCGCCTCCAGCCGTGAGCCAGCACGCCAGCTCACAGGTGCGGACCTCGATCTCAATGCTCGCGCTGTTCGTGCACCCGTTCGGGTCCGTGTAGGTGTAGGTGATCGGGAAATTCCCATTGCCGGTAGTCGCCGGACTGAACAATCCGGTCGAGCTCACGCCAGGCCCGCTGTACGTGCCGCCCGTGGGCTGACCGTTGAGTTGCACCGGCGCCACGTTGTTGCACAGCGGTCCCGCCGGTGCCAGCGTCACGTCCGGCAGCGGATTCACCGTGATGGTGATCTCCTTGAAGTCATCGCATCCGTTGGCGGCCGTGAACGTGTAGCGGATCACGTGTGGCCCCGCTCCCGCCGTCGCGATCGTGAACACCCCGGTCACCGGGTCGACGCCATCCCCGCTGTACACCCCGCCCGCCGGCGTCCCCGCCAGCTGGACCGCTCCCGGCACGCGGTCGATGCAGAACGGCCCCGCCGGCGGCAGCGTCACCGTCGGGATGTCGTTCACCGTGATGGTGATCTCCTTGAAGTCATCGCAGCCGGTGGCCGCCGTGAACGTGTACCGGATCGTATGCGGCCCCACGCCAGCCGTCGCGGGAGTGAACACCCCCGTCACCGGGTTGACGCCATCCCCGCTGTACACGCCTCCTGTCGGCGTCCCCAGCAGCTGGTAGGTCGCCGGCACCGCGTCGATGCAGAACGGTCCCGCGGGAGGCAGGGTCACCGTCGGGATGTCGTTCACCGTGATGGTGATCTCCTTGCAGTCATCGCAGCCGTTGGCGTCCGTGAAGCAGTAGCGGATCACATGCGGACCCACGCCCGCCGTCGCGATCGTGAACACTCCCGTCGTCGGGTCAACGCCGTCCCCGCTGTACACCCCGCCCGCCGGCGTCCCCGCCAGCTGGACCGTCCCCGGCACCGCGTCGATGCAGAACGGCCCCACGGGAGGCAGCGTCACCGTCGGGATGTTGTTCACCGTGATGGTGATCTCTTTGAAGTCATCGCAGCCGTTGGCGTCGGTGAACGTATAGCGGATCACGTGCGGGCCTACTCCCGCAGTCGCGATCGTGAACACCCCGGTCGCCGGGTCAACGCCATCCCCGCTGTACACCCCGCCCGCCGGCGTCC
>DATEMP010000361.1:0-4077 GCA_035275545.1 Candidatus Eiseniibacteriota bacterium | reverse complement strand
CAGCGCGTCGGGCCCGGCGGCCGCGAACCAGCTCGTCACCTGCTGCACCACCAGGTTGGCGTTGAGACCGACGATGATGGTGGCGGTGAGCGCGGCGAGCGCGATCACCCACGGCTTGTTCGCGAACTGGCCCATCCGGCGGCGGTCGCTGGTGAACACGATCAGCGGGATGACCGCGAACGAGAGCTGGAGGCTCAGCACCACCTGCGAGAGCACCAGCAGGTCGTCGACCGCGTCGGTGCCCTTGAGCCCGATGACCAGCGCCGCGGGGATGATCGCGAGGCCGCGGCTGATGAGCCGGCGCAGCCACGGGCGGATGCGGATGCGCATGAAGCCTTCCATCACGATCTGGCCCGCGAGCGTGCCGGTGATGGTGCTCGACTGGCCGGAGCAGAGCAGCGCGACCGCGAACAGCGTCGAGGCGAGCGTGGTGCCGAGCAGCGGCGCCAGCAGCCGGTGGGCGTCCTCGAGCTTCGCGATGTCCTGGTGCCCGCTGCCGTGGAACGCCGCCGCCGCCAGGATCAGAATGCCCGCGTTCACGAACAGCGCGCAGTTGAGCGCCACCACCGAGTCCACCAGGTTCATCTTGCACGCCTGCCGCTTGCCCTCGTCGGAGCGCTCGACGGCACGGCTCTGCACCAGCGCGCTGTGGAGGTAGAGGTTGTGCGGCATGACGGTGGCGCCCAGGATCCCCATGGCGATGTAGAGCGACTCGCCGTTCAAGCCCAGCACCGAGAGTCCGCCCTGAGGATCGCGCCGGAACAGCGTGAGCGTGCCGTCCTCGCCGCGCGGGATGAAGCCCCGCAGGACCTCGCCCCACACCGGGTGCGAGAGCGCCATCTCGATCGCGAAGCACACGCCGATCGTGGTGACCAGCACGACGATGAACGCCTCCATGCGGCGCATGCCGAGGCGCGGCAGCGCGAGCAGCAGCAGCACGTCCATCGCGGTGATGAACACGCCCCAGAGCAGCGGGATGCCGAACAGGAGCTTCATGCCGATCGCCGCCCCCAGCACCTCGGCCAGATCGCAGGCGACGATCGCGATCTCGCACAGCACCCAGAGCGGCGCGGAGAGCCAGCGCGGGTAGTAGTCGCGGCACGCCTGCGCCAGGTCCTTGCCGGTCACCACCCCGAGCCGCGCCGAGAGCGTCTGGAGGAGCACCGCCATGAGGTTGCTCATGAGCAGCACCCACATGAGCTGGTAGCCGAAGCGCGCACCCCCGGCGAGGTCGGTGGCCCAGTTGCCCGGATCCATGTAGCCGACGCTCACCAGATAAGCGGGGCCCGCGAACGCGAACAGGCGCCGGAGCCAGTTCCCCCCCATCGGCACCGGGACGGTGCGGTGGACCTCGGAGAGCGACGGGAGATCGGGGTGCGGAGGCGGCCCGGAGGGCATGCCGCGCGTGCTCATCAGAAGTAGGACGCCACGCCCAGGCGAATCCGGGCGAAGGCGCCGAGGTTGTTGAACCGATCGCGGGTTTCGCCGCGCTCGAACCCGAGCTTGAGCACCGTCTCGGGGATCGGCCGGAAGTTGAGCCCGAGGCCCAGGGCACGCATGGAGTCCCCGGAGAGGTCGCGGTCGAAGTCCACGGCCTCGACGCGCGCGGCGAGCGTGAACGACGATCCGGGCATGCCGGCGATCCAGGTCTCGCCGAAGCGCCACGCCCCCATCAGATAGGCGCCGGCCTGGCGCCCGGCGAACAATCCGGCGAGCGTCGGCGGCAGATCCACGCGGACGGCGGCGGCCTCACCGCTCCACTGGATCGGCCCGGTGGGCGCCTCGAAATCGATCACCGCCACCGCGACGTCGCGACGCTCGTCGACCGCGAGGCCGTCCAAGCGGTAGAGGTTGTAGGCGCCGTGGTAGCCGGAGAGCCCCAGGGCGGCACGGTGGTGCGGACTCCACTCGACCCGCGCGACCACTCCGGGCGAGGCGTTCGCATCCTCGAAGTTCCGCTTCCCCGCCGAGAGCCGCGTCCCCCCCGGCGCATCCGCGAGCAGGCCGTGGTGGTACCCGGTCACCGCGTAGGCCTCGTAGGTCAGGCGCGCGCCGCCCGGGCGATCGATCCGCCCGAACGCGCCCAGGCCGGGCTGGGCGAGCGCCACGCCGAGCAGCTCCTCGGCTTCCGCGGGGCGCGTGATCATCTCGTTGCGCGGCGCGTCGTGCGCCAGGTTGAAGCGACCGAGCGGGAGCAGCAGGACGCCGGCGCGGGTGTTGAACGCGGGCACCAAGCGGACGTCCACCTGGGCCAGCTCGACCGTGGTCTCCCCTCCGCCGTCCTCGAACTCGATCTCGCTGAAGATGTCGACGCGCTCGCGGATCCGCGTCGAGACCAGCAGGTTCCAGCGGGTCACCTCGATTCCCAGCTCGTCGGTGACCCCGTCCTGTCGCGTCCATCCGGCGCGCGCCTCGAGGTAGCCGCCCACCGCGATCCGCCCGAACAGGCCGGCGATGTGGGGCTTGTCGTCGTATCCACCGCGCACGAAGGGCCGCGCCGGGCCGGCGGCGAGCGAGTCATCGGCCACCGCCCGCCCGGCACCAATCGAGCCGAGGCCGACGAGCAGCGCGGTGACCGCGAGTCGGACGCTCCGGACGGCTCCGTGTGCGGGCGCGGTCATCGCGACTCCACGAAGTCGAGCAGCGCCGCACGCTCGGCGGCCGGCAGCCCCGCGAACGCGTCGCGCGCCGCCTGGGCCTCACCCCCGTGCTTCAGAATGGCCTCCTCGACGGTGCGGGCACTCCCGTCGTGCAGCAGGAAGGCCTGGCCGTTGAGGAACTCGCGCATGATGCGCAGTCCCCAGAGCGGCGTCGTGCGCCACTCGCGGCCGTCCGCGTCGCCGTCCGTCCGGTAGTCGGCCAGCCCATCCCCCATGTCGTGGAGCAGCAGGTCGGAGTAGAGCGCCACCTCGCGGTGCGCGAGGGCGGGCGTCGGGCTCGGCCCGGTGCGCAGGACCGGCACGTGGCAGCTCACGCAGCCGGCGGTGGCGAACAGGGCGCGCCCCTGCTCGCGCCGCGGAGTGGACTCGCCTGGGGCGGGCGGCGCCAGCAGCCGGAGATAGGCCACCACCGAGCGCACGATGCTCGCCGGGATCTCGGGATCCGCCACGCGGTCGGCCGCATGGGTGGGCCGCGAGGCGAGCGGGTTCAGGTTCTCGTCGGGACGGAAGTCCGTGGTGATGCCGATGTCCTGGTGATACGCGTCCACGGTCTGCTGCAGCAGGGTCGACACCTGCGCCTTGCGTCCGAACCGGCCGAGCGCCGGCGCGAGGCTGCCGGGCTCGTGCGCGGGGACGAACGCCGGCACCGGCACGAAGTGGGCGCGGCCCGAGATGCCGTCGCCATCCAGGTCGCCGGGGTCCGCGCGCAGCAGGATGCTGTCCGCGGGCACCGCCTCCATGAGGCCCATGCCGAACACGGGCGGCGGGAGCCGCAGCGAGGTCTCGCACGCCGCGGGGAGACGCTCCGCCTCGGCCCCCGGGATCGCGCGGTCTTGAAGTTGCGGGCCGCCGAGCTCGGGCACCGTGCTCCCGAGCACACTGAAGCGCGTCAGCGCGTTCTCCAGGCGTCCGCGGCCGTCACCGCTGTGGCACGAGGCGCACGAGACGTCGTTGAAGATCGGCCCCAGGCCCTCGGACATGGCGAACGCCTTGCCGAACTGCTCGTCGCCCTCGACGAACGCCGCGTGCTCGGCCGGGCTGAGCCCCGGCAGCGGGGCGTCGAACAGGTCGCCGTCGTCCGGGGCGGTGGTGAGCAGCTTGCCGCACCCGGCCGAGAGCGCCAGCAGCACGCTGCCGGCCACCATCCCCGGGGCGATCCAGCGCGGGACGCGCCAGGTGGGTGCGCGGTCGACGTTCATCGCGTGCGCGTCCCGGCCGACGCCCGCGACCGGCCGGCGCCCCTTCCGACCTCGACCCGGATCCCGTCCAGGCCCTCGCTCCCGGTCACCACGCGCCGCCCGGCGACGTCGAGCACGAACACGTCGTCCAGCGAGCGGACCTCGAGCATGCGCACCCGCGCCCCCGGCACCAGCCCCGCCGCCTTCCAGCGCGCCATGCGCCGCGCCTCGACCTCGCC
>DATEMP010000360.1:0-3658 GCA_035275545.1 Candidatus Eiseniibacteriota bacterium | reverse complement strand
CGCGGCGCGGCCGGGGACTCCAGCATCGCCGCCGGGCGCATCGGCGAGGTCGGGCTGCTGCCGCGCCGGAGCTCCTTCGTCACCTTTTCCATGAGCATGTGCGAGATGCCGCGGAAGGTCTCGAAGACGCCCTTGCCCTGGGTGGCGACCGCCTCGAAGTACGGCACCTTGGCGCCGGGATTGAGCGCCGCCTGCATCTCCTCGATGCTGTACACGTTGGGCAGGTCGCGCTTGTTGTACTGGATGAGCCACGGCATTTCGTCCAGGTTCACCCGGTACTCGGCCAGGTTGGTGCGCAGGTTCTCGAGGCTCTCGCGGTTCTCCTCCATCTTGCCGACTTCGCTGTCGGCCACGAACACGATCGCGTCCGCGCCCTTGAGCACCAGCTTCCGGGTGGCGTTGTAGAACACCTGGCCCGGCACGGTGTAGAGGAGGAATCGGGTCTTGAAGCCCATGATCTCGCCGAGATCGAGGGGGAGCAGGTCGAAGAACAGCGTCCGGTCGGACTGCGTCTTCATGCTCACCATCTTGCCGCGGCTGGTGTCGGGCACCGCCTCGTAGATGGATTCCAGGTTCGTGGTCTTGCCGCACAAGCCGCAGCCGTAATAGACCAGCTTGGCGTTGATCTCCTTGCCCGAATAGCTCACCACGACCACGGTCGATCCCTCCCTGTGCGACCCCACCCTGTCGCAGAGCCGATTCCCATGGAGCCCCTTGCCGCCCTTTCTCCACAGGGACCCTGAAGGTGTCCGTGCGGCCCGTTTCCGGACCGCGACCGGTCCACCGAATGGGGTCGCGCACTCTCGTGAGCCGGAGCCCTGCGTCCCGGCGCTTCCTGCGTCGGACCGCGCCTTCATGGCCCATGGCACCGGCGTTCTCCTGCGTTGTCGGCGGGGCGCCATGCGACCTTGATGGGAATTGCACGGTCCGCCCGGGGGGCTCCAGGGGTACGGAGACCGGGCGTTTTGCGGTGGAGCGGGGTGCGACGACGGGGGCGGGGCTACCGCTGGGCGAGCTCGGCCTGCTCCCGGTGAATCCAGATGCCGGCGCGCTCGCGGATCTGGGGCCGCACCTTCCCCTCCTGCCCATCGTAGTGGGCGAGGAAGATGCGCTTCACGGTCTCGCAGTCCGAGCTCGGGAAGTAGCGGCACACGCGGGTGAACATGTCGTCGCGGCCGGAGTAGACGAACACGGTCACCTCGGTGACGCGCTCGTACTGGTTCTCGCTGTAGGCGGCGTCCGGGGAGTCCTCCATGTCGAGCCACAGCGAGGCGCGGGGGGCCACGACCTCGAAGTCGTGCTTGGTGGACATGAGGTATTCCCAGAGGCCGTAGATCTCGAGCGGAACGTACCGCGGGGACCCGGACTCGACGCTGCCGCGCCGCCGGATCTCGCACCGCACCAGCTTCTGGCTCGCCATGAACCGTAACCTCCCTGTGAGGCGGCCGGCTCGCCCACGGGTGTGCCGGACCGTCCCGGACCGCTCGCCTGCGCCCCCCACTCGGCGCGTGCCCCGGTCCCCGCGGCCGGAGGCGCGCGCATCGTAGTCCCCGTGCGCGCGACCGGTCAACGCATTCGCACGGCATACCTTGACACCCTCTCGCGGAGCCCCTTAGCTTGGCTGAACGCGCGCGACGCCCTTCGCGACCCGCAAGGAGCGGACCCAGGATGCCTCGACTCGTCTACGGGTGGCTGACGGCGCTCGCCTCGAGCCTCCCCCTCTGGCTCGGATACCTGATCGCCGATGCGCTCACAGAGGCGCACCTGCGGCTCTTCCCCGCGCGCCGGCACGCCGCGCTGGTGAACCTCGCGGTGATCCTCCCCGGCGCCACGCGCCGCGAGCGGCTGGCGATCGTGCGCGACATGATGCGCAGCTACAACCGCATGCTGTTCGAGTTCCTGCGCCTGCCCCACCTCGGGCGGCGCGAGCTGCTCGGCTGCGTCGAGGTGGTGGGCCGCGAGCACCTGGACCAGGCGGTGGCGCGCCGGCGCGGCGTCATCATCACCTGCACCCACGTCGGCAACTGGGAGCTGGCCGCGGTGGTGCTCGCCCACTGGGGGCACACGCTCCACGCGGTGGCGGGGGTCCAGCTCTCGCGCTGGCTCACGCCCGCGGTGCGCGAGACCCGCGCCGAGCTGGCGCTCAACACCGTGGCGCCCGAGGACGGGTTCCGCAAGCTGCTGCGGGCACTGGAGCACAACGACCTGGTCGCGCTCATGGTGGACGGCGACATCTTCGCCCAGGGGCAGCGGGTCGACCTGTTCGGCCGCGAGCTCGAGTTCCCCTCCGGTCCCGGCGTGCTCGCCCAGCGCACCGGCGCGCTCGTCATCTGCGGCTACTGCGAGCGCCTCGCCCCGGGACGCTTCCGGATCGTCATTGAGAAGCCGCTCGACCCCGCCGCGTTCTCCGACACCGCCGCACTCGTGAACGCGGTGGCGCGCACCTCGGAGCGCCACATCCGCGAGCACCTGGACCAGTGGTGCATCTTCCGGCCGCTCTGGGAGGAACACCCGGAGCCCAGGTCCGAGCCCGCAGCGGCCGCGCGGAGGGTCGAGGCTTGAAGGTCGGGATCGTCACCCAGTCCTACTACCCGCGCTACGGCGGCGTGACCGAGCACGTCCACAACACCGCGCTCGAGCTGAGGCGGCGCGGGCACGAGGTGACGATCATCACCGGCCGCTTCCGCGACCGGCGCGAGCCCGAAGGCGGGTGCTGCGTCGAGCGCGTAGGCACCAACGTGCTGGTGCCGTTCAACCAGGCGTTCGTGGACCTCACCGTGGGCCTCGGGCTCAGGCGCCGCCTGCGCGCGCGGCTCCAGGCCGGGGACTTCGACGTGGTCCACATCCACAACCCCACCGCCCCGACGCTGCCGCTGCTGGCGATCGAGGAGGCGCGCTGCCCCACGGTCGGGACGTTCCACAGCACCGGCGGACGCAACCTGCTCCAGGACGCGTTCCGCGAGTGGCTCAACCGCGCCGCGGCGCGCCTCGACGCGCGCATCGCCGTGTCGCGCACCGCCGAGGCCTCGGCGCGGCTCTACCACCCCGGCGAGTACCACGTGATCCCGAACGGCGTGGACGTCGATCGGTTCCACCCCGGGCTCGAACCCTTCCAGGACTGGCGCGATCCCGCGCGCGTGAACCTCCTTTTCGTCGGCCGCCTCGATCCGCGCAAGGGCGTCCAGCACCTGCTCGCCGCCATGCCCGAGGTGTTCGCGCGCACCCGCGGACGCGCCCGGCTCCTGATCGTCGGCAACTCGGCGCTGCGCCCGCGGCTCGAGCACAGCGTGCCGGCGGCGCTGCGCGAGCACATCCACTTCCTCGGCCACGTGTCCAGCGCCGACCTGCCGCGCTGGTACGCGACCGGGGACGTGTTCGTCTCCCCCGCCTCCGGCAACGAGAGCTTCGGCATCGTGCTGCTCGAGGCGATGGCGGCGGGCGTTCCGGTGGTGGCGACCGACATTCCCGGCTACCGCTCGGTCATCCAGCCGGGCGAGAACGCCGAGGCGTTTCCGCCCGGCGACGTCGGGGCACTGGCGCGGGCGCTGGTGCGTCTGGTCGACGACGCGCCGCGGCGCGCCGAGCTCGCGCGGCGCGGACGCGCGCGCGCGCTCGAGTTCGCGTGGCCGCGGGTGATCGACCGGATCGAAGGCGTCTA
>DATEMP010000359.1:0-3005 GCA_035275545.1 Candidatus Eiseniibacteriota bacterium | reverse complement strand
CGCGCGGTCGCGCCCATCGCCAGCAGCAGGCCCAGCCCCAGGCCGGGCAGCATGAGCACCACGGTCGGGCGCACCAGCGCCGCCACGCCGAACAGTCCGCCCACGAGCGCCCAGCGCCAGCCGCCGCCGCTCCGCCAGGCGGAGACCAGCGCCGCGAGCGCCAGCGTCACCACCAGCACCAGCGTGCTCTCCGAGTACTGGGTCGACGGGAGGAACGCGAGCACCGGGTGGAGCGCCATCAAGATCGCGGCGATCCCGCCGGCGGCGGGACCGAACGCCGCGGCGCCCGCGAGGCCGAGGATCGCGACGCTCGTGGCACCCAGCAGTGCTTCGACCAGGCGCAGCGCCAGGAGGTTCTCGCCGGTCAGCGCCTGGACGCCCGCGATCAGCGTCGGATAGCCGGGCGCGCGGAGGGTCTGCATCCCGTAGCTGCCATGCTCGAGCAGCGAGCGCGCGACCGCCTGGTACTCGAGCCCGTCGGGCCACAGGATGCGCTGCGGCATGACGAGCGCGAACGCGACGCGCGCGACCAGCGCGACCGCGAGGACCGCGGCCCAGGACTTCACCGCGCGGCGCGGGCGGGTGTGCGGGCGGGCGCGGGTTCCTGGGCGAGCCGGTGCGCGCTCACGATGTAGGCGAACAGGAGCCAGACCTGGAACGGGTAGACGCCGTTGCGGAGGAAGTCGATCTTGAGCTGGTCGACCAGGAACACCGCAAGCTGCACGTGCGCGATGAGCAGATAGGCGCGCGCGTAGTTCGGGTCCTTGAGGTCGAGGCTGACCGGTCGCGAGATGATGAACAGCTTCGCCAGCAGCCACAGGTAGCAGCCGAGCCCCACGAAGCCGACCAGGTTGCCGATGTAGAGGTAGCCGTTGTGCGGCCAGAACCAGAAGTCGATGCCCTTCTCGGTGGTGTAAACGGGGCCGTGGCCGATGATCGGGTGGATCATCATGCGCTCGAACGCGGACTGCCAGATCGGCGCGCGCGAGATCGGCATGCCGTCCTTGAACTCCCACGATTGCGCGTTGGTGAGACGCGCGATCAGGTCGCCGGAGTGGGTGAAGTGGGCGACGTAGTAGTTCATCGCCAGGAACGCCAGTACCGCGCCGCCCAGCCCGAGGGTCACGGGGACGAGACGCAGGCTCCGGCGCATGATCCACATGAGGTAGAGCAGGCCGAACGCCAGCGCCATGATGCCGCCGCGCGTCACGGTGGCGAACATGATGAAGAACGTGAGCGCGAACAGGCCGAAGTAGAGCACGAAGCGGGCGCCGGAGCGCGCGCGGGCGACCATGAGGATGAGCAGGATCAGGTTGATCGCGCAGTACTCGGAGAGCAGCTCGAAATCGAAGAACGGCCCGCCGATCCGCACGTTGTGGATGTTGATCCCCTCGGAGTACGAGTGGTAGAAGCGGATCCATCCCGGGATCAGGACGGAGTTGGGGTGGGTGAGCTCCCAGATCCCGAGCAGGCCCACCATGCCGATCGATACACACTGGAAGACGTGCACCCGCTCCAGGTGCTCCGGGCGCCGCAGGCAGTTGACCACCATGTAGAACATCGCGAAGCCCGCGATGATCTGGGTGAAGTTCTCGAGCGCGCGCGCCAGGGTGTGCGCGTCCGGGATGTTGTAGAACGAGATCGTGAATGCGATCAGCAGAGCCACGATCGGCACGTCCACGGGCGTGCGCTGCGGCGGGGCCGCCTGGCGGGTCGACACGCGCAGCAGCCAGATGAGCACCAGCAGCAGGATGATCGCCACGTTCGTGCTGCCGAACACCGTGCCGCGCGGGTAGGGGAGCGCGAGCACCAGGACGCCCACGCTGGACACGAGGTCCGTCCGCCACGCGATGCCGAAGATGATCGTCGCGATCATGAGCGCGAGCATGCGCTTGTCCGGAGCCAGGTAGTTGATGCCGATGACGACGCCGGCGCCGACCAGCAGCGCGATCCCGGCGATCCGCGTCACCCAGTCGGTGTCGCCATCGCGCGTCGGGGGCGCGATCAGCCGGCCCAGCCAGCGCAGCACGCTCCGCGCCGGCCGCACCGCGCGGTCCAGCACGCCGGAGGACGGGGAGACCGGGCTCACGTGAGACCGAATCGCTTGCGGACCAGGAAGGAGAGGTTGTCCCACCCGTCGCGCCATTTCTGGAGCTTCACCTCGCCGATGCGCGCGCCGTAGGGGATGTGAGACTCGCCGAATCTCACCCCGCGCGTCAGCGCCTCGAGCTTGATCTCTTCGCTGAACGCCATCCCGTCCGAGGTGAGCCGGAGCCGGCCGAGCACCGGGCGCCGGAACACCCACATCCCCGACTGGCTGTCCCGGATCGGCTTGAAGAACAGGACCGCGGCGGCGATGGTCAGCACCCAGTTCCCCACACGATTGGTGATGCCCATCGACTCCCCGTTGCTGAGCGGAAACCGGCTCGCGGACAGGAACTCCCAGCTCCGGTCGACCAGGGTGTCGACCAGCTGTGTGATCTGCTCGGGCGGATAGGTGCCGTCCCCGTCCATGGTCACGATCACGTCACAGGTGGCCGCCTTGAGACCCGCCTTGTAGGCCGCGCCGTATCCGGGGGTCTTTTCCGCCACCACCCGGGCGCCCAGGCCGCGCGCCACCTCGGCGGTCGCGTCGGTGCAGTTGTTGTCCACCACCACGATCTCGTCGACCGCGGACGGCATGCGGCCGATCACCTGCCGGACGCCATCCTCCTCGTTGTAGCAGGGGATGACCACGCTGATCGTGAGGTCGCGGTGCATGGATCCTGGAGCCCGGGGTCGTGCCGCACCGGGCGCGGGTGGGAGGGTCTTAGAGGGTATCGACGGCTGAGTTTATCAGCGGGTTCGGCGGGGCGGCAACCGGGTGCTCGTGCGGGTGCCGTGCAATGTGCATGCGCGGCTTTGGCTTCGTGCTGATCAGTCGGTGGATAGTTTGGCTCGGTGCTGATCAGGCGGTCCGGGGGTGGTCCCTCCCCACTCGGCCCCTCGATCGCACCCACGCCACT
>DATEMP010000358.1:0-4002 GCA_035275545.1 Candidatus Eiseniibacteriota bacterium | reverse complement strand
CGCGCGAAAAGAAAACCGCCGTCCCCCCGGCGCACCAGGCACCGGAGGGACGCCACCACGGCCCCGCGACCGCCCATGGGGGGCGGCGCGGGGCGAATGGCTGCACGAGGAGTGGGCCATCCCGGGCCCTCGCTAGGGATTGATCCGGATGCCGAAGACGATCACCGCCGACTGGCCGGGTCCGAGCGATCCCACCGTGGCCGTGATCGTGCCCGCGGTGCCGTCCGGCGGCGCGACCACGCCGCCGACCGTGGTGCTCGCAGGCACGGCGGCCGAGTAGACGGTGTTGGCGGGCGTGGCATCGCTCACCACCACGTTGGTCACGGTCGCCGTCCCGACGTTGGTGACGGTGATCTCGTAGCGCAGGCATGCGCCCGGGATCGCCCCCGCGGCCAGGTTGGCGGTGGTGTAGGCGCCGTCCGGGAGACCGTCACAGGTGGTGTCCAGCACCTGCATCTTGACCAGCTGGAGCTGTCCGTTGATGACCGTGGTGTTGTCGCTGGCGGACGCGGGTGCCGGCACCGGCGCCGTGTAGCCGACGTTCGCCGTGGTGGCGGTGAGCTGGGTGACGTTGACCGAGCCGAGTGCAGCGCCGGCGGGCGCGAACACGCTGACGAACAGCCGTACGGTGGAGCCCGGGGCGATGCCGCCCAGCGCGCCGAGATCGCTGATCGCGAGGTCGCCGCCGTCGAGCACGCCGTTGTTGTTGGTGTCGTGGTAGAGCGCCGAGCTCCAGCCCGCCTGGTTGTTGGTGGCGGCCAGCGTCACGATGCTTCCCGCGCCGTTGCCTTCCACCACGTTGCCGTTGTTCGAGAGCAGGTGCGTGTAGACCACTGATCCACCCGGGGCGACCTGGGCCGAGTTGTTGGGCACCATGTTGAGGCTGCGGTTGACGCCCACATCGACCGCCTCGTGCTTGCGGTCCAGGGTGCCGGTGACCGGCGAGCGCGCCTGGAAGTAGATCTGCACCGCTCCCGCCGGGTATCCGGCGGGAACCGTGACGTCGGCGTACACCAGCACGCTGTTGCCGGGCGTGATCGGCCCGGTCGAGGTGATGGGCACGCTCGCGCCGTTGCGGAACGCGACCGACCAGCCGGCCGGCAGCGTGATCGCCCCGAACGTGGGATCGGTGCTGCCCGCCAGGTCGTAGCTGTTGGTCGGGCCCACGGTGTTGGCGACGTACAGGGTGAAGGTGGTGGTGTTGCCCGCGCTCACCACGTTGGTGGTGACCGGCGCGACTTCCGGACCGGGACCGGCGCCGGGTCCGCCCGGGGCGTTGTTGGTGACGTCCACCGTGCTCGTCACGATCAGGGTGAGCTGGTCGGTCGCGGTCGCGGTGACGCCCGGGCTCGAGACCGAGGCGGCGACCTTGCCGACGCTGTACGGGCCGCCGCTGACGCCCGGCGGCAGCTGGGCGCGCATGACGACCACCGTCGAGGCGCCGGCGGCGAGCGGCCCGGTGTCCGGCAGGCCGTCCGCGTTGCTGTCGGTGAGCGGGGTGACACCGTCGCTCCGGAACAGCGAGAGCGTGGTGCCGCCCGGGAACGTCGAGCCCGCGGTGGTGATGTTGAACACGTCGGTGCCGTTGCCGAGGTTGGTGAGCGTGTTGTTGAACACCACCGTCGCGCCCTGGAACGCCGAGGCGATCGTCTGGCCGGTGAAGGTGAGCGAGGCGCTCTGGTTGACGGTGAACGGCGCGTTGTTGGTGGTGAACGGACCCACGTTCGCGGCGCCGTCGTTGTAGGCGTAGGTCGCGGCGTTGTTGATGGTCACCGGTGCGAGGCCCGGGTTCACCATGACGTCGAAGGTCAGCGTGCCGGTCGCGCCCGGGACCACCTGAGCGATGGTCGCGGTCATGGTGTTGCCCGTGGTGGCGCCGAAGTCGTAGACGACCGTGTTGGGCGCGATGCCCTGGGCGTCGAGGTTGCTGGCGTCGGTGAGCACCGCGGCGCCGGTGACGCTCCACCGTCCGCTGCCCGCGACGTAGGTCATCCCGGCGGGGATCTGGTCGGTGAGGCGCACGCCGGTCGCGGTGCTGTTGCCGGTGTTGGTGTACGAGAGCGTGTAGGTGTGCGGGCCGCTCGGCGACGCGCCCGAGCCCGAGCTGATCGCCTTGGTGACGCTGATGACCGCGTTGCCGGTCACCGTGACCAGGTCGGTGTTGGCGGCGGTCTGCGCGCCGTCGAAGGTGCTGGCCGCCGAGATGCGGGCGCGCGCCAGCTGACCGCCGGTCTGGACGCCGGGCACGTTGCCGGCGACCACGAACTGGAACACCGCACCCGCTGCCAGCGGGCCGGTGGTCGTGAGCGCGGTGAAGTTGTCGGGCACGCCGTCACCGTTGGCGTCGGGATAGAGCGCCAGCCCGGTGAGGTCGAAGTCGTCGCCGCCCAGGTTGATGAGCGTGAGCGGGAACGTGTCGGTGCCGTTGCCGGTGTTGGTGAGGGTGTGCGGGAACACCGCCTGCCCGCCGGGCGCGGCGGTGCGCGACCCGTCGGCGGTGAGCGTGAAGCTCGCCACCTGCTGGACGATCGTCGTGACCAGGTTCGAGGTCGCGGTGCGCGGCGTGGCCGAGGCGTCGAGGTAGGACGCCGACGCCTGGTTGCCGATCGGCGTGCCCGCCGGCGGCGCGGCCTGGGCGACGGCGGCGCAGGTCAGGGTCGTGACCGACAGGACCGCGGCCAGCACATGGCGGCGGATCGGGCCGGAGATGCGAACGAGGTTCATCGTGGGACGCTCCGTTCTCTTCAGCGTCGCGTGACGGGGCCCGCCCGGAGTCCCGGACGTTCCGCGCACGCGCTGGGTTCGTGTCGGGCTAGCGGGCGGACGTTGCGGCGGCGACCAGCGGGACCACGCGCACACGCGCGCGCACCGTCTCGGCCTGCCCGGCGGCGATGGAACCGAGCGACCACCTCAGGAAGCGGTATTCGCCGGGCGGAACCTCGCGCAGCGCCTGCCGGCCGTTGGGCAGGCGGACCTTGCGCTTGAGCGGCAGCGGCTCGAACGTGCGGCCGTCGAGGCTGGCGAGCGCGGGCTTGGGGCTGGCCGTGCGCGCGACGTATTCCATCCCGTCGGGGATCGGAAGGGTCGCCTGGACCTCGCGCACCGCGGCGCCGTTCGTGTTGCGGTAGGCGGCGCGGTACTCGACGACCTCGCCGGGCTTCGCCTGGTTCGCCTGGGCGAAGCTCTCGCGGCCGCGTGCGTCCACGGCGACCCGATGGGCGGTGAGCGAAACGGTCAGGCCCGACTGCGCGTGCACCGCGAACGGTGCCGACAGCGCGAGGCCCACGAGCGCGGCCACGAGGGCGCGCGTGATGGAATGGTGCATCGCCTCATCCTCCCTGGATCGATGGATCGCCTTGCCTGGCGACGGCGTCGCCCCCAGACGCGTGTCACGCCCGTGCGCGATTCGACGCGACGGTGAGGTCGTGTGGTGGGTGCGGCTGCGATGCGCTATCGGGAGGGAATTGCGCGTTCTTTAGAAACGAGAGGGCGGAACGCACACTTTCGCGTCGCGCGTCGGACGACGGCGCGCATGACGGACGTGCGTGCGGTATGGCGGATGGATCAGGACGTCGTGGGGCCCCGCGCCGAGCCGGGTCCGGAGGCCGGAACGGTGAGCACTGGACACCGCACGCGATGGCGCAGGTCCGAGGTGGTGGCGCCGTGGAAGAGGTCCTGAAGCATGCGATGCCCGTGCGAGCCGGTGATGAGCAGGTCGGCGCCCGACTCGTTCACCAGGCGCGCCAGCTCGGCGGGAGCGCCCCCGTGGCCGAGCCGCGCGTCGACCTGGACGCCGTGAGCGCGCAGGTCGGCGGCGATCGCCTCAAGGGTGGCCTGGTCCTCGCGCGACTCCTGGTCCGAGGTCTCGGGCCCGAGGTAGCGCCCGGTCGCGCTCTCCACCACGTGGAGGAGCACGAACCGCGTGCCGGTGGTCAGCTCCGCCTGGCGCACGTGATCGAGCACCGCGGTGTCCGCGGGGCCGAGCTCGAGCGCCACCGCCAC
>DATEMP010000357.1:0-2487 GCA_035275545.1 Candidatus Eiseniibacteriota bacterium | reverse complement strand
GGAGGCGGCGCTGCGGAGGTAGTCGCCGCGCTCGGCGAACGTGGCCAGTGACGCCTCGAGCCGCCCGAGCTCGTCGCTCGCCTCGCGCCATGCCGCCAGGCGCTCGCCATAGCGCGCGCGCTCGGGCTCGAGCCCCGCGAGCCGGTCCAGGGTGGTGAGCCCGGCATCCGGCTTGAGCAGGCTCTGGTGCTCGTGCTGGCCATGGAGGTCGACCAGTGCCTCGCCGAGTCGCTTGAGTGCCGCGAGCGTCACCGGCGACTGGTTCACGGTGGCGCGCCCGCGGCCGGTGGTCGAGACCTCGCGCCGCACGATCACGGTCTCGCCGTCGAACGCGTGCCCCCACTCGCGGAGCAGCTCCGCGACCCGGCGCGCCGAATCGTCCGCGAGCCGGAACTCGCCCTCGACCACCGCGGCATCGGCGCCCTTGCGCACCGCGTCGGCGTCGCCCTTCTCCCCCACCAGCAGGCTCACCGCCTGGACGACCAGCGACTTGCCCGCGCCGGTCTCGCCGGTGACCACGTTGAGCCCCGGCCCGAGCACGCACTCGGCGCGCTCGATCACCGCCAGGTCGCGGACCGTCAGTCGCTCGAGCATGCCAGGATCGTCCCGGGTGTGGCGCGCCGCGGCGTGAGCGCGCCGGCACGCGCGGGCGGCCAGTAGATCTTGTAGGCGCGCCCCCGCACGACGGAGATCTTGAACGCGCCGAGGAAGCGGCTGTCGTTGCTGTTGAGGTAGTTGTCGCCGAGCACGAACACCGAGCCCTCCGGGACGTGGTAGGGAGCGCCCATGCGACCGCTCACGACGCCGGCGAGCGCCGAGTCCGGGGTTGGGCAGGCGATGATCTGCTCGCCGTTCCGGTAGGCGCCGTCAGGCCGGAACTCGACCTGGTCGCCGGGGACCGCGAACACCGTCTTGAGGAACCACTGCCCGCGCCCCGGTCCGAACGGGAGCAGCACGATGTCGCCGGTCCGGACCCGTTCCTTCGCCCACATGTGGACGAAGATCCGGTCGCCCGGCTCGATCGTCGGCGCCATGCTGGAGGATGGCGTGCGGAACGCGCGGACGCCATGCTCACGGAACGCGCCGACCGCCACCGAGGAGAACGTCGCGACCAGCGCCACCGCACCGGCGATTCCGACCGCCGCTCGCACCGACTCCGGGCGCCGGCCGCGCGCGTTCATGCCCGCGTCGAGTGCCGCGCCACCGGCGAGCAGGCCGTTCACCGCGCCCCACGCCAGGTTCTCGGGCCTGGGAATGAACACCGCCGCCAGGACCAGCGGGATGCCGACCGCGAGCCGCCGGTCGTAGATCTGGCCCAGGCCGGGAAACAGCTTGGAGAGGAAGAGCGCCTTCCACGCGTCGCGCTGGGTGCGCCGCACCGCGTCGAAGTCGCCGGTGGCCCGCGCCCGGCACGCGCGGTGGGCGTCCCAGGCTGAGACCGCCCAGAAGAGCAGCGCGGCCGCGAGCAGGATCATCCCGGCCACGGTGTGGCCGTCGGGCGCAAAGGTCAGAAAGCCGCCTACCGCCAGCAGTGCCACCCAGATGGCGGCCTGCACCAGGCCGGTGTTGCGATCGCCCGCGTAGAGGCGCCCGAGACCCGGGAGGCAGAGCGAGAGGTTGGCGCCGAGCCAGGGCTCCTTCTCCCCCGCGCCCGCACCCACCGTGGTCGCGGCGTCCGCCGTGGGCTCCACGCTACATGCTCCGGCGTTCGCTGCCCTGCCAGCCGAGCTTGGCCTGCAGCGAGTGCCCGAACGGGCGCCCGGGGTTCTGGTAGACGCGCACCGTGGCGCGCGTGAGCCCCACCTCGACCTCGTCGCCCGGCTCGAGGTCGACGTGCTCCTGGCCGTCGACGATCAGCATCGGGCGGTCGGAGGATCCGAGCACCCGGAGCACCACCTTGCCGTCCGGCGACAGCACCAGCGGCCGGCTCGCGAGCGTGTGGGCGCACACCGGCGTGACCACGAACGCCTCGACGTCGGGCGAGAGCACCGGTCCGCCGGCCGAGAGCGAGTAGGCGGTCGAGCCCGAGGCGGTCGCGCACACGACGCCGTCGGCGACCAGGTGGCCGAGATCGTGCCCGAGCGCGGTCATGCGCACGTGGAGCGCCGCGAATCCGCCCGCGGTCTTGATGACCGCGTCGTTCATGCCCTGGCCGCGGTGGACGACCCGCCCCTGGCGATGGACGGCCGCACCCACCAGCCGGCGCCGCACCGTCGGCCATTCACCCGAGAACGCGGCGCGCACCGCCTGCCCCGCCTCGCGCTCGTCGGCCACGGTGAGGAACCCGAGCCCGCCCATGTTGAGCGGCAGGAGTGCGCCTTTGCGGCCCGCCATCGCGCGGGCCCCCTGGAGCGCGGTGCCGTCGCCGCCCAGGCAGATCATCGCCTGGCACCAGCGGGCCAGCTGGGGCGTGGGATGGCCGGGGCGGCCCATGATGCGGGCGAGCGCGTCGGCGAGGCGCACGGTGCATCCGCCGCGCGCGAGCTG
>DATEMP010000356.1:0-7540 GCA_035275545.1 Candidatus Eiseniibacteriota bacterium | reverse complement strand
GTTCGACACCTTCCAGATCCGGTACGACCGGAAGTCGAAGTGCCCCTTCTCCGGGTCCACCGTCACCTCGGAGAGGTTGTCCCAGGCGATCGTCGCCTGCTCGTCCCCCGCCGGCGTCACCACCCGGTCCGGGTTGTCCCGAAAGTTGTATGCCACCCCCACGTTCAGGTTGGGATTCGGCGGCGGTGCCGCGGTGTTCCAGCGCCGCAGGTAGAGGCCGGTCCCGCCGCCCTGGCCGGAGCCGAACGCCCACACCCCGGTGCAGTAGTCGCAGTCGAAGTCGAACCAGGTGTACCCGAACTCGTTGATCTGCCGCTGCGCGCCCTCGTCCCGGCAGTCGGAGTCGCTGAGGATGAAGCCCTCGGGCGCAATCACCCGGGTCTCGCGCCCGTGGTAGTCGGTGGTGTTGATGTGGAGCGCATCGGCCAGCTCGGTGGGCGCGACGTCGTACACCCCCTCGTAGGCGACCTGGGCCGCGAACGCATTGCGCAGCGGCGGGTACTTGTCGAACAGGTCCTTCGCGGTGAGGCGGTTGTCGAGATAGGCCTGGTAGTCGGCGGGATAGTTGTTCGCCTTCTGCAGGTCGCACTCGGCGACCCCGAACGCGATCGTGACCTCGATCGAGCCCCCGTCCGGGATCGGATGCGGCGTGCCGGTCTCGTCGCTCACCCCGAACGGGCCGATCATCGCCCAGTCCTGGATGTCGCCTTCCTGGTCCACCGGAGTGACGTCGATGAACCCGGTCTCCTGGTTGATCCCCTGGGTGCTCTCGAACATCTCGTAGCGCTGCTGGTCGGTCACCGGGTTGCCGCCCGAGGCGAACGGGGTGCCGAACACGTGCGACCGGAACCCGTGCCAGCCCACCTTCTTGGGGCCCATGATCCCCTTGGGATCGATGGTGTGGCCGAGCAGCAGGATCGACCCCATGCCCTTGGTGCGCCCGACGTCGCCGTCGTTGTCGGCCACCGAGAAACCGCTCACGCGCAGCGTGACCGACGGGCACAACGCCGAGTCGGCCGGGACCGAGGCGATGATGTCGTGGTTCTGCTGGCGGCGGTTGCCCTTGGGATCCAGCTTCTTACCCCACTCGTTGTCCTGCCCCAGGACCACCTTGAACTCACCGAATGGGAAGAACGGGACGTCGATGTCCTCGGCGAAGTAGGTCGGTGAGTCGAGCGGGCCGGCGTCCATGTCGCAGCGCAGGCCGACGTACATGCTGTCGAGTCCGTGGCCGGAACGGTTGTAGATGGTCCAGGTGACCACGTTGAAGTTCTCGAACCCGGGCACCGAGTAGGCGAACGCCGTCTGGCGCATCTCGAGGTTCAGCGGCACGTGCTTCTCGCCGATCGTGGCCGCCAGCGCCTGCGGGGTGTTGTCCCACATCGTGCAGGACCACATCTTCTGTCCGACCGCGCCGTAGTCCTCGTCGATCTGACCGTCGCCGTCGTTGTCACGCCCGTCGAGGAAGTCCTCGTCGACGAAGTTCGTCGCCTCGAGCGGGTCGTGCCGCACGATGTCCTTGTCGTCGTCCGCGAGCCGCATGCCGTTCGCCTGACCGTCGTACGACTTGTACATGCGGTCTTCGGGGTCGAGGGTCTGCGGCCGCCATTCCGGCTGGAGGCTGACGCGGCGGATCGCGGCGGGATCGGTCGCGGCACGATTCACCGCGCCCACCCCCACCAGGATGAACGAGAGGTACTCGATCCCGGACGCGCCCGGCCATTGTGCCGAGGGGTCGCTCGAGAGGTTCGGGAACGGGTTACCGATCACGTCGAAGTTCGTGACCTTCATGTGGACGTTGCCCACGTCCAGCACCGCGCCCGGCCCGAAGATGTCCGGGACCGCCATGGGCGTGGCGCCGCGGCCGCCGCCGTCACGCGGGCGGAATAGCTCGGGATAGGCCGCCTTGAACTCTGCAAGCAGGTTCTCGTCCCGGGCGTGGGACTGGGCGACGCTCCCTGCCATCATCAACACCACCAGCCCCAGCGTGTGCCAGACGCGCATTCGAGCCATGGGTTCCCTGGTTCTCCCTCTCCCGGTCGGCGGTCTTCTCAGAAGCTGAAACGACTAGAACGTGACGCTGATGCCCATGCGAACGTTGCGGCCTTCCTGGAACACGCGCGGGTCGTTGACCGGCACCCAGTCCGCCTGGCCGTCACCGTTCATGTCCTTGAGGTAGGCGCCACCCGCCCGCCCGGTCTCCGTGTAATAGATGGTGTAGTCGTCGCCCGCCGTGTTGATGAACGGATTGTTCGGCGCGCCGTTGGGGCTCAGGTTGCTGAGGTTCCGCACCCCGAGCACGTTGCGCGCGTCCACGAACACGGTGACGTTCTGGCCCCACACCCGGTAGTACTTGTCGCCATCGATCGTGAGGTTCGAGTTCGACGGCTGACGCCGCGAGTTCTCGAGCCGCGGATCGGGGCGGCGGTCGTTGCGGAAGGCCGGAGTGAACGGGAAGCCGGAGCCGTACACCCACAGCATCCGGAAGCCCCACTTGCCCGGATCGCGCACGACGCCCTGGACGCTCAGCGTGGTGCGCTGGTCCCAGTTGAGCGGCTGCTCGGAGATCGGCAGGTAGAGCCGGCCGCCGTTGAAGAACTGGAGCGCCTGCGCCGGGTCGGACGCGACGCCGGTGGCGAGCTGATAGGTGTAGTTGACCTCGGCCGAGAACTTGTGGCTGAAGCTCTTGATGAGGCTCGCCTCGAAGCCGCGCGCGCTCGCGTAGTCGCCGTTGTACCAGAAGCGGGTCTGGTCGGGATCGTCGGGCTTCTGCCGGGTGGTGATGAGCCCGTAGATGTCCTTGAAGAACACCGAGAACTGGCCCGACAGGTCGCGCGAGAACAGGTGCTGCACGCCCGCCTGGTAGGCGATGTTGGTCTCGGGCTCGAGGTCCGGGTTGCCCTGGACCGCGACCGCCGACCCGATGCCGCGGTTCTGGAACACGAAGTTGCGCGACGGGGTCTGGTAGGTGCGCCCGTAGTGGAAGCTCAGCACGTCCTTGTCCGAGATCGGATAGGCGATCCCGAGGCGCGGGCTGATCTGCTGCTTGTAGCGCTTGCCGCTCGGCAGGTCGCTGGTCGCCACCTGGTCGCCGGGCGTGAACATGTCGTAGCGCAGGCCGGCGTTGAGCACCAGGCCCTCGAACTCCCAACGATCCTGGAAGTAGGCGGCGCCCTCGGGGTTGTAATTGAGGAACGACGAGCGGGTCGCGCCCGGCAGGCCGTTGTTCTCCGAGTTGGGCAGCGTGAGGCTCAGGTTCTCGACCCGGTTGTACTTGACCTCGAGGCCGGTCTTGAACGTGTGCTGCTTGACCTTGCGCGTCGAGAAGTCGCTCTTCAGGGTCAGCGTGCCGGTATCGCGCCTCAAGTACGCCGGGATGTCCCCGTGGGTGGCGAAGAACGGATTCTGCTCGCTCCCCGGGCCGGTGTTCCCGCTCCAGTACTCGGGGCTGCGCACGTCGAACTGCCACGGCTCCTTGCCCAGCACGGTCGAGACGGTCTTGAAGCGCACCGTCGCCAGGCGGGTGGTCCACACGCTCTTGTCCGAGATCTGGTTGGTCCACACGCCCGTGAACTGCTGGTAGCGGTCGTCGGTGGTCGGCACCTTGTCGGCCATGTTCTGGTAGACGTAGGTGCTGTCCTCCTGGGTGCCCGACCACGTGCCGTAGCGCGGCGTGATGCGCGGCGGATCGCCGGCGGTCGTGTCGTAGGTCACCTTCACGAAGCCCTGCCGGCTCCACATGTGGTTGTACGGCGTGTTGATCCCGTGGTTGTTGATGGTCTCGAAGGTGATCTTGTGCTTGGGGCTCGCGCGGTAGGCGAGCTTGAAGTTGGTGTTGATCGAGTTGCTCTGCCGGAAGCCGAACTGCAGGAAGTCGAGCAGCGTGTGGCGGGACGTGGTCATGCCCGACTTGAGATACGTGTCCTGGAACGTCCCCTCGTAGGTCGCGAAATAGGTCAGCTTCTTGACCGGGGTGGGGCCGCCGAATCCGAACGTGAACCGGTCGTAGTTGTTGAAGGTCTTGCTCGGCTCGCCGTACCGGTCGGTGTCCCAGCGCACCTCGCCGCGGAACTGATCGGTTCCTTCCCGCGTGTTGACCGAGACCACGCCGGAGAGGGCGTTGCCGTACTCGGCATCGAAGCCGCCCGAGCGGATCTCGGTGCCGGCGACCGCCAGGTTCGCGATGTTGGGACCGCGCCCCCCGAGCGGATCGGACACCTCGACGCCGTCGAACTGGAACTTGACCTCGCCGGAGCGGCCGCCGCGGAAGTGGAGCTCGCCACCCTGCGCGACCACGCCCGCCTTGGTCGCCACCGCGTCACGCAGGTTGTCCACCGGGAGCTCCTTGAGCTTCTCGGCGGTGATGCTCTGCGTGGTGGTCGACGACTTGACGTCGATGCGCTTCTCGGCGCGCACCTCGATCTCTTCCAGGGTCTTGGTGATCTTCTGGTCGCCGAAGGAGAAGTTGGCGGTGGCGGTGGCGCCGGCGTTCACCTGCACGGTCTGGATCTGCTTCTCGAAGCCCACCTGCATCGCCTGGACCTGGGCGGTCCCGACCGGAACCCCGACCAGCACGTAGTTGCCGTTCTCGTCGGTCTGCGTCCCCTGCTTGGTCCCCACGATGATGACGTTGGCAAAGCTGACCGGATTGCCACCCTTCTCGGTCACCTTGCCGGTGATGCGACCGACCGCGGGCCCCTGAGCCGGTGCCGGAGCGGCCATCATCAGGACGAGAGCGGCGGTTCCCGCCGCCACGAGCAGACGTCTCCCTGTGCTCAGCATGTGGGTGAACCCCCGTTGGAGGGCGTTGCCGAGGGGGCGGCTAACGCGCGGAATCCGGCCACGATGCCTTTCGGGGCCGACAGTGTCAACGCATTTTGCAAGTGCGACTTGGCTCATGAAGGTCGGGGCGAATCGGGATCCCCATCCGTGTCGTCGCGGCTCGCGAACGGGCTGGGGGAGTGTCGCCCGGTGAGCGTGGCAGTGGAGCAACCTCGCCGTATGGCAGGCAGTCTCGAACTGCCACGGTCGGCGGCGCCGTACGCCCTGTCAGGCGACAATATGGTGGCGATGACCGGGTTCTGTCAAGCGCGATCTGATGGCCTCGCCACGCCTAGAAGATCCACCGCATCTGCACCGCAAGCTGCTGGCGGTATTCCCGGGTGCTGGTCGGGTCGGCGAAGTCGGGCAGCACCCACTCGAACGCATAGCCCGCGTCCACTCCCCAGCCCGTCCCTCCCGGCTGGTACCCGAGACCGAGGGTCGCGACCGAGCGCCGGTACGCGTCGTCGGAGGTGAGATCGTCACGATCCTCGATCCCATAGCCGACTCCCCCGCGCGCCCGCAGGGACGGGTTGGCGCGAAACTCGATTCCGGCCCGCACGTCCCACGCCACCGGCTCCGGCCCCGAGTTGAAGGTGAACTCGAGGTCGTGTCGCTTCCACCGGTGGACCTCGACCCCCACCGTTCCGGCGTCGCCCGCGAGCGACCAGGTGGCGCCGCCCGAGAGCTCGTACCCGCGGCTCTCGACCCGCGAGACCAGCACCCGCTCCGGAATCTTGAGCGTGTCGGCTCCGGGCCGGAACCCGACCAGGTCCAGGAAATCGTTGAAGCCCGCAGCGTCACCCGGCCGGGTCGGGTACCACGGAGTGACGACGGTGCGCCGGTAGCTGGTGCCGAAGCCGGCGCCCAGCTCGAGCGATCCGCTCTTCCACCGCAGGCGGCTCTTCAGCGCCGAACCCTCCTCCTCGCGATCCAGCCGCTTGCCGCGTCCCGAGAGCGGATCGGCGGTGGGTCCGGCCGAGAGCGACCAGAAGAAGAACTCCTCGGAGCGCGCGCGCCACGCCCGTCCATCGATGCCCCATTCGAGCTGCGAGCCGAAGCGGCCCACCAGCGTCGCCTGGCCGATGTCGAACGGCCGCTTCTCGTCGAGCTGCGAGGTCGAGCGCAGGCCGATCTGCGTGGACTTGATCTTGAGCCGCGCGCGGTCGTAGCCGATCGCGGCACGGATGCCCGGGGTCACGCGCATCGAGAGCGCGACGCCGCCGGTCAGCGCCGAGGTCTCGAACTTGTCGGGCGAGAAGAGATCGGGGGGATCGATGATCGCGCTCGGCTTGCCGAGGAACTCGCCCTGCGGCAGGTCGTAGTAGTCGTAGTAGCGGTTGCTGTGGTTCTCGAGCCAGTGCCCGATCCGCAGCGCGTAGTCGAAGCGATCGCTGGGGAGCCACGGCACCTTCGCGTTCACCGCACCCAGGATCGACGGCACCGTGAAGCGGTTGCGGTTCTCGATGGTCAGGTCGTACGGCCGGTCCACCTCGAGCGAGGCGACGTCGGCGTCGAGGCCGTAGGCCGTGCGACCGGAGCGCCGCCACATCTCGACCTCGTGCAGCATCTGGCGCGCACGAAGAATCTGGCGCTGGCGGATCGGCGAGAGGCCGGCGATGTCGCGCGCCGAGGTGCTGGCGCGGACGATCGGGCGGTACTCGAGCGTGGTCATCGAGTCGGACTCGGCGATTCCCGCAGGGTTGCCGGCGAAGTCCCACAGATTGAGACGGTTGTGGCGGTCATCGGCGAGCGTGAGCCGCCCCATTCCGACCAGCCGCGGGCTGCGCGCGATCGGATCGGGGCCGTACTCGAGCGCCCGCGCCGACGCTTCGTATTCCTGTGCGGTCGCGGGCCGTACGGCGGCGACCGACACCGCGCACAGCGACCACACGATCACGCTCGTCAGAACCCCGCGTCCAGGGCCCATCCACTCTCCTCTTGAGGTGTTGAGGACTCGGCCGACCGCCTTGCAGGAGCAACGTGCTGCGCCTTCCGTTGGGAAGGCGGCACGCGGTCAACGAGGTGCGTGACGACGGAGGCGGCATACTAGGGAAGCGGCCGCGCGAGTGTCAACGGGGCACCGGTCGATCCCGGGCGCAAGCCGCTGGCGGGATGGTGTTTCGCCTGCGCTCAGGCGGGCCTGCCGGAGACCGAGGGGTGGCCCGCGAGGTAGAAGCGCCAGGGCCGCGACGCGGCCCGGGTGATGCCGATCCGCACGCTGACCGCCACCGGACGCCCCTGGCGCCGCGCGGGGCGATCGGCCAGCCACAAAGGGCCGAGCGTGAGGTCGGTTCCGTCGTCCGCGCGCGTGAGGCCGAACGCGAGCGCGACACATCCCGGTCCGCGGGCGAGCCGCTCGCGCGGCACCGGGCCCCGGCGCCGCGTCATCGCCGCGATCCCGGCGATCGGCTCGACCGCGCGGATCAGGACCGCGCCGGCGCGGCCGCTCGAGCCGGTGACCACGTTGAGGCAGTGGTGCATGCCGTAGGTGAAGTACACGTAGGCGTGGCCGGGCGGACCGAACATCGTGCGGTTGCGCGGGGTCTCGCCGCGGAACGCGTGGCTCGCGGGATCGCGGGCGCCGCCGTAGGCCTCGACCTCCACGATCCGCCCCACCAGCCGCACCCGTCCCGCGTCGCGCACCAGCAGGCGGCCGAGCAGCGCGCGCGCGACCGTGGTCGCCGGCCGCGCGTAGAAGGCGCGGGGCAGCGGGTCG
>DATEMP010000355.1:0-13688 GCA_035275545.1 Candidatus Eiseniibacteriota bacterium | reverse complement strand
CATCCTGGCTCGCTGCAGTACGCCGAGGCTCGCTCCCGCCAGTCCCTGGCTCCGCTCGCCTCGGATGTGCCGGGAGGGAAGATCCCCGACCCCTCCTCTCCTTCTCAGGGCTGCTTCTTAGGTCTTCTTCCCTTCTTAGCGCTTCTTCCCTTCTTGGGATCCTTTCATTCTTGGATCCTCTCCTAGATCCTGGGGCGCGCGAAGGCGCTGTCCCAGGCGGAGAGGGCGGGCTTGGGGACCAGGTTCGCGTCGACCAGGCCCAGGGCCGCGAACAGGGGCAGGATCGATCCCGGCGGGAGCGGCACGCCGGTCAGGTCGAGATCGGTGAAGGTGAGCTGGAACACGAAGATCGCCTGCGCCGCGTCGAGCAGCTGGATCTGCCTGCGGATCCAGCGCGCCTGCTTGAGCGGGGAGGAGACCACCGGTCCCACCGACGCCGAGGTCCAGCCGCCCTCGACCACCATCGGCGGGAGCCCGGTGCCCTGGGCGACGCGCGCGTAGTAATCGAGCGGGACGTCCTCGGGCTCCGCGAAGCCGCCCAGGTAGGGATAGGAGGAGAGCCCGAGCGACTGGCCGAACGGGAAGTCGACGAGATCGGTGGCGATGCCCTGGTAGCCGCCGCCGCCGAATGCTCCCCAGGCGGTCTCCACCTGGACGCTCACGTAGAGCTGGACCGCCGGGTCGACGGCCCGCACGTCCGTGGCCGCGTCGTTGGCGGCCTGCTTGACCGCGGCGTAGAGCGCGGGCGGAGCCGCCGCCCGGATGAGATTGGTCTCGGCGACCAGCCCGAGATAGGCGGGCTGGAGCAGCGTGTCCATGGCGACCGCGAACGCGCGGTACACCTGCTGCACCGCGGGCTCGGTGAGGCTGCGTCCCCGCGCCACCAGCGCCGGGTGCTCGGCGGAGCGATCGAGGCCGTTGGTGATGTCGATCATGACCACCAGCGTGCGCCCGGTGCTCTTGAAGTAGTCGGCGAGCCCCAGGTGGAGCTTGATCACCGCGGAATCCGCCGGGTAGCCGGCGAGCAGCGTGTCCCAGGGCGGATCGACGTGCATGATGGCGGCGTCCGAGCGGGTGCGCCACATGTCGAGCGCGGCGAGCAGCGACGCGAAGTCGGCGCGCGGCGGGATCGCCGAGAACCCCATCCGCCAGTGCCGCGGAGCGGGGGTGTTGGGCGCGTTGGGCGCCACCTTGGAGCCGCAGCCTGCGAGGCCCAGCAGGCCGAGGACCAGGAGCGCCGCACGCAGGGCGCGACCGCGGTCAGAGGGGCTCATGGAGTGGTTTTCGGCCGGGCCGGGCGTCGGGTTGACCGCGCCCCGCGACGCGCGTCCGGCGAATGCCCTGCTCCGACGCCGCCGGGGATGGTAGGATCATGGGTGACCGTTCCCCCGGGAGCGGGAACTCCCAACACACCACAGGCCGTCGCGATCGGAGACGAACGCTCATGATTCTCGAGACCCATGCCGGGCTGAACGAAGCCCTGCGCACCGTGTTCACCGTCTACGCCGCGGTCTGGACCGGCATTCTCGTCGTCCTGTTCTTCGGCACCGGCCTGCTGCTCAAGCGCGCCGAGGTCCAGCGCCGCAAGCAGCACGGTCCCGACCAGCACCACTAGAGCCTCCCGCTCACGGCGCTCCGCCCATCACGGGCGCGATGCGGCCGTTCTCCATCGTGAGCACCGGGCAGTAGAGGCCCTTGAGCTCGCGTGTCCACCACGCGCCGGACGCCCGGCGGGTCGCCCCGTCGGTGAAACGGTACTCGTAGACCGTCGCGCGCAGGTAGCGCGGGGGTGCCTCCGGGAACGGGTTCTCCGCCATGAGTGCCAGGACCGGGCGCGAGCCTTCCAGCAGCCGCTGGCAGAAGGTCAGGAACCACGGGTCGTCCCGGAAATCGCTCAGCACCGCGAACCACATCTGCCAGTCGAGACGCGGCTGGTGGGGCGCCACGAACGCCGGGCGCCGGCGGACGTCTCCCGGCTTCCACCGGAACCCGTACTCGCGCCAGGTGGTCCCGTCGTTGCTCCCCTCGATCACGATCTCGTGCCGGCGCGTGGTCATGACCGCGAACAGGCCGTAGCGGTTCACCGAGCGGAACGGCGACACGAAGCGGAACAGGTCCGCGATCGGCCCCAGCCGCTGGACCGGGAACCGCGTCGTGCCCAGCAACGGCACCAGGCTCACGACCAGCAGCAGCGTGAGCGCCGGGCGCAGCACCCACGCGGGCCAGCGCGCCCCCGATGACGCGTCCACGCCCGGCTTGCGCCACGGCCACGCGCCGTCGTCGAGCAGCAGGATGCAGAGCACCACGGTCAGCAGGTTGAAGAAGCCGTAGTTGCCGGTGACGGCGATCAGGACCTGGAAGCCGACGAGAACGGCCGCGGCGGCGAAGCGGATCCGGCGCGGGGCGAGGATCAGGAACGGCACCAGGCCCTCCACCACGAACATGCCGATCGCCGATCCGCGATGGAACCAGGGCGGGAGGTGGTGCGCGTACCACGCGATCCAGGTGGGCAGGCATTGGGTCTGGTAGTGGACCTCGAGCGCGGTGAGCGAGCGCCAGGCGGGATCGCCGCTCGAGATCTTGACGATCGCCGAGGAGACCATGAGGCGGAAGAGCAGCGCGCGCAGCGACCAGAGCGCGAGCCGCGAGGGCGGCGGGTCGCGGCCGAGGCGGGAGCGCAGGCCGAGCGGGGCCAGGAATATGGCGAGCAGGCCGGTCTCGAGCAGCAGGCCGTCCCACTGGAACCAGAAGAACTGCTGGCCGACGCCCACCAGCGACAGGTAGAGCGCCCAGCACGCGAGCAGCGCCAGCGCGGGAGCGAACCCGAGCACCACCAGCAGCGAGGCGAGCACGCCGAGCGCGCACTGCGCGTGGAGCGCGGCGTCGCTCGCGCTCAGCCACGCGAACGTGGGCAGGAGCCAGTAGCGGATCGCTCCGTAGCCGCGGCGCGCCCCCTCGAGGTAGTCGTAGGCGGAGAGGATGCCGTCGCGCCCGGCGAGGCCGATGACCTGGGTCCAGAGCGAGACGAACGCGATCAGGTAGACGCCGCCGAGCGCGCGCAGGAAGATCCACGCGGTGCGCCGCTCGCCGGGCGGCACCACGTGCGCGCCCCAAATCGCGAGCGTGAGGCGCTCGCACAGCGGGCGGTGCGCCGCGACCCACGCGTAGCACGCCTCGCTCAGCGGCGCGAAGCCGGGCATGAAGCGGTAGAGGAAGAGCGGCCAGCCGTGGCCGGGCGCGTACGCCAGGGAGCGGAACACCGCCTCGGCACCGCGCGAGACCCGCCCCGAGGGCTCGACCAGGTGGAGTGCGCGCGCGAACGCCTCGGGGTCGATCCCGGCCGCGCGCGGCGGCGCCTCCTGGCTGGGGACGATCTCGATCCGGTCGCCCAGCACGTGCTGCCAGCGCGCGATCCACAGCCGGCAGAACGAGCAGGTGCCGTCGAACAGGAGCAGCGGCTTCGCCGGCGTCACGGCGCCACCCGCCTAGGCGTTCTCCTCCCAGATGCGGCACAGGTTCACGATCACCTCGACCGCCTTCTCCATGTCCTGGGCCGAGACCCATTCGATCCGCGAGTGGAAGTTGTTCTCGCCCGCGAAGATGTTGGGCGTCGGCAGGCCCATGAAGCTGAGCCGTGCCCCGTCGGTGCCGCCGCGGATCGCCGACTCGCGCAGCTCGAGCCCGGCGCGACGGATCGCCTCGCGCGCGTGCTCGACCACCTGCGGGTGCCGGTCCAGCACCTCCTTCATGTTGCGGTAGGACTCCTCGACGACCACCGAGACCGAAGACCCGGGCCAGGCGGTCACGGTGTCGCGCGCCAGTGCCTCGAGGAAGGATTCCTTTTCGCGCAACGACGCGGTCACGAAATCGCGGATCAGGAACCGGACCGAGGTCTGATCGACCGAGGCGTTCATGACGTAGGGATGGAAGAAGCCTTCGCGGCCCTCCGTGGTCTCCGGTGACTGGGCGTCACGCGGCAGGCGGCCGATGAAATCCGCCGCCACCTTGATCGAGTTCACCATGCGGTCCTTCGCGTACCCGGGATGGGTGTTGAAGCCCCGGAACGTGACCACCATCGCGTCGGCCGAGAAGGTCTCCATCTCGAGCTGGCCGCGGCCGGCGGAGTCCATCGTGTAGGCGCAGGCCGCCCCGAACGCCTTGACGTCGAACCGCTCGGTGCCGCGCCCCACCTCCTCGTCGGGGGTGAAGGCGATCCGGATCGCGCCGTGGGCGATCTCGGGGTGCGCGACCAGGTGCTCGGCGGCCGCCATGATCTCGGCGACGCCCGCCTTGTTGTCGGCGCCCAGCAGCGTGGTGCCCGAGGCGGTGATGATGTCGTGGCCGATCTGCTCGCGGAGCGCCGGGATGTCCGCCACGCGCAGCACCGCGGTCGGATCGTCGGGCAGCACGATGTCCTGGCCCTTCCATTCCCGGTGCACGATCGGCTTCACGCCGGCGCCGCTCGCCTCGGGCGACGTGTCGACGTGGGCGCAGAAGCCGATCACCGGCACGTTCGGCTTGCGCGTGGTGGCCGGGATGGTCGCCATGACGTAGCCGTGCGGGTCGCGCACCGCGTCGGTGAGCCCGATCGCGCGCAGCTCCTCGGCCAGCCGATCGAGCAGCACCAGCTGCTTGGCGGTGCTCGGGTAGGTCGCGGAGCCCTCGGCGGACTGGGTGTCGTAGGTGACGTAGCGCAGGAAGCGTTCGACGACGCTCGTGCGGGGGGCGGCGGAGACCGGCATCCGGAGGCTCCTTGCGTCGAGGGGAGGGGGCGGGTGATCGGAAGGCTGCAGCGTAGCGACCCGCGGCGGACGCCGCAACGGTTCCACGGAACAAAACATGAGTGCGAGAGACCGCACAATCCTGATTGACTCCCGCGGGAGACCCGTCCTAGCCTTGGGTTGTCTTCCCGCCCCCAGTGCGGAACGCCGCCCGCGGCACGCGCGGATCCGGCAGATCCGGGCCCGGCCCTCGCAACCGGGCGTAGGAGTATCACCATGCACAGGCACTGGAAGATGTTCCTCGTCCTCGCCGGGGCGGCCTCGTTCGTAACTGCGGGGCGCGCCGAAGCGGAATCCGATCTCGTCCAGGCGTTGCTTCCCGGCAACGATCGGGTGACGCGGGCGGCTCGCCTGCGCACCGCGCAGGATCCTGGAGATCCCGACACCGTCTACATCGGGCACATCTGGGACCAGACCTTTACCGCGGGCGGCAAGATGCCTGCGGGTGGGTACGGCCCGTATCGCGTCGGCCGTGGTCCGAACCTGCCCACCCGCGCGGGCGCTCCTGTGACGATCGGCGACAACGGCGCCTGGGACTTCGATCGGTTCCAGGGTCCATTCTCGCCCGGCGGCGCGGAGACCGACTCGCTTCAGGGCTGGTGGCCGGTGGCGCGGCCCTTCCAGAGCGGCGCGAGCACCTTCCCGGACTACCGGTACGCGTTCTTCGGTCTCGACTACGGCAACAACGTGAACTACGTCATCAACCAGGGCTCGCCCAAGCGTACGTTCGGTGTGGTCGGCCTCTGGCACCGCGATCGCGGCAACATCACGTACGCGGCCGCGGATACGGTCGAGGACAAGGATCCGATCGCCGGCGGCGTTCAGGACAACATCACCAACGTGCAGCCGGTGCTGTGGTCACCGACGGAAGTCGGCGGCACGGGTTCGACGGCGAGCGCGTGGATGGGGATGCGGTCGAACGGCGACAACTCGCACGTCGACGCAGTGTCGCTCGGCGGAACGGGCAACCCGTTCAACGCCGGTCTGCTGGACTACCAGGGCAACAACGGCTTCAACAACATCGGCTCGGTGTCGGTGAACGGCACCGACCACGAGTTCCCAGGCTACGGCTCGCAGCTGGACCAGATGCTGTACCGGGACATTCAGCTGGCGGAAGGAGACGGTCTCAACATCTCCTTCAACTTCAGCACCAACATGTCGACGTCGAAGGTCTCGGGCCCCGGCATCCAGATCGGCTGGTTCGACAAGGACCCGATCAGCAACGCGCAGATCGGAGTCGGCAGCGGCGCGACGCCGAGCAGCGACGACAACTTCATCTCCGCTGCGGGCGCGGGTGCGAACGCGCCGTGTGATTCGTTCATGGTCTACATCGGCGCGCCGGTAAACGACAACGACGTGACCTTCTCGGCGCCGCTGTTCGTCGGCGTGAACGAGATCACCACCGTCTACGACCCGAAGCGACGCTGGTTCTCGGAGGTCTTGCGTTGCACCAACGGCGACCAGCACTACAAGGAGCTGGTGAGCGCGGCCGGCGTGCGGACCAATACGCCGACCTCGATCAACGTCGGTGCTCTCTATGCCGCGCTGCTCCAGGACATCAAGGACGCGGACGGCCAGACCGGAAATGGAGGCGTGGTGCGCCTCGTGTTCCGCGTCAAGACCAACCGCGGCTTCGATGACGAGAACGGTGGCAACCCGGCGGCCGCCTTCAGCTCGGGCACGCGGGGCGCGGCGATCGTCGACAACGTGGTGGTGAACGGGTGGGCGGCTTCGAACGGGGATTTCGAGGCGGCGGATGCGATCAACAACGACGGTGCCGTGTCAGCGCTCAATGCCTGGAAGTCGACCGGGAAACCTCCGGCAGCGTACTTCCATGCCCATTCGGTTGCGCCCGGAGGTGGGCTCGCGTTCAACGATCCGTGCGGCGGTCTGGACAATCCGAACCGCCAGTGCAACCTGTACGGCAAGATCGTGACGGCCGGCGACCACGACAACGCCGAGAAGGACGGCGGTCTGTTCGGGTCGAACACCCAGGATCGCATGCGGTGGCTGGTGTCGCCGACCATCAACCTCTGCTCGACCGGCAACGGCGCGGGCTTCTACAACGCGATGGGCATCGACGACGAGATCGCGCGGACCACCTTCGACTACGCCATCATGTCCTCGCTCTACAACGCCGGGCTGGTGAACGCGACCACGGCGACCGGGAACTTCGTCTCGGTGGGCGCCCAGTCGTACCCGGCGCGGGCATCGAACGGAAGCATCAAGTGGGGTGAGGCGCGCCACACGGCCTCGATCTTCTTTTACGGGACGCGTGGCTGCTTCGAGACGTTCTACGCGCTGGCGACCGGCTCCATCGGCTTCAAAGCCAATGGCGTCATCCGCACCACCAACGCCCAGAACCGGCCCGACTCGCTGCGCGTGTACTTGCATCGGATCTCGCGGTGCTACACGTTCGCGGCGATCATCGCCGCGACCTGCTCACCGACGGTCGGAGACAATGTCGGCGTGTACTTCGACAACCTGTCGCTGGCGCTGATCGACGGCGCAGGTGCGCCGCCGATGAGCCTACCGATCTGGAACCTGATCAACGATGCGTTCCCGGCCAACGGCACCGACGCCCTGATCCCGGCGGCGTTCGATACCTGCGCGGCGCAGGTCCGTATCGGTTTCAACGCCGCGTCCGTCGTCGGAACCTTGAACCGACCGGCGATCTCCGGTGACTCGGTGGTGGTCGTGGCGCCCGGAAACGACACCCGGGTCGACATGATCTTCCGGATCGAGCCCGGACCCGGGAACTACCTCACCATCGGCTCGAAGGCGAGCGGCGTGGTGCGGCGTCCCGACGGTGTTCCGGTCGGCACGCGGACCGCAGCCACGGCCGGCGACGGCTCGTTCTGGGGTACCTACATGGCGAGCCCGGGGCCGTTCAGCAAGGGCAACCACACGGGTGGCTGGAAGCAGGACACGTGGAACAGCGCCCGCATGGACACGATCGAGCAGAACCTGTTCCTCACCGGGAACAACTCGAGCGTGGTCGGCAACGTGCCCGGCAACTGGGCTGGGATGCTGCACGAGAGCGATCCCAACTTCGCGACGCTCGGGATCACGAAAAACCGCTGCGTGATGGTGCTTCCGTCCGGAGCGACCAACCACACCAACATCCTGTGCGACGGAACCGGGTGGGGCGCCTATGGGCCGGGGTCAGGCTGGGACGGCTCCGCCACCACCAAGGAGTACACGAAGATCCTTCCGGACGGTCAGCTGACGCCCGGTTCGCACGTGCAGTACTTCTTCCGCAAGTCCACGGCTTCGAGCCCTGCGGTCGGGCTCATCGCGCCGGACACGAACTTCATCTTCCAGGACGCGGAAGGCAACAACGACGGGCACCGCTGGCAGCAGTTCGGCGTCCTTCCGGACCGCTGGAAGGATGGCGCATGGTCCATCGCGGATCGCCATGCGGCACAGAGCGCCTGCATGCTCTACATCGACTGGTGCGATCGCCGCGGTGACGAGCGGTTCTGGGTCGGTATCGCCGATTCGATCGGTGCGACGCAGGCGTCGCGCTACGGCGCTCACAACGGCTGGCATGCGCGTGGCGATCAGGACATCACGGCTGACATCAACAGCGTGATCGGCACCGCGGATGACTGGGGCGTGTACAAGCACGGCGGACAGCCCGGAACCATCTGGGATATGTACGGCGTGAAGGCGTCCGAGTCGTCGATCACCTCGACCGGGTTCGGCAACCGGCTGGCGACCGCGCCGACCGGGCTCCAATCGGGCAAACAGGACCGCAACGGGCCCAGTGGCCTGATGCTGCGCAACTACTATCGGATCATCCTCGCGCTCACGGGGGATCTGGGCGCCGGCAACCTGGGGCCCTATGTCGACAAGAGCTCCAACGACGTCGGTCTGCTCCAGGACTTCGCCAACTCGACGGCCGGAACGACGCAGCCCCGCATGGTGTGGTTCGAGGGCGACGATTTCATGAACGGCCAGATAACGGGCGGCGCCGCCGGGCATCCGGCCTTCACACCCACGTATTTTGGTGCGGGGTTGGTGTCGGGCAGCTACCGGGCATTCTCCGGAAACACGAACGACATCGTGGATCTGACGCCGTTCGCCCCGATCGTCACCGACGGGAGCAAGTACAGCGTGTTCAACAGCTGCTTCGTCAACAACGACGTGCTGTCGGTGACCGGTACGTTCGGCGCGGCGATGGCGGCGAAATACCCGGACACCGGTACCGGTGGCAACCCGAAGATTGCATCGGTCTACGCGCCCAGCTCGCTGCCCGGCACGGCGCATCCGATGGTGACCCTGGTCGACGGCTTCCGGATCACGAACCTCGGGACGTGGCTGACCCTCACGTCGCACGGCCGGATCCAGTACTACGCGAACGTCCTCACCAACCTGTTCGCGGGTCTGGGCGCCTGCACCCTCACGGGAGCCCCGGTCTCGACGGAGAACCCGAACAACCCGCTGATGAACTTCCTGGCGCTGCGTTCGGAGAACCCGTTCCGCGACGGCTCGGCGAAGATCACGTTCGGCATCACCCGGAGGGAAAGGGTGGAGCTGAAGGTGTACGACGTCACGGGTCGACTGGTGAAGACGCTGGCCAACCGCGAGTTCGCGGCGGGCGAGCATGCGCTGACCTGGGACGGCAGCAACGATGACGGACAGCTCGTGGCGCGCGGTGTGTACTTCTACCAGCTGCGCACCCCGTCATTCGTGAGCCAGAAAAAGCTGGCGGTGCTGAAGGACTAGATTTCTGGAAGCGCGCTCCCGGGCTGGCCTCGAACCCCGGCCCGGGAGTAGCTTCCTGCGCAATGCTCCAGGCACGGATTGCCGCCGCATACCGCCGACACTTTCGCGATCAGCTCCGCGAGCGGATGTTCCTCTCCTCGCTCGCGTTCTTCGTGACCTTCGGCGTCACGCGCCTCATCACCTTCGCCGCCCGCGAGAACATCCTTCAGCACCCGGTGATCTCGTACCGGGGTGCCCACGTCCACCACCTGGTGCCCGGCATCCTGCTGCTGCTCGGGGTCGGCTGGGGATGGCTGCTCACCGCCGGCGTCCATGGGCGCCAGACGTCGCACGCGATGGCGCGCATGCTCTCGCTGGTCTACGGGGTGGGCGCCGCGCTCACGCTCGACGAGTTCGCCCTGTGGCTCAACCTCGAGGACGTCTACTGGGAGGAGCAGGGGCGGGCGAGCCTCGACGCGGTGGCGATGTTCGGCGGGATCATCTCGATCGGGCTCTGGGGCGGGCCGTTCCTGCGCGCCGTCGGGCGCCAGTTCGCGCGCTTCGGCCGGCGCCGCGCTCCCGGAGCGTAGGACCCTCCGGGGGCTCGAACCGGGGCTTGACCGGGATTGGACTTGAGTTTCCCGGCGGGATGGACGATATTCCCTCGTGTCTTCGATCACTTTCGGATGCGCCGTCTGCAGGCCGACACCGCCTGAGTGCCCCGGCGGTTCTTGATGGCCACCGCTCCCCGCAGATCGAGAGCCCGGCCAACGCGGCCGGATGCGACCCCCGGCCCTTCTGGTCCCCGTGGTCGCCGGATCCTGGCCCAAGCGTCAGGGTCGTCCCATACCCCAGGAGAAGTGATGTCCTTCAGTGCACTCGGGCTCCCCGAGCCCATCACCCGCGGCGTGCGCGCCGCCGGGTACACCATTCCCACGCCGATCCAGCTGCAGGCGATCCCGCTGATCCTGCCCGGCCACGACCTGGTCGCGGCCGCCCAGACCGGGAGCGGCAAGACCGCCGCGTTCCTGCTTCCGATCCTCGCCCGTCTCATGCACGGGCACCACGCGACCCGCGCGCTGATCCTGGTGCCCACCCGCGAGCTGGCCGCCCAGGTGGAGGAGAACGCCCACGCCTACTCGAAGTTCGCGAGGGTGCACGTGGGCGCCGTCTACGGCGGCGTGCCGATCGCGCCGCAGGAGCGCATGATCCGTAACGAGGGCGTCGATCTCCTGATCGCGACCCCGGGCCGGCTGCTCGACCTGCACGGCCGCCACAGCGTGAGCCTCGAGGAGGTCGAGGTGCTGGTCCTCGACGAGGCGGACCGCATGGTCGACATGGGCTTCGCTCCCGACCTGCAGCGCATCCTCAAGCTGCTGCCGGCCAAGCGCCAGACGCTCATGTTCTCCGCCACCATGCCGCCCGAGCTCAACAAGGTGGCCCAGAACGCGCTGCACAATCCGCACCGGCTCGACCTGGCGCCGCCCTCGCGGCCCGCGGAGTCGATCGACCAGACGTTCTTCCCGGTGCCTCGCCATCTCAAGGTCGATCTCCTGGCCGAGATCCTGGTGCGCGCCGACGATCACACCGCGATCGTGTTCACGCGCACCAAGCGCGGCGCCGATCGGCTCTATCGCGTGCTCAAGGCGCGCGGGCTCCGGGTGGGCGTGATCCACGGTGACCGCAGCCAGGGCCAGCGCGAGAAGGCGCTCGCCGACTTCAAGCGCGGGCGGGTCGAGGTGCTGGTCGCCACCGACATCGCCTCACGCGGCATCGACGTCGACGACGTGACCCACGTCGTGAACTTCGACGTGCCCCGCACTCCCGAGGACTACGTCCACCGCATCGGCCGCACCGGGCGCATGGACGCCGCGGGCGACGCGCTCACGCTGGTGAGCCCCGAGGAGGAGAAGGACGCGCGCGAGATCGAGCGGTTCCTCGGCCGACGGATCCCAAGCGAGCACCTGAGCGACTTCGACTACAAGGCGCGCGCCAGCCACGGCCCGCACGAGAGCCGTTCGCACGGGGAGCACGCCGAGCGGTCCTCGGGCCGCGGTAGCCGGTCGGGCCATGGGAGCCACTCGAGTGCGTCACGCGAGCCGCGCGCCGAGCGGCCCGCACCCGCGAGCAGCGGTCCGGAGCATGGCCGCCGACCCGTGCGCAACGCCACCGACCGGAGGTCGCGCCGCCGGATGTAGCCGCGACGTGTCGGAGCGGGCTAGCTCCTGGTCCGCAGGGCGACCGCTCCGATCCCGGCGAGCAGCACCAGGAGCATCGCAATCCCCACCGGCGACGCGATCGGGCCCTGGACGCCTCCACCGCCCGGTCCGGGACCGGGCCCCGAGTTGATGTTGGCGATCGTGAGCCCCGGCGCGGTGCAGTTGTCGCTGACGCTGAAGTTTCCGCTCGCCCGGTACATCTGGACGTTCTGCGCATCGCCGCCCGGCGGCATCGACGCGACGAAACCCGCCCCGCCGGCCTGGAAGTTGATCGAATCCCGGAGGCTCAGCGCCGCCGCCGTGGCCGAGGTACCTCCCGGCACGGAGCAGGTGACGATGTAGGTCGCGAGCGTGTGGTTCCCGGGGCCGCTCCGGTTCGGCTCGGTGATGTCAGTGATGGTGCGCTGGATGATGCCCGGCCCGGTCGAGGACCCGCTGACCCGCGCGGTGTAGGTGGTGGACCCGGGCGGCGGCGTGTTGCACGCGGAGCTGTGGCTCACCGGCAGCCCCGGGCCGCACTGGCCCAGCGGGCCGGTCGGCCCGACCTCGATGACGTATCCGAGTCTCGAGATGTCGCCGAGGCCGGGGATGCCGACCTGGGGCGCGTCGTTCCACCGGCCGCGCCGGGACAGGTCGTTGCTCCACAGGAGGTGGACGCGATCCTCGCCCGGGCTTCCGTTGTTGGGCTCGAAGAAGTAGAAGTTCCCGTAGCACCGGCTCTCGCCGTTGTCCCACACGTAGGTGCACTCGGTGGTCTCGCGAGCGTTGATCCAGAACGCGCCTTCGCGGGGCGGGCCTGCGAGCGCGATCGCCTGCTCGACCGCCGCCTGCTCGGAGGCGGACGTGATGGTCGCGAGGTACCCGCCCGCCGTGATCGCGGCGGTGCGTGCCTGGCTCCACGACACGTTGGCGTCGAAAACGACCGTGTAGGTGTTGGCTTGGACCGGGGTGGACGCGGCGAGCAGGCCCGCGAGAACGGCGAGGCACGAGGCAAGGCGGCGCATGGACACATCCCCACGTGTGGATACGACGACGGGCGACCGGGACGGCGGGGGTGCCACCACGCTAGGCCCCCGGAGGCCGGCGGTCAACGACCTTCGTGGCGGTCGTGCGTCGGCGGGCGACGATGATACCGTCCGTCCATGGGCCACTCTCCGACGGAAGGGGTCATCCGCTTCGCGCTCGAACACCGCGACGCACGCCTCGAGGAGCGCGTGTTCGGCGAGACCGCGCGCACGCTCGCCGCGTGGCGGGAGGTGCTGGGCCGCCTGGGCCTGATCGGCCGCGACCCCGCCCGGTACCAGGGCCTGGGATACGGCAACGTGAGCGCCCGGGTGCCGCCGTTCGGTGACGTGGGCCGGGGCGCGCGGCGGTTCCTGGTCACCGGCAGCCAGACCGGCGGGCTCTCTCGCGTCACGCTCGACGACTTCTGCCTGGTCGAGCGCTACGACGTCGAGGCGCACCAGGTGCGGAGCGCGGGATCCGTGGCCCCCTCGTCCGAGTCGCTCACCCACGCCGCGCTCTACGACGTCGCGCCGGCGGTGCGCACGGTGCTCCACGGGCACGCCCCCGAGATCTGGCGCCGTGCCCGCGCGCTCGGCATCCCGGTCACGCACCCGGACGCCGCCAACGGCACGCCGGCGATGGCGCGCGAGGTGCAGCGGCTCTATCGCGAGTCGACGCTCGCGAGCACCGGCATCCTGGCGATGGCCGGGCACGAGGACGGGGTGATCGCCTTCGGCGGAAACGCGACCGCGGCGGGGGAGACCCTGGTGCGCCACCTGGCGCGGGCGCTGGAGGCGGGATGAGAGTGCGCGGGCAGGACATGCGGGCGGCGTGGTGGAGCGAGCAGGGCCTCCACCACATCGATCAGCGGCGGCTGCCGGCCGAGCTGTCGATCGCCGTGGCGCGCACGGTCGAGGAGGTGGCGCAGGCGATCGAGACCATGGCGGTGCGCGGCGCGCCGCTCATCGGCATC
>DATEMP010000354.1:0-3346 GCA_035275545.1 Candidatus Eiseniibacteriota bacterium | reverse complement strand
TGGAGCTGCCGGATCTGGAGATCCCGACCCAGGCGCGGCGCGAGGGGGCGGCGGCGCTGCCGGTCGAGCCCGCGGACGCGGCGTGGTCGGCGCGGGTGGCGGCGCTCCATCCGCTCGCCGGGCACATCCGCGCCCAGATCGAGGCGCACGACCAGTGGTCGCTCTACGAGACCATCGAGCACCCGCTCATCCCGGTGCTGCTGGCGATGGAACGCGCCGGGGTCGCGATCGACGTGCCGCAGCTCGAGGCGATGGCGGCGGAGGCGGGGCGGGAGATCGAGCGGCTGCGCGGCGAGCTGCTCGAGGTCGCGGGCGCCGACGTCAACCTCGAGAGCGGTTCGCAGGTGGCGAAGGTGCTGTTCGAGACGCTCCAGCTCAAGCCCGGAGGCCGCACGCCGTCGGGAGCGCTGTCGACCCGCTCGGACGTGCTCGAGGAGCTGGCGACCCTGCATCCGTTCCCGGCGCGGCTGCTCGAGTACCGCGCGCTCACCAAGCTCAAGTCCACCTACCTCGACACGCTGCCGCGCGCGGCCGATCCGCGCGACGGCCGCGTGCACACCAGCTACGGCCAGGCGGGTGCCACGACCGGCCGGCTGTCCTCGAGCAACCCGAACCTCCAGAACATCCCGATGCGCACCGAGCAGGGGCGCGCGATCCGGCGCGCGTTCGTGGCTCCGCCCGGCCACCTGCTGGTGGGCGCGGACTACTCCCAGATCGAGCTTCGGATCATGGCGCACCTGTCCGGCGATCCCCAGCTCATCGAGGCGTTCGCGACCGGGCAGGACGTGCACGAGAGCACCGCGCGCCGCATCTTCGGGATCGCGTCGGGGCCGCTCGATCCGGCGCTGCGCTCGCGCGCCAAGATCGTGAACTTCGGCGTCATGTACGGCATGGGCGCCCGCAGCCTCTCGCAGCAGATGGGGATCCCGCTCGGCGAGGCGCAGTCGTTCATCGCCGGATACTTCCGCGTGTTCGCGCGCGTGCGCGAGTACATCGACGCCACCATCCAGGAGGCGCGCGTGCGCGGCTACGTGGAGACGCTGTTCGGCCGCCGCGTCTACCTGCCCCAGCTGACCGGCGGCGAGGGCGGCGTGCGCGCCGCCGCCGAGCGCATCGCGATCAACGCGCCGATCCAGGGATCGGCGGCCGATCTCATGAAGCTGGCGATGATCCGCGTCCACCGTGTCTTGAAGCAGCACCGTGCGTCGGCTAGATTGCTGCTGCAGGTGCACGACGAGCTGCTCCTGGAAGCCCGGTCCGAGGAGGTGGACGCCGTGTCCGAGCTGGTCCGGACCGAGATGGAAGGCTGTTTCGCGATGCGGGTTCCCCTCATCGTGTCGCTGGGGCGCGGAGCCACCTGGTTCGATGTCCACTGAGCGCGTGCGGACCCGTCGCGCGCACACCGGCGACGGGTTGTTCATTCTCGGGCTGGTCGGCCGGGCGGGCAGTGGCAAGAGCACGGTGGCGCGCGCCCTGGTCGCCGACGGCGCGGCGCTCATCGACGCGGACCAGATCGGCCATCAGGTGACCGACCAGGATGCCGAGGTCCGTCACGCGATGATCGCCGAGTACGGCGATGACATCTATCGTCCGGACGGCGCGCTCGACCGCCGCCGGGTGGCGGCGCGGGTGTTCCGCGATCCCGACGCGCGCGCCCGGCTCGACGCGCTGGTCCATCCGCGGATCCTGGCGCGTGCCTGGGAGGCGCTCAACGCGCTCAGGCTCTCGGGCCACCGCGGCGTGGTGGTGCTCGATTCGGCGCTGCTGCTCCACTGGGGCATGGAGCGCTCGTGCGACGCGGTGCTCGCGGTGCGCGCCCCCGAGGAGGGACGCGTCGAGCGCCTGATGCAGAGCCGGGGCTGGAGCGCCGACGAGGCGCGCGCGGTGCTGGGTGTGCAGCGTCCCGACACGTGGTTCACCGAGGGGGCCGACCTCACGATCGACAACAGCGGCACGGTCGCCGAGCTGGAGCGCGCGTCACGCGCCGCGGTGGTGCGGCTCCGGGCCGAGCGCCAGGCCGCGCTGCGTCCCGCATGAAAAGGAAGCCATGCTGACCACCAGTGAGCTGCGCCGCCGCCTCGACCAGGCGCGCGAGACCCTCGACGGACTGCGGAGGTACCTTTGACCTCGACACCCGCCGGCAGGAGATCGCCACCTTCGAGCAGCGCATGTCCGAGCCCGGATTCTGGGACCGGGCCGAGGAGGCGCAGAAGACGGTCGCCGCCCTCAAGACCGCGCGCCGCACGGTCGAGGAGTGGAATGCCCGCGACCTCGCGCTGACCCAGCTCGCCGGCCTGCTCGACCTCGCCGAGGGCGAAGGGGACGAGGCGGTGCTCGCAGACGTCTCCAAGGAGCTCGCGGCGCTCGAGGAGCAGATCGGCGCGCTCGAGGTGCGTAGCGTCCTGTCCGGCGAGCACGACGCGCTGGGAGCGCTCATCACCATCCACCCGGGCGCGGGAGGGACCGAGTCGCAGGACTGGGCCGACATGCTCCTGCGCATGTACATGCGCTGGGCGGAGCGGCACGGCTACCCGGCGCGCGTGCTCGACCTGCAGCCCGGCGACGAAGCGGGGATCAAGGACGCGACCATCGAGATCGACGGCGAGTACGCGTTCGGCTACCTCAAGGGGGAGAACGGCGTGCACCGGCTGGTGCGCATCTCGCCCTACGACGCCGCCAAGCGGCGGCACACCTCGTTCGCCTCGGCGTTCGTGTCCCCGATGGTGGACGATACCGTGACCGTGGACATCGCGCCCGCCGACCTGCGCATCGACACGTTCCGCGCCAGCGGGGCGGGCGGCCAGCACGTCAACAAGACCGAGTCGGCGGTGCGCATCACCCACCTTCCCACCAACATGGTGGTTCAGTCGCAGGCGGAGCGCAGCCAGCACCGGAACCGCGAGAACGCGCTGCGCATCCTGCGCTCGCGGCTGTTCGTGCACTACCAGGAGCTCGAGCGGCAGAAGACCGCGGCCGCGCGCGCGCCCAAGAAGGACATCGATTTCGGCAGCCAGATCCGTTCCTACGTGCTCCAGCCCTACACGATGGTCAAGGACGAGCGCACCGAGCTCAAGGTCGGTGACGTGCACGCGGTCCTGGACGGGGCGCTCGACCCGTTCATCGACGCCTACCTCAAGCGCAAGGAGTCGTAATGGCCCCGGCCCACATCTTCCGCGAGTACGACATCCGCGGGCTGCACGCGACCGAGCTGACCGACACGGTGGCGGAGTCGGTGGGGCGCGCGTTCGCCACATTGATCCGGCGCGGCACCGCGGGCGAGACGGCGGCGGCCGGCGCGACGCGCGTGGCGCTGGGGCAGGACGTGCGGCCCAGCAGCGAGCGGCTC
>DATEMP010000353.1:0-18132 GCA_035275545.1 Candidatus Eiseniibacteriota bacterium | reverse complement strand
ACTCCTCGGCCGCGCTGCGGTGGTCCCCTGCGCTCAGGAACGTGTTGGCCTTGGCGAGCATCGCCGCATCGCGCAGCGGCGAGTCCGGGTAACGCTCCGCCGCCTCCTGGTACGCGGCCGCCGCCTTGAGCAGCGAGCCCTGCTGCTCGAGGCACAGCGCCTTGAGATAGACCGCGGAAGCACCGGTCACCTTGGGGCCGAGGAGCGCGAGCGCGTCGGCGGCCTTGCCGCTGCGCCACGCCACGGTCGCCTGGGCGAGCGTGAAGCGTGCGTCCTTGGCGAGCCACGGGGAGGCGGTCTGGAGGGCCGCGAGCTGCTTCTGCGCCTGCGCGGTCTCGCCGCGGCGAAGCGCGTTCCACGCCTGCCGCAACCGCGCCACCGGCACCAGCGTGCTGGTCGCATGGCGCTTCTCCCACTTCACCCATTCGCGCGCCGCGGTCGCGTCGTCGCCCGAAGCCTCGAGCGCCACGATCGCCGCGAACTCGGCGTCGTCCACGAACGGCCCCTTGGCGAGCCCGCCCGCGGCGTCGCGGTACGACTCCCCCGCGCGGGCGAAGTCGCCGAGCTCGGAGGCGATCGCCCCCGCCAGGAAGCGGGCCGCGGCGCGCTGATCCGCCTCCAGGCCGCCGCGCAGGACCTGGTCCAGCGACTGCTCGGCTTCGGCGAGCGCCGCCGAGCGGTCGGTCGCGGCGAGCAGGCGGACCTGCTCGAAGCGGCTTCCCACGTCGCGCAGCGAGGTGGCCGATGCCTCCGACCGCTCGTCGCGCGGCTTGTCCCCCGCCGCGGCGGTCGCCGCGAGCAGCAGCGTGCCGGCCGCGAGCGCCGCGAGGGTGCGTCCGTGCCGGATCATCGCGGCTCCTCCGGAGCCTCCTGGCTCTGCACCACCGGCACCGCGCCCTGCGGTCCGGTGGTGAAGATCTCGACCGTGCGCACCGCGCCGAGGAGCTCGCGCCCGTCGCGGTCACTGACCGTGAGGCGGTAGCGATAGACCCCGTCGGGCAGCGGCATGCCGGTTTCGTCCTTGCCGTCCCACTGCACGTGGGCCGGGGCCTGTCCCTGGCCGCCGAAGCGCCGCACCACCTCGTCCGCCTTGTTCACGATCTCGAGCGACCAGGCGCGCGCGTCCGACTTGGTGTGGGCGTTGAGCACGATCTTGGTCACGGCGCGCTCGCCGGTGGGCGAGAACACCGAGGGCTCGGCCTTCGAGCTGGCGAAGAAGCCGCCGAACCGGTAGCTGACGCCCACCCGGTGGGTCATGCCCAGCGCGTGGTCGGCCACCGCGTAGTCGAGCATGTACTGGGGCGCGAAGCGCACGCTGAAGCCGCCGGTGCCGGCCTGGTCGTCGACGCCCACGCGCAGCGCGATGCCGGACTGGATCCAGTACTCGCCGCCGGCGTGGAACCGGGCACCCAGCCCTTCGGAGTGGTCCACCTGGGCGACGATCAGCCCGCGGCCGCCCAGCAGGCGCGCCGCGAGACCGCCGCGCATCTGGGTCGGCCACGCTTCCTCGGTCGAGCGCAGCGTGATCTTGGGACCGCCCAGGTTGGCGACCGACGCGCCCAGGCGCACCGCGGGGGTGATCGAGTACCAGCCGCCCAGGTCGACGCCGAACCCGCCGCCGGTGAAGTCCTCGACGCGCTGCTGGACGAGCTTGAGGTTGGTGCCGATCGCGAACTTGGGAGAGAACGCGCGCGAGGCGGTGATGAGGTAGGCGGTCTCACCCTGCTTGAAGGTGCCGAGCGCGTCGTTGAGCTCGTTGGTGCGCTCGAACTCGCCCGAGCCGAGCGACACGATCGACACGCCGAAGCTCGGCAGCCGGCTGCCCGGCACCGCCAGGCTGACGCCGTTGATCGCGGTCTGCTCGAACATGCGCGCGGTCTCGAAGCGCAGCTCGTTCTGGTTCATCGCCGAGAGCGCGGCGGGATTCCACAGCACGCCCAGCGGATCGTCGGCGGCCGCCACGTAGGCGCCCCCGAGCCCGAGCGTGCGGGCGGTCGTGTAGCGTGCGTACCACTCGCCGGGCGAGCCGGCGGTCTGCGATTCCTGGGCGATCGCGGGTCGGGCCAGCGTCAGCAACGCCGCCAGAGCCACGCCGCGCCTGAGATGTGCATGCGTGCGGTTCATGAGGCCTCCTAGCGGACGACCGCGATCTTGCGGCGGATGACATGCAGGGTTTCACCGACCCCCTGCGCTTCGATCAGGGCCAGGTAGCCGCCGCTGGCGACCACGCGGCCCTCGCCGTTCTTCCCGTCCCAGGGGACTTCGTTGAGCCCCACCGTCCCGCCCTGAGCACCCCGGTCGAAGGTGCGGCGCAGGACCAGGTCGCCGCTGAGGGTGAAGATCCGCAGGGTGACGTCCGCGTCGGCGTCGAGCTTGTAGGCGATGGTGGTCGGCTCGTTGGGCGGGTGGAACGGATTGGGGTAGTTGGTGACATGGCCGCCCGCGGCGTAGGGATCCACCAGGGCGGTCTCGAGGTCGAAGTCGGTGATGAGTCCGTTCGACGAGCAGCGGATCGTGCCCATCTCCGGGGTGCGGGCGCTCAGGTAGTCGGCGCGCGCCACGCCGTCGGCGACGGTGAGCGAGTCGATGGGCGTGATCGTGCCGGTGCCGCGGGTGCGCGAGAAGGTCATGACCTCGCCGGGGATGCCGTTCTTGAACTCGTCGACCAGACGCGCGGTCACGGTCGCGTGCTTGTTGCCACCCACCCAGTTGGGCACGCTGCTCACCAGGATGGAATCCGGCAGCCCGGGGGTGATGTCGATCACGTTCGAGGTGGCGGGCGCGTTGCCCGCGTCGTCACGGGCGATGATCACGATCGGCTCGACGAACGTGTAGGTGGCGAGCACCGAGCGCTGGCCCTGGAGGAGCTGGAAGCTGCTCGGCGTGAGCGTCCTCTGGCCGGGCGCGTTGGTCGATGCATTGCGCACCTCGACGGTGACCTCGGAGTTGATCTCCTGGATCACGCTGCCGGCGTCGTTGGTGACCTTGACCAGCAGGGTGAACGGCTCGCCGGCGCGCGCCGAGGCCGGGCTCACCGACGCCTCGAGGTGGAAGCCGCTCGAGATCGCCCGCACCTGGGTGGTGCTGCCGGGGATCGAGGGCTGCGACACGTCGGACACCGTGATCTGGTTGTAGCCGCCGCGCGCGAGCCGCATCGACATCTCGGCCTGGCCGTCGACCAGCGCCTCGTCGGGCGGCAGCGTCGCGAGCGGGTCGTCCGAGGTGATGCGCACCACGTCGGTCACGCCCGTGACCGGGTTCCACCAGTTGTCGGTGGCCAGGACGGTGACATTGAAGGAGTAGTTGATCGACTGGTCGGTGGCGGCACCCCCGCGTCCGCTCAGCGAGCCGGGCAGCGGGAACTCACCCGGGCACAGCACCAGCACCCGCGCGAACGGACCGCCGTTGACGGTGACCGCGCTCGAGGTGTCGGGGCGGATGCCGACGGTGGTGATGTCGTTCGCCCAGATGCGCTGCGCGCCGGTCCGGTAGAGCGTGGTCGGAATCAGCGCCTGGCCGCCGATGAACTTGGCGCGCGCCGGCAGGCCGGAGTTCTGGTCGATCGAGCCGAAGGCGATGCTGTCGCTCACGGTGTTCACCAGGTTCCAGAAGTTGTCCACCGCGCGCACCGTGAGCGTGAAGGCGGTGCCGGCCTGCTGCGGGGTGGGATTGCCCTCCTTGCCGTCGGCGGTGCCGCCGCGCGGCGTCTGTCCCGGCAGGAGCACCTGGACTCCCGAGAACGGACCGGGGTTCACCGTGAAGGTGTTGCTCGACCCGGTGTGGGGCGGAGCCGAGAAGTCGGCGGCAGCGAACGAGACCGCGCCGCCCGCGCCCTTGAACACCATCGGGCCGGCCCACACGCCGGCCGTAAAGGTGACGAACTCGGGCGTGATGCTGCCCGCGCCGGTGTTCGCGACCAGCACCGCGTCCCCCGCGTAGCCGGGGATGGTGTTGCCGTTGCTGTCGGCGGCGCGGATGGTCACCGCCACCGGCACGCCCGCGGTCTGGGGCGAGCTGATCGTGCTGACCTCGAAGTGATGGACACCGCTCGGGATCACCGGGATGCCCGCGCTGGTCATGCCCTGGATCGAGCCGTTGGTGAGGTCGGCGATCGTCAGCGTCTGGGTGCCGACCGTGCCCAGGCTCACGTTGAAGGTACGGGTGCCGTTGGTGAGGACCCCGGTGAGCGGCGTGCTGGCGTTGGCATCGTTCGAGGTGAGGCGCACGTTGTCGGCGCTCGGCACCGGGTTCCAGTAGGCGTCGGTGGCCCAAACGGTCGCGATGAACGCATCACCGGCGCTCTGGGTGGCCGGCGAGCCCACCTTGCCCGAGACGCTGCCCGGCAGCGGCGACTCGCCCGGCACCAGGAGCTGGAGCCGCGAGAACGGCCCCGGGTGCACGATGAACGGATCGCTGGTGCCGTTCTTCTGCGGCGCCGCGTCCAGGAACGCGTACATGTTGGCGTTGCCACGGTTGATGCTGCTCTCGTCCGCGCGGTACATGGTGACGTTGCCGCTCCACGTGCCGTTGCTGAAGGTCACGAACTCGGGCGTGATGCGGCCGTCGCCGAAGCTGGTGATCTCGCGCAGGTGCACCTGGCCCGAGAAGCCCGAGACGGTCTGGCCGGCGGCGTCGATCGCCGTGATCGTGGTGCCGTCCGGCACGCCCGCGTACTTATGCTTCTGCGAGATCCCCGCGAACCGGAAGCCCTGGAGCACCAGGGACTGGACCGATGCCGAGGCGCCGTCCGGGATCGTGTTGTCGGTCTGGTCGTGGGCGAACACGGTGAAGGTGCCGCCCGCGTTGAACGTGACCTGGACGGTCCGCGTGCCGCCCACGAGCTGGGCGGTGGCGGGCAGCGTGGCACTCGCGTCCGAAGCCAGGATCTGGATCGCGTTCGTGGTCGCCGGGACCAGGTTCCAGCCCGAGTCGCAGGCCCGCACCGTGACCGAGAAGGGCACGCCCGAGGTCTGAGCCTGCGGGGTGCCGGTCTTGCCGCTGGGCGTGCCGGGGGCGGCAGTCTCGCCCGGCAGCAGCACTTGAAGCCGGCTGTACGGACCCTGCGCCGATGCCGAACCGGTGAACGCGATTCCGGCGACCAGGGCCGCCGCCGCGCACCACACCCGCAATGACCTGCGCACCATGCCACCTCGGAGTTGGAGATCGCATCCGCCGCTCCGACGTTCGGAGCGACGCCTCACCCCTCCGGGCAGCTCTCACGACGACACGACACACGCGTGCCATGCCGGGATCGTCGCGGGGGAGGTCACGTCGATTCCGGCCGACGCGCCATGGCAGTCCCCGTGCCGGGAAAACGTGCGAATGGCATGGCGTTCGAGGCCCCGCGCGCGAGCGCGCTGCGGCGCAACGATTCGCGTCGTTGCGTTCTGGGAATCGAGGTGGCGCGCGGTTTGTGGAGGCGTGCGTGGGTGGCGAGGCTGCGGCAAATCCACCAGCGTTCGACGTGCGTCCCGCCGCCGACCGGATGCAACGTGCGTGTCAGGCGTGTGAGCGAGAGCCCCCGACGCCTTGCGCTATGCGATCGCGCGCGGCCCCGAGCGCCACACCTTGCCCACCATGTTCCACCCGTCCTCGATGAGCGTGTAGAGGCAGGGCACCAGGACCAGGGTGAGCACGGTCGAGGCGGCGAGCCCGCCGATCACGGTGCGCGCGAGCGGAAAGTAGAGCACGTCGCCCACCGAGTTGGAACCGACCGCGAGCGGGAGCAGCCCGAGGATCGTGCAGAGCGTGGTCATGAGGATCGGGCGCAGCCGGTCGCGACAGGCGTCCTCGATCGCCTGGCGCCGCTCGACGCCGCGTTCGCGCAGCTGGTGGATGTGGTAGACGAGCACGATCCCGTTGTTCACCACGATGCCGACCAGGATCAGCAGCCCGATCTGGGCCATGAGGTTGAACGGCGAGCTGGTGATCAGGCAGATCCAGGCGATGCCCACGAACGCAAACGGCAGGGCGAGCATGATCGCGAACGGGTGGAGCAGGGATTCGAACAGCGCCGCCATGACCAGATAGACCAGCGCCAGCGCCAGCACCAGGTTGAGCAGCATCTCCTGCTGGGTCTCGTCGGATTCCTCGAACCCCGAGCCGAACGACCACGAGTAGCCCACCGGGTAGCTCATCCCGTTCATCTCGCGCTCGACCGTCTTGCGGATCTCCCCCGCCTTCTTGGGGTCGACGTTGCCGCGCACCGCCAGGATCGAGCGGCGCTGCTGGCGCTCGACGCTCGAGGGGGTGCGCACGGTGCGGAACTCGGCCACCGAGCCGAGCGGCACCGCGCCGCCGCCTACGCCACCCGCCCCGAGCACCGGGAACTGGTCGAGCTGGGCGAGGCTCGAGCGGTCCGCCTCGGCGAGCCGCGCCTGCACCTGGACCTCGCCCTCCGGTCCGCGGAAGCGCGCCAGCGGGCGTCCGCGGAAGAACTGGGCGACCGCGTTCCCGACCCGGGCGGTGGTGAGCCCGTAGCCGAACGCGCGGTCGCGGTCCACCACCACCTCGACCTCCTGCCGGCCGCGCTCCCCTCCCACCACCACGTCGTTCATGCCCGGCACGCGCGCGAGCCGCCGCTGCACCTCCTCGGCGAGCTGCTCGAGCCGCGGGCCGGGATCGCCGAACAGGCGCACGGTGATGCGCGACGGGCCCGAGTCCTCGTTGCGCCCGCGCAGCCGGAGCTTGAGCCCGGGCAGCTCGGGCAGCGCGCCGCGCAGCTTCTTGCGCAGCGCCTCGGCGCCCTCGTCGTGCTGATGGCCGTCGGCGAGATAGGCGCGGGTGAAGGCCTGGTTGTTGGTGAAGTAGGTGTAGGTGGACTTGATGTGGAGCGAGTCCTTGCGCGCCTGGAGCCAGTCCTCGATGCGGGTGACGTACTTCTCGACCTCGCGGTAATTGAGGTTGTCGGTGAACTCGTACTCCATGCTCACCGCCTCGACCTTCGAGGCGGTGAAGCTGCTCTTGTCGACCGGCATGAAAGCGGCGATCGCCACCACGAACACCAGCACCGCGATCCCGGCGGTGTGGGGCCGGTGGGCGAGCGTCCAGGCCAGCACCTTCTGGTGGAACGCGGCGATGCGCACGAGAATGGAGGACTGGGGCCCGACCCGCGCGTGCAGCAGGCGCCCCATCGCCAGCGGGATGACGGTGAGCGACAGGAACAGCGAGCACACCAGCGTGAAGATGATGGTCCGCCCCACCTCGCCGATCCAGGTGGTGATCTCGGTGCGCCCGCCCAGCACCAGCGGCAGGAACACGATGATCGAGGTCGCGGTGGCCGAGACCACCGCCGGCCGCACCTCGCGGCTGCCGACCAGCGCCGCGCGCAGGGGCCTCATCCCCTTCTCGCGATGGCGGTGGATGCTCTCCAGCACCACGACCGCGTTGTCGACCAGCATCCCGACCGCGAGCATCAGGCCCATCATCGAGAGGATGTTCAGCGAGCGCCCGGTGAAGTAGAGCATGGCCGCCGCGGCGAGCAGCGAGAACGGGATCGCCATCGCCACCACCGCGGTGGTCACGGCGTTGCGCAGGAAGAAGAACAGCACCACGATCGCCAGCACCGCCCCGACGATCCCGGCGTGGGCGAGACCCTCGAGCGAGTTGCGGATGTCCCTGGCCTGGTCGGTGAAGGTGAGCACCCGGATCCCGCGCAGCATCGGGTCCTGGGCGATCTCCTTGAGCACCCGGTTGGCGCGCTCCGCGGTCGCCACCGTGTTGGACCCCGACTCCTTGATGACGTTGAGCCCGATCGCCCGCGCCTGGTCCAGGTGGCGACCGTAGTCCAGGTCGGGCTCGGCCAGCGCGACGGTCGCCACGTCGGCGAGCCGGAGGCCCCGGTCGTTGACCGGGAAGCGCTGGAACTCCTCGAGGCTCCCGAACTGGTTGACCACCCGCAGCGGCCACACCTCGTCCGCGCGCCGCAGGATCCCGGCGTTGAGGCTGCGGCTCGAAGCGTCGAGCCGGGCCAGCACGTGCTCCGCGTCCAGGCCGTGGCGCTGGAGGGCGGCGAGCGAGAACTCGATGCGGACCTGGGGCGGCTCGACACCGTAGAGCTCGACCTTGGCCACCCCCGGCACCCGGCGGAGCGGGTCGGCGACGTGGCGGTTGAGCAGCTCGTAGTCGCGCGACAGGTCGCGCTCCGCGGAAATGCGGCACTCGAGCACCGGGATGTCCGAGGAGCGGAACGAGTTGACCTGGATCTGGTCCACGTCCACCGGGAGCCGGTCACGGATCCGTTCGAGTTTCTCGCGCGCCTCGACCCGGAGCGGCGCGATGTCCTCGCCCCATGCGAACTCGATGTAGAGGTTGGCGGAGTTGGGCGACGACCACGACGAGATCCGGCGCACGCGCGAGAGCGTGGCGAGCGCCTCCTCGGCCGGGCGGGTGATCTCCTCCTCGACCTGGGCCGGCAGCGCGTTGGGATAAGGGATGGTGATCTCGAGGCCCGGGAAGTTCACCTCGGGCAGGAACGCGAGCGGCAGCCGCGGCGCCGAGATCGCGCCCAGCGCCAGCACCGACACCAGCAGCATGGTGGCGGTGACCGGGTTCCGCAGGCTCCAGCGCGGCAGGTTCATCGCGAGGCCCCGGGATGGCGGAGCGGCGGGCGGCTCGGGCTCGCGGGCGCGGGTTGCCCGGCGGAGCGCCCCGGGACCAGGGAGCTCGCGTACAGCAACATCACCGAGACCGAGAACCCGAGGAAGCCCCAGCGCAGGTTGGCGAGCACCCGCGGCATCGGCATCGGCGACACCACCTGCCAGGCGGCGTTGAACGCCCAGTAGCCGGCCATGGCGACGATCAGCAGCTTCCCGGCGCGCTCCTTCCACGCGGGCTTGAGCGCCATGACGATGGTCAGCACGCCGCCGGCGAGCAGCAGGTAGCTGAACGACGCGTTGAGCATGAACAGCCCCCAGCGCAGCATCGGCACGCCGGTCAGGGCGTCGCCCCAGTGGAACGCATAGGGAAGATAGAAGTGGTAGATCGCCATCGAGGTGGTGAGGATGCCGGCCAGGGCGAGGCCGATCTCCGGGCGCGGCACGGGGACCCTGGGATCCAGGAGGATGCGCACGGGTGTCGCCATCGCTCGGGGGTCCTCTCCCCTGACGGTCAGGGCTTGCGGTCCACGGTCGCGTACACGACCGGGAGCACGATCAGGGTGAGCAGCGTGCCGGTGGTGAGCCCGCCGATCAGGGTGAGGGCGAGCGGCGCGCGCATCTCGGCGCCCTCCCCGAACCCGATCGCCATCGGCAGCAGGCCGAGCACGCTGGTGAGCGTGGTCATGAGGATCGGGCGCAGCCGCACCCTCCCGGACTCCACCAGGGCCTCCACCTTGGCGACGCCCTGCGAGCGGAGCTGCTTCGTGTAGTCGATCAGCACGATGCCGTTGTTCACCACGATCCCGGCCAGCACCACCATGCCGATGAGCACCATGACGTTGATCGAGGTGCCGGTGACCAGCAGGGTGAGCACCACCCCCACGATCGCCATCGGCAGCGTGAACATGATGACGAACGGGTGGAGCAGCGACTCGAACTGGCTCGCCATCACCAGGTAGACCAGGAACACGGCGAGCAGGAGCGCGAAGCGCAGCGACCCGAACGACTCGGTGAGCTCGCGGTTCTGGCCGGCGAGCGTGACACGCGCGCTGGACGGCACGTCGAGCCGCGCGAGCGCGGTCTCGATGTCGCGCGACGCGGACGCGAGGTCGCGTCCTGCCAGGTTGGCCGACACCACCGCGGCGCGCTGCTGGGCGATGCGGCGGATCTCCGCGGGGCCGCGCGCCACCGAGACCTCCGCGACCGCGCCGAGCGGCACCGCACGGCCCTGGCTGCGCCCGACCTCGAGGTTGGCGAGCTGGGCGACCACCGAGCGCTCGCTCTCGCTCGCGCGCACCCGCACGTCCAGCTTGCGATCCAGGTCGCTGTACTGCGTGGCGGCCTCGCCCTGCACCGCGTTGCGCACCAGGCGCGAGGCGCTGGCGGGATCCAGGTCCATGCTCGCCAGGCGGTCGCGGTCGAACGCGATCTGCACCTCGGGATCGCCGAGCCGCATCGACGACTCGAGGTCCTCGATGCCCGGCACGGCCGCGAGGCCCTCCGCCACCGCGCGCGAGAGCGTGCGCAGCGTGTCGAGGTCGTAAGCGTAGATCTCGACCTCGACCGGGTTCTTGAAGCTGAGCAGCGCCGGTCGCTCGAAGTCGTAGCTCAGACCCGGCACCGCGTCCATCACCTCGCGCAGCCGCGTCGCCACCGCCTCCTCGGCCTTGCGGTCGGTCGCCTTCTTGAGCTTGACCGCGATCTGGCCGCGGTTCGCCTCGCGCGCCGATCCGGCGAACGCCGAGAGATCGGTCTGGCCCGCGCTGGTGTAGACGAACCGCACCCGCGCGTCGCCGCGCACCGCGGCCGCGAGCTTCTCGAGCATCGCGTCGGTGACGTGCAGCGCGGTGCCCTCCGGCAGGCGCACGTTGAAGTGGAACTCGCCCTGCGTGAAGGGCGGAATGAGGTTCCGCGGCAGCGTGAGCCCCACCGCCAGCGTGGCGGCGAAACCGAGCGTGGACCACACCAGCACCTGCCGCCGGTGGGCGAGTGCGGTGCCGAGCCAGATCGGATACTGGCGCTCGAGCACCGCGTAGCCGGCATCGAACGGGCGGAGCACGGTGTTCACGACCGGCGCCAGCCAGCGACCCGCGGCCGCGATCAGGCGGGTGAGGAGTCGGGGCACCCAGATGAGCACCAGCATGGTCCGGCTGATGATGGCCGCCCACCGCGAGCGGCGGCCCGCGGGCGCGGCCTCCGCGTGCGGCGCCCGGGCACGGCTCCCCAGCGCCGCGAGCATCGGCACCAGCGTCACCGACACCGCGAGCGAGGCGAGCTGGGACAGGGTGATGGTCCAGGCCTGGTCGCGGAACAGCTGGCCCGCCAGGCCCTCGACGAACACCAGCGGAAAGAACACCGCGATCGAGGTGAGCGTCGAGGCGGTCACCGCCATCGCCACGGTCTTGGTGCCCTGGCTCGCCGCCTCGCGGGCGTCGAGGCCGTCCTCGCGCTTGCGGAAGATGCTCTCGAGCACCACGATCGAGCCGTCCACCATCATCCCGATCGCGAGCGCCAGGCCCCCGAGCGACATGAGATTCAGCGAGAGCCCGAGCCGGTACATGATCACGAAGCTCGCGAACACCGAGACCGGAATCCCGAGCGCCACGATCAGCGTGGTGCCCAGCCGGCGCAGGAACGCGAACAGCACCAGCACCGCGAGCAGGCCGCCCTGCCAGGCGGCGTCGGTCACCTCGCGGATCGCGCTCTCGATGAACCGCGACTGGTCGGCCACCGTGACCATCTTGAGCGGCGCCGGGAGCTGCAGCCGGTCCACGCGCCGCTTGACCGCGCGCGCCACCGACACGGTGTTGGCGTCGCCCTCCTTGTAGACCGAGATCTCGACCGCCTCGGCGCCGTCGAGCCGGGCCACCACTTCGCGGTCCTTGGCGGTGCGGCCCACCACCGCGACGTCCGCGAGGCGCACCACGCCCTCGGGCCGCATCGCCAGGATGACCCGTCCGATCTCGGCCGGGTCCACGAACTGGTTGGTGGCGCGGATCAGGTACTCGGACTGGCCCTCGGTGAGCGAGCCGCCCGCGAGGTTGATGTTCTCCTCGGCCAGCCGCCGCGAGACGTCGCCGAGCGTGAGCCCGACCGCCGAGAGCCGGCCGGCGTCCACGTCGACGCCGATCTCCTGCTCCTCGCCGCCGATCACCTTGACCGCCGCCACGCCCGCCGCACCCTCGAGGTCCGCCTTCACCGTGTGCTCGGCGATCCGGCGCAGGCGCTGGAGATTGCCGCCCCCGGAGAGCCGCAATCTCAGAATCGGGTCGAGCGAGGGATCGAAGCGCAGCACCGCCGGGCGGCGCGCCTCGCGCGGCAGCCCCACCAGGTCGAGCTTCTCGCGCACCGAGAGCGAGGCGAGATCCATCCGGGTGCCGGAGGCGAACTCGAGCGTCACCTCGGACTGGCCGGGGCGCGAGATCGAGTGCATGCGCACCAGCCCCGGGACCACGCCGACCCCCTCCTCGACCGGCCGGGTCACGAACTGCTCGACGTCCGCGGGCGCGGCGTCGGGCAGGTCGGTGCGGACGGTGAGCGACGGATACGAGATGTCGGGGAGCAGGTCGACGTCGAGCCGCGAGGCGGCCACCAGCCCGAACAGGACCACGCCCAGCGTGGTCATGAAGACGGTGACCGGACGGCGGATCGAGCCTTCGATGACGCGCATGTGCGGGGTGCTCCTGACGCGAACGGGGCCGGGCCCCAGGCCCGGAGCGTGCTACAGCTTGATCGCCTTGATCCGCGAGCCCTGCTTGAGGCCGCCCTGCCCGACGGTGACGATGCTGTCCCCGCGGGCAGGACCGGCCAGCACCTGCGAGGTGTCGCCCGAGGTCGCACCCAGCTTGACCGCCACGCGCTTCACCGTGTCGCCACTGGCGACGAACACGAAGTCTTCACCGTCCTCGTTCACGACCGCGCGCCGGGGGATGAGGAGCGCGTCGTCGAAGTCGCCGGTGCGGATGCGGACGCGCGCGAAGCTGCCGGGCCGCAGCAGCCCGTCCTGGTCGCGCACCTCGAGGGTCACCTTGAAGGTGCCGTTGCTCCGGTCGACGACCGGATTCACCAGCGTGACCCGGGACGGGAACGCGCGGCCCGGATGCGCGTCCACCTCGAGGATCGCCACCTGGCCCACGCGTACGCGGTTCAGCTCGCGCTCGGGGAAGTAGACCCGCGCGAGCAGCGGATTGGCGTCCACCAGCCGGAAGCATTCCTTGCCGGGCATGAGCGTCTCGCCGAGCTGGACCATCCGGTCGGTGACCCGCCCCGAGAACGGCGCGACGATCGTCATCTCGGAGAGGTCGTGCTTGCGCTGGGCGAGCTCCACCTCCGCGCTGCGCAGCTTGAGGTCGAGGTCGTCCAGCTCCTTGGTGCTCATGAAGCCCTGCCCGCCGAGCTGATGCCCGCGCTCGGCGTCGCGCTTGGCACCCTTGAGCGCCAGCTCGGCACGCTCGACCGCGAGCCGCGCGTCGGTCGGCTCGAGGCGTGCGAGCGTCGCGCCGCGGGCGATCCACTGCCCCTCCTCGGCGGGAATCGCGACCACCTCGCCCTGGCCCTTGGCCACCAGGACGGCGCTGTTGCGCGCCTCGAGCGTGGTAGTGGTCTGGAGCCAGGTCGAGATGCTGCCGCGTTCGACCACGCTCAACTCGACCGGGGCGGCCGAGGGGCCGGCCTTGTCGTCCTTCTTCTTGCCGTTGCCGCCCGCGTTGCGGGCCATGAAGACGCCGCCGACCACGCCCCCCACCACCAGGACGCCGAGCGCCGACCACAGCCAGATGCGTCTCGAACGGCGCGGGATCGGTTGAGTCTCCATCGCCCCTCCCCTTGAGGTCGCGTTGAGCTGCGCTCCACTGCCCCGGCACGACCCTACCTACGTCGGCGGCACCCGGGGTGTTGCAGAGGCACGAGCCGGAGCATCCGCCAGGCATCGCGGCCATTGAGACGGCCGCCCCATCTGTGTCATGCTCCCGCGCGGATTTACGCCCCTGCGGTCTGCCGCCGTCCCCATGACGTCGAACCGGGTCCGGCAACCTGCAGCCGGGCCGCCCGCGCACCTCCGACCTCTGCATGCTCTGACCAGCGCCGGGCCCTGCCCGGTTTCACGGGAGACCGCATGACGCTCGCGAGCGACACGATTTCGCGCCCGTTCCCCGCCCCTCGCCTCCGCTCCGCCCACCCCGGGTTCGCGCGCTCCGCGTTCGCGGCCTCGATCGCCGCGCTGGTCGCCGTGCTCGCCCTGGTGGCGGGACCGGCGACCGCTCAGCGCCAGCCCGAGATCATCGCCGAGGGCGCGTCCAGCATCGCCGGACTCGGCGCCGTCCGGATCGCCGAGACCACCCAACGCGTCCAGCTCGAGCAGGGCGCCGCCTGGACGGCGTTCCGCGGCCGCCACGGTGCCTGGACCGCGATGTGGAACGCCAGCACCGGGACACCGCATCGCGCCTTCGGTGAGGCGATCCGGCTCCCCGGGTTCGCGGACCGCGCCGACGCGGCGGAGGCCTCGGTGCGCGCGTTCATCTCCTCGCATCCGGAGCTGTTCGGGACCCCGACGCTGGAGCTGATCCGCGCCCAGCGCATCCGGGGCACCTGGTTCGTCTCGTTCCGTCAGACCCTGCGCGGCCTGCGGGTGCTCTACAGCGACTGGGAGTTCCGGGTGGGCGCCAACGGGAATCTCTTCATGTTCGGCGCCGACGCCCAGCGCGTCCCCGAGGAGTCGATCGTGCTCGCCACCCCGCTCCCGGCCTCGATCGCGAAGCAGGCGGCCCGCGTCGGCGTGCGCTTCGATCCGATTCGCGACGTCATCACCGGCGGCACCGAGCGCTCGCTCCTGCCGGTCATGACCGAGGGCGGCACGACGTTCCGCCAGGTGACCGAGGTGCGCGTGATCACCAGCGACCCGCCCGCCGACTGGCTCACCTACGTGGACGCGGCGACCGGCGAGGTGCTGCTGCGTGAGAACCGGGTGCGCTACGCGATCAGCGGCACCGTGGACGCCACCATCCACAACCTGCTCCCCACCGATCCGCTCACGGTGGCACCGCTCAAGAACCTGACCGTGAACGTCGGAGCGACGCCGGTCCAGACCAACGGGGCGGGCGGCTACAGCGCCTCCCCCGGCGGCGCGGTGACGGTGAGCGCCCAGCTCCTCGGCCCCTACGTCAACGTCAACCGCTCGGACGGCGTCCCGGACGCCACCTTCTCGACCCCGGCGAGCGATCCGTCGACCGTCAACATCCACTGGACCTCGGGCAACTCCCACGACGCCGAGCGCGACGGGTTCCGCAACGTGAACGACGCGCACGACTACGTGCTCGCGCTCGATCCCGGCGCCACCAGCCTCAACTACATGGCGGCGTGCAACGTCAACGTCTCGGGCTCGTGCAACGCGTTCTACAGCCCCGGCAACGGCTCGGTGAACTTCTACGTCGCGGGCGGCGGCTGCCCGAACATGGCCACCATGCCCGACGTCGTCTACCACGAGTACGGCCACGGCGTGAACGAGCACATCTATCAGCAGGCCGGGGCGGGCGGCATGAGCAACGGCGCGCTCCACGAGGGCATGGCGGACGTGCTCGCGTGCATGATCCAGGACGACTCGCGGGGCGGGAAGGGCTTCTTCGGCCCGGGCACCGTGCTGCGCGACGCGGACAACACCTTCCGCTGGCCGCAGAACCAGAGCTCGGACGGCCACGTCACCGGCATGATCATCAGCGGCGCGTTCTGGGACCTGCGCCAGGCGGCGGGCCTGGCGGTGGCGGCCGACCTCTCGCACTTCGCCAAGTACGGCACGCCCGACGATCCCAACTCGGGCGTGGCGATGAACGAGTACTTCGTGGAGACGCTGGTCGCCGACGACAACGACGCCAACCTCAACAACGGCACGCCGCACGGCGCCGACATCGTCGCCGCGTTCAACGCGCACGGGATCGGCACCAACATGTACATCAACTTCGCGCACACCGCGCTCGCCGACCAGCCGGGCGCGGGACCGTACCCGGTCACCACCACCGTGACCTACTCGGGCCCGTTCGGCTCGCTCGCCGGCCCGCCGACGCTGTTCTACAAGTACGATGGCGGCCCCTTCCAGTCGGTGGCGATGAGCCCGATCGGCGGCAACCAGTACAGCGGCAGCATCCCGGGCACGTCCGGCGCGGTGGTGGCCTACTACTTCAGCGTCAACGACGTGCTGGGCGGCACCGAGACCAACCCGGACGGTGCGCCCGCCACCACCACGTACCGGTTCGTGGCAGGTGCCACGACGTCGATCCTCTCGCTCGACATGGAGAGCGAGCCCGGCTGGGTGGTGGGCGACGTCGGTGACAACGCCACCACCGGCATCTGGACCCGCAACAATCCCAACGGCACCCAGGTGACCGCCGGCATCTACGTCCAGCCCGAGGACGACCACACCGCGGCGGGGATCCAGTGCTTCTTCACCGGCCAGGCGGCGGTGGGCGCGGCGGCCGGCACCAACGACGTGGACAACGGCAAGACCACGCTCACCAGCGCCACGATCGACGCCACTGCCGGCGGCCTGTCGAACCCGATCGTCAGCTACTACCGCTGGTATTCGAACGACCAGGGTGGAAGCCCGGGCCTCGACTTCTGGCGCGCGTACATCTCCAACGACGGCGGCGCCAACTGGGTGCCGATCGAGAACACCAACCTGAGCGACGCGAGCTGGCAGCGCCAGCTGTTCCGGATCTCCGACTACGTCACGCCGACCAACGACATGCGGCTGCGCTTCGTCGCCGAGGACGCAGGCGCCGGCTCGCTGGTCGAGGCGGCGGTGGACGACGTCCAGATCCTCGCGTTCGCCTCTCAGGTGGGCGTGCCCGGGCTGCCGGCGGTGGCAGGCCTGTCGCTCGCGCTCGCGTCGGCGCACCCCGCCGCCGGTCCGCTGCACCTGAGCTACACGCTGCCCACCTCGGGTGCCACGTCGCTGCGCATCTACGACCTCGAGGGCCGGGCGGTGCGCACCCTGCTCTCCGGGCGCGGCGAGGCGGGCGGACACACGCTGGAGTGGGACGGTCGTGATGACGGCGGCGTGATGCTGGCGAGCGGCACCTACTTCGCCCGCCTGGTGCACGAGCGCGCCGTGGCCACCCGCACCCTGGTCTGGGCGCGCTAGCGAAGGAACACAGCAAGGAGCATGAGGGGCGGGGGCACCCTCTCCCCGCGACAGCCGCGAGTAGCGTGATTGCGATCGAGCGGCCGAGTGGGGAGAGGGTGCCCCCGCCCCCTGGCACCCGGAGACGAAAAAGCCGCGAGTTGCGTGAGAGCAACCCGCGGCTTTTCGATGACCGCGACTACGACGCGGTCGACTTGCCCCGGAACTTGATCGAGCAGCCCATCGACTTGGTCTCCTTGACCGCGACCGGCTTGCCCTCGACCGTGGCCGCGAGCGCCGCCTGGAGCCAGCGCTCGGTGACCTTCTCCGGCTCGCGGGCGTTGTCGTCCACGGCACCGTGATAGACCAGCTTGCCCTTGCCGTCGAACAGGAACACCTCGGGGGTGCGAGTGGCGCCGAACGCGCGCGCCACGTCGGAGGACGCGTCCACCACGTACGGGAACGCGAGCTTCAGGGTCTCCGCGCGCGTCTTCATCGCCTCGAGACCGTCCTCGGGCTTGATGCTCGGATCGTTCGAGTTGATCGCGATCACGCCCACCTTCTGCTTGGCGTACTCGTTCCCGATCTCGGCGATGCGGCCTTCCCAGGCCTGTGCCCACGGGCAGGTGTTGCAGGTGAAGATCACCAGCGTGCCGTTCTCACCCTTCACCTCGGCGATCGAGAGGCTCTTGCCGTCCACGTTCGCCATCTTGACGTCCGCCTTGGGGGCCGACGCGCCGATCGCCAGCGCCTTCACTTCCTTCGCATCCACGACGCCGGCGGACTTCGACTTCTCCCCCGCACCCGCCACCGCCGCCACCGCCAGAAGCCCGACCACCGCCCAGCTCATCGCACTCCGCTTCATGATGCCTCCCGTCCTCAGTGTGCCGGCGCGGACGGCGCGGCAAGCGCCTCCTCGATCCGGGTCCTCAGCGTGTCGTACGACGTTTTGCCTTCGTGGAACCAGCGCTTCTGACCGGCACCGTCATAGAGCACCGTCACCGGCAGCGCACCGCTCCAGCGAGAATCGATCCCGTCGATGAACGGCATGTCAGCGCCCTGTTTGAGGTACGTCAAGAAATCGACGCCCTGCGCGGCGAGGAAACGGTCCACCGCGGTGGTTTCGCTCTCGAAATCCCCCGAGACCAGCACCAGCCGCACCCCGCGGTCCCGGTACTCGCGGCCCACGCGCACCAGGTCGGGAAACTCCTCCCGGCAGGGCACGCACCAGGTGGCCCAGACGTTCAGGAGCACGAGACGGGCGCCCGGCTCGGCCACCGCCTGGTGGAGCTGCTCGATCGTGACCCGGCGCACCTCGGGCTTCGTGACTGCCGCGGGCGTGGTTGCGGGCGGGCCCTTCGCGGCGCGCCCGCCACCGCACCCCGCGAGCAGCGCCAGCCCCGCGGCCAGCACCAGCCGCACGGG
>DATEMP010000352.1:0-27495 GCA_035275545.1 Candidatus Eiseniibacteriota bacterium | reverse complement strand
CACCCAGTCGGGCCGCAGGCGCACCGCGGCGCGCAGGTGGTCCGCGGCCTCGACACCAGCACCCGCGCGGCCCAGCAGAATCGCCGCCAGATCGACGTGCGGGCGCGCGTCGTTGGGCGCGAGCGCCAATGCGCGCCGCAGGAGCGCGGCCGCCTCCTCGGACTCCCCGGTGGACGCGAGCAGCTCGCCGAGGTTGATGAGCGCGAACACGTAGTTGGGGTGGAGCGCCAGCGCCGCGCGGTATTCGGCGGCCGCGGCAGTCGTGTCGCCCTGCGCCTCGTAGGCGATCGCCAGCCCGTTGTGGGCGTCGAGCTCGCCAGGCGCGAGGCGCACGGTCTGCGTCCACAGCGCCACCGAGTCGCGCCAATGGCGGTAGGCGACCCGCGTGCCGCACGCGAGGAGCCCCGCTGCGAGCAGCACCGGCGCCACCGCCATCGCGACCGCGGAGAGGGAGCCGCCCCGGACCGTGAGCCACGAGGCGAGAGCGCCGGCCACCATGATCGCGAGCCCCAGCGCCGGGAAGTAGAGATAGCGGTCGTAGACGATGAAGTAGCTCCAGGTGACGACCGAGAACGTGGGCGCGAGCGCGAGCACGAACACCAGCGCGCCGGTGAACAACCCCGGCAGACGGCGGCGCGCCAGCACCAGCACCGCCGCGATCGCCAGGACCACCAGCACGCTCCCGTAGATGCGCGGGTCGGTGAGCGCGTAGGGCCGCGGGGGCACGTATGCGGTCGTCAGGTCGACCGGCCACACGATCTTGCCCGCGTAGAATGCCAGCACGTAGGCGATCTGGAGCACCGGCCGCAGCACGCCGCTCTGCTCGGGGGGCGGAAAGGGCGCGGTGCGCGCCTGCGAGATGGTGGTGACCACGACCGAGGCCACGGTGATCGCGAGCCAGGGCCACTTCTCGATCAGCGCCGAACGTCCGAGGCGCCGCAGCGGCCAGTGGTCGAGGGCCAGAAGGATCGCCGGCAGCGACACGATCGTGGGCTTGGCAAGCAGCCCCAGGAAGTACGCGAGCAGTGACGCGGCCAGCCAGCCGGGGCCCCCGCCCCGCGCCCGGCGCAGGTAGCAGGCGATGCTCGCGAGCGCGCAGGGCGCAGCCAGCATGGTCTTGCGCTCGCTGATCCACGCCAGCGGCTCGACCGTGAGCGGGTGGAGTCCGAAGATCAGCGCCGCGCACGCCGCCGCGACCAGCGATCCGAAGAGCTCATAGAGGATGAGCAGCAGCAGCACGGTGCTGAGGACATGCAGCGCGAGGTGCGTGCGGTGGAACGCGCCGAGGTTGCCGGGCCGCCCGCCGAGCGCCCAGTCCGCCATCAGCGAGGTCATGGTGAGCGGCGTGTAGTAGCCGGGGACCGACGAGGGGGTGAGCACTTCGCCGAAGAAGCGCGACACGGAGCTCACGCCGGGGCGGGTGACCAGCGGATTCCCGGTGACGAACAGGTTGTCGTCGAGCCCGAGCGCCTGCGTCGAGAGCACCGGCCAGTGGACCGCGGTCACCAGGGAGGCGACCAGCAGGATGGCGATGCCCAGGTCGCGCGCGGATGAACGGGTCGTCGCCGGCGGCATGGCGGCATGCTACGCGATCTCCACCGCTCCGACGTTGACGCCGAAAGAAACGTGGCGAGGCGCGATGGTGGGCACCGCGCCCCGCCTGTGTTCGAGGGGTCTCCGTGTGCTAGGTGGCCGGCATCTCCATGGGCCGGTCGCCCAGCAGCTCCTCGAACAACGTCCGGTAGTAGATCATCGCCTTGCGGAGGTCCTCGGTCCCCGCTTCGCCGCGCCGCTGGCGCACCGCGATCTCGTGCGCGTAGCGGTAATTGTCGACGACGTGCGGATGATCGACCGAGAGGTCCGCCGCCTGCCGGTCGAAGTCATCGACCGGATAGCCGCGGCGCGACATGACCTCCTCGACCAGGTGGTCGGCCTCCTCGACCGCCGCCCTCGGATCGTCCACGAACCGGACCTGCTGCGCGTTCCAGAGCCCCGCGTAGCGCGAGCGCTCGGTGGGCGGCAGCGGCCGGATCGGATACGTCTTGACGCGCTTCTCGCGTCCCCTGAGCTCACGCTCGGCACGATGACGGCTGCCGCGCTCCTGGATCTCGCGGTCGTATTCGGGTCCGAACGTACTGCGCAGGCTGCGGGTCCGCCGCCGGCGGGCCATGCTCATCCAGACGAAGACGCCGACCAGCACCACCGCCAGAGCCACGATGATGGGTGTCCAATCGTTCATCGAGTTCATGTGGCCTCCCTCTCGCGAATGTTCCCGACTTCACGCGGTCCGAACATTCGTCCGCGTTGGGATCGATCGGCCGCAAATGAGGGTGGCAGTCGGCGTGCCAGAATGAGGACGGTCGGGGCCAACGCGTTGGCGCGCGAGGGGGCACGGAACTCGTGTAAGAACGTCCGTTGATCCGCGTGCAACGACGGACCGGAGTAGGACGGTCCGCGGGGTTTGCGGCCGCCGGGGAGCCGACGCTACCGGAGCAGAACCGCCTTGGTCGCGCCGACGGTGCGGCCCGCCACCGCCATGCGGACGAAGTACGCGCCCGCCGACAGATGCCGCCCGGTGGCGTCGGTGCCGTCCCAGGGGACCTGATGCTCGCCCGCGCCCATCGTGGCATCCACGAGTGTGCGCACCTGGCGGCCGGCGAGATCGCGGACCTCGATGCGCACTTGAGCGGCCTGCTCGAGCCGGAACGGAATCGAGGTGCGCTGCGTGAAGAGGTTGGGCCGCGGCGCGCCCAGCGCGATTCCGGTCAGCACCGGCATGTCGCCGACTCCGACCGACGCGGCGCCGGCCAGGTTCATGAGGTAGACGCAGCCGCGATCGAGCCCGCCGTCGTCGTCGAAGCCCACGCCGCACACCAGCGTCTGGACACCGGCGGCCGAGCCGTCCAGGTCGCCGAGCGCGCAGAGACCCGATCCGAACTCGTCGGTATTGTGGATCGTGTAGCCGAAGCCGCCCGCCACCGAGCTGATCTCCTGGTACCCGACCGTCTTGCCGGTGGCATCCAGGAACAGCACGTAGATCGCGCCCTGGTCGAGACCGCCGGGGCCGTCGAAACCGGCCACGCCGACCGCGAGCGCGGTGGCGCTGCCGCCCGGGCCGTCGATGTCGCCGAGCCCGACCACCGCGGTGCCGAAGTTGTCGTCGACCAGGAGCGGGCCCAGGAAGTTCCCCTGCGTGTCGCTGATCTTCTGGCGCGACGTCATCGCGCCGGCGCTGTTGAGGAAGACGATGTATACCGAGCCGTGATCCGAGCCGCCGTCATCGTCCCCGACCGAGCCGATCGCGATCGCGCGGGCACTTCCCCCCGGACCGTCGAGGTCGCCGAGCGAGCAGACGTCCTCGCCGAAGTTGTCGCCGTCGCCGAGCTGGCCGGTCATCAGGATCGAGTTGTTGCCGATTTTCTGGGTCGACAGGACGCTGCCGGCGCTGTTGAGGAACAGGATGTACACGCAGCCGCGGTCCAGTCCCCCGTCGTCGTCGTAGACGCATCCCACGGCGAGCGCTCCGGCACTCGGTCCTGCGCCGTCCAGATCGCCGAGCCCGGCGACCGCGCCGCCGAACTCGTCGTTGTCGTCGAGCGCGGGCGTGAAGTTGCCCTGGAAGTTGTTGATCTTCTGCTGCGCGATCACGGTGCCCTGTGCGTTCAGGAACAGGACGTAGACCGCGCCGTGGTCCGGGCCGCCGTCGTCGTCGTTGATCACGCCCACCGCGATGGCGAGCACGCTCGGGCCCGCGCCGTCGAGATCGCCCAGGCTCGCGATCGCGCTCCCGAACTCGTCGCCGAAGTCGAGCACGCCGGTGAAGTTGCCCTGCGTGGCGCTGATCTTGGAGGTGCTGAGGATCTCACCGACGCCGTCGAGGAACAGGATGTACACCGCGCCCCGGTGAGGGCCGCCGTCGTCGTCGTTGATCGCCCCCACGGCGAGCGCCCGGACGCTCGGGCCTGCACCGTCGAGGTCGCCGAGATCCGCGACCGCGTCGCCGAACTCGTCACCGTCGCCCAGCGTGATGCCGTGCCCCAGGAGGAGCGGCGCGCTGATCTTCCCGGTCGAGACGCACGAGCCCTGCTGCGCCGAGGCGGTGCCGGCGCACAGCACGACCGCGAGGGACAGGACCAGGGCGATGGACGTCGGCATTGAGGGGCGGCGGCGGCCGGAGGGCATATGAACTCGCATGTGAGTCGTTGACGTTACGTTGCGTAGACGTATATCAAACGCTGCGATGACATAGATTCTGCACCACCAGATGTATGAAGGCAAGGCACGTTCCACGGTAAGGACCCTCGGGACCGTCATTTGGCGTGGCGAAACGCCCGCAATCGGCGTGTCCTGCATGTCCCCGGGCCGCGTCGGCGGGTAGGCCTGACCGCGAGGGAACACCAGGGCGTCGGCGCCTGGGGGGATTGGCTCAGAGGGTGGTTCGCCCGCCCATCGGGCCCCTGGCCGCCATGAGCGTTTGGACCGCGCCCAGGGCGGTCCAAATCACGATTGTCACGCGCCCCACCGGTGCTACGCTCCCCCCTCGCACATCCCCCAGGGAAGTCTCGGAAGGAGCACTGCCATGCGTACCGCTCTTTCGGTCAAGGGGGCCGCGCCGACCCCGACGACGTGCTGGCTCGTCGTAGCACTGGCGCTCTTCGTCACCGTCCCGCCCGCCGCCGCGCAGGCCGTGGACCCCAACTTCTGGGCCGCGAACGGAACCGTTCGCGCCATGGCGCGCGACGGGAACACCCTCTACATCGGCGGCGACTTCACGGAGGTCGGCCCCGCCACCGGTGCTGTGGTTCCACTGACGGATGTCGGTGGCACGCCCCTGCCCTCCTTCGCCAAGGTGGTGGGGACGGTCGCGGTCACGATTTCCGACGGCGCCGGCGGGTGGTACATCGGCGGCACGTTCAACTCGATCGGTGGACTGGCGCGCACGAACCTGGCGCACGTGATGTCGGACGGCAGCGTCGCGGCGTTCAACCCGGGCCCGAATTACGGCGTCTCGAGCCTCGCGCTCGGCGGAGGGGTGCTCTACCTGGGCGGCCCGTTCTCCGAGGTTGCCGGGCAGCCTCGGAACTTCGCGGCCGCGGTCGACGCGACCAGTGGATCGCTGCTCGGCTGGAACCCTCGCCCCAACGGCATGATCAACGCCCTCGCCGTGAGCGGCAGCAAAGTAGCCATGGGCGGCGAGTTTTCGTTCGTAGGCACGTCGCCTCGCGGAAAGTTCGCGATGGTCGATGCCGCGTCGGGAGCCGTCCTCGGCCCTGCATCCTGCCCCGGCTGTATTTCCGGGCCGACGCCGCGCGTGTTCCTGGTGAACGGCAATACCCTGTACGTCGGCCGCGACGACGGGCTCCGTGCGGTCGACCTGACGACGGACGCGCTCATCCCGTGGAATGGATCGCCGAACGGCCCGGTTTACGCGCTGGCGTTGAGCGGGAACGCGCTGTTCGTCGGTGGGGAGTTCCTCACCGTGAACGGCCAGGGTCGGACGCGCATCGCGGCCCTGGATGCGACGACGGGAGATCTGCTCGTCTGGAACCCGTCCGGGGCCGGAGCGACGGTGCGCGCCCTCGCCGCGAGCGGAAACTCCATCTATGTGGGGGGAGATTTCACCTCCATCTCAGGGCAAGCACGCAGCTACCTCGCCGAGCTGGACATCTTCATCGGCGGCGCCCAACCCTGGAGTCCGCACCCCGGCGGCCCGGTGCGGACCCTGATGGTGTCGGGCAGCACGGTGGTCGCGGGCGGCGTGTTCGCGACGATGGGCGGGCAGGTACGCAATCACATCGCGGCGCTCGACCTCGGCACCGGCACCGTCACGCCGTGGAACCCGGACGCGAGCGGAGCGGTCCATGCCCTGGCCGCGGGCGGGGGCCTGGTGTTCGCGGGCGGTGACTTCACGGTGATCGGAGGGCAGGGGCGGACGCGGCTCGCCGCGCTCAACCCCGCCACCGGCCTGGCCACGAGCTGGTCGGCGGCCGCCAACGCGACGGTGCGCGCGATCGCATGGGGAAACAACAGCATCTTCGTCGGCGGCGACTTTACTCAGATCTCGTCACAGCCCCGCCTGCGCCTGGCCGAGGTTACCACGCTCGGGGACCTGAGCGCATGGAACCCCGGCACCAACGCCAGCGTCTACGCGCTCCAGTCGAGCGGGAACACCGTGTACGTGGGCGGGGCGTTCAGCCAGATCGCCGGGGCCGTGCGCACGGTGATCGCGGCCATCGAGGCGGGCACGCTCACGGAGTGGAATCCGAATCTCCAGGGAGGCCCGGTCCACGCGCTGTTGCTGAACGGCACGACCCTGTACGCCGGCGGATACTTCAATGTCGCCGGGGACCTCAACCGCCTCAACTTCGCGTCGATCGACACCGGTCCCGGTGCCGTGGCCTCCTGGGCCGCGAACCCCGATGGCGCGGTACGGGCGATCTCGCTCAGCGGATCGACGGTCTACGCGGGCGGCGACTTCAACTACGTGGCGGATGTGGCGCGCGGCCACCTCGCGGCATTCGACGCCGCGAGCGGGGCGCTGACGCCCTGGAACCCCGGCGTCGGCGGCGCCGTGGTGTCGCTGGTGTCGGACGCCGAGGACGTCCAGGCGGGCGGGAGCTTCATCGGCGTCGACGGCGAGCCGCAGGCCCATTTCGCGGTGTTCCCGTCCTCCGTGGTGTCGGTCCCGCCGGGCGTGGCGCTGTCCGCGGGCTTCCCATCGATCATGCCCATCCCCGCGCGCGATCAGGCCACGGTCAACTTCACGCTCACCACCGAGGCCAAGGTCACGCTCGCGGTGTACGACGCGCAGGGGCGGCGGATGGCGTCGCTCCTCGACCGAGCGCCGTTGCCGGCGGGAGCGCATCAGGTTCCCCTGGCCACCATCGGCTGGCGCGCGGGCGCCTACTTCTGCCGGCTCGATGCCGGCGAAACGAGGTGGACGCGCAAGCTGGTCGTCATTCCGTAGCGGCTAGACGAGCTCCACGCGACCGCGTGGCGTTTCGAGCGTGGCGATCAGCGCAGGCTGGTCGCCACGCTCCACGTCAAGGCCCAGATCCAGCCCGCGCAGGATCGCCGCGACCCGCGCGGCGTCCGGATGTCGCGCCCTGAACCCGATCAGCCGTCCGCCCGGCGGCGCGCTCGCCGCGGGGTGCGGCGTGTGGCCCCAGTCGATGAAAAACGGGACGATACCGCCCTCCCGCGGCGCGGCGGGGTCGGTCATGGTCCATTGGAGCGTCGAGCCGTCGGGACGCAGGCGCGAGCGGTGCATGACCTCGCCGAGATCGACACCTTGCGCCTTCGCGGTCACCGCGATCCGCTCGAGGTCGGTCGCCGCCGCCACCCAGCTCGCGAGCCGCGGCGCGCCGAGCGTGTCGAGCCCGAGCGGCCGCGGCTCGGCGGGCGCGGGCGCCTCGGGATCGGGCGCGATGATCTCGAGGTAGGTGCGATCGCCGAGACCGATCAGCGCGTTGTGCGTGCCCCAGGCGGGATGCCGTCCGCCCGGCGCCGCGCGAACTCCGATCAGCGATTCGACCCAGTCGACGCCCTCGCCGAGATCGCGGGCCGCGATCAGCAGGTGATCGACGCGCTCGATCAACGCGGCCAGAGCCAGCCGAAGGTGCCCGCGGTCAGGAGCCCGTAGACCAGGCCGTCGAAGGTCTGCTTGAGGCTGGTGCTCGCCTTGCGCTTGTACCAGATCGTGTTCGGCCACTGTGCGAGGCAGTGCCCGATGAATGCGGTCGTGCCCGCGAAGCGGAACACGGTCAGGTACGGCGTGCCCGCCGGCACCGCGCGGCCGGTGACGTAGGCGGCGATGACGGCCACCACCAGGCAGAACACGAACCACTGCGCGAGCTGCGGCCCCATGTTGAACATGCCGCCGGGCAGGACGGTCATGAGCACGCGCGGGCCCTTCTTCATCTTCTCCTTGAACGCCTCGGACCTCATTCCGTCCGCGCCTCCAGGGCACGGCAGCATGTAGTCGCCGGGTGGGAGGCTGTGCTTGCGCAAGTCGTCCATGATCGCGTCCTCGGCGGGCAACTTGCCGTAGTCCGAGCGGTGGTAGGGCAGCACCATGTGGATGATCGAGCTGGCGATGAACACGAACACCGCCGAGATGAGAATCGGGAGCCACAGGGACATGATGGGCACCATCGCGACCTCCCTTGGTTCGTGCTGCGTGCCTAGCGCACCAGCTTCACACCAATCGCCTCCCAATCAAACAGCTCCCCGGGATCGGTCTTGCGGCCCGGGGCGTACTCGTCGTGGCCGATAACGTGGTGGCTGTCGAGGAGTAATTGCGGGTATCGCTTGTGGAGGTCGGCGAGCAGACGCTTGAGCGAAGCGTACTGCTCGGGCGCGAATCCGACGAGGTGCTTGGGGATCCGCGCGTGCCCCGCCTCGGTCATGAACGGCAGCATGTCGTGCGCCGAGCCCACCGCGAGAATCTCGATGCCGATCGAGGTCTCGTTGAGCCTGTCGGTGCGCGCGGGATCGTACCGATAACGACCCTTGCCCGCGTGGAACGCGCTCCGTGATTCGTCCACGAGCCGGTGGATCCCGCCCTCGCGGTCGATCATGTAGTGGGCCGAGACCTTGTGCTTCCGGAACACCGCCAGCACTTCTTCGAGCCGGTACGGGTCCTTGGGCCGCTTCACGGCGTTGCTCGAGAAGTGGATCACCGCCACGTCCACGACCGCGCTCGCTGGACGCGGCGCCGAGCAGTTCCACGGCAGCGGCCGTTCGTCGATCTCGAGCGAGTCCGCGGTCCGCAGCGAATGCGCGGTCCGCAGCGAATCCGCGCCGAACCGGAGCGAGCCCTCGCCCAGCGTGAGAGCGATCAGCGCCAGCACGCCGGAGAGCAGGTTAATCGTCTTCGTCATCCAGTGGTATTGAAGGCCGATCACTCGCGGTCCCCGCCTCCTTCTTCTTCTCCTTCGCCATGACGGCCGGGATGTTCTTCTCGCGCACCAGCGCGTTGAGCTCCACCAGGTCCTTGTCGAGTGCGTCCTTCAGCCGGCCGAGCTCGACGTCGATCTTGCCCGCGATGTCGGTGAACACCTCCACCGTCTGGTCGGTGGGTGCGGCGTCGGCGCTGGTGAGCACGCCCGCGATCTGCGAGAGCTTGTTGTTGAGCCGGATCGGGTAGTTGAGCGGGTCCTGGTTGCTCTTGTTCTTGGTCTGGTAGAGCGCCTCCTCCACCTTGGTGAGCTTCGCGGTCAGCGCCTTCGCGGTCGCGGCGATCGTGGTGTCGCGCGCGTCCAACTGCTTCGAGCGGTCGGCGAGCGACTTCAACTGGTCGCGCAGGTCGCGGATCCGGACGATCGCGTCGTGCGTCTCGCTCAGCTTGTCGCGCAGCTTCATATGCAGCGCGAAGCGCTTCTCGTAGTCCTCCTGCGTGGTCGCGAGGCGCGGGTCCTTCTTCACCTCGAAGCTGCGCGTCGAGCTGACGCCGCCCGCGGTGAGCTTTACCTGGTAGGTGCCGGGCACGATCGTGGGTCCCTGGAGCCCGCCGCCCCAGAGGATCAGGCCCGGGAACCGGGTCGCGTCCGGGTAGCGCAGGTCCCACGCGTAGCGGTTGAGCCCCGCCTTCGCCGGGATCTTGCTCGCACCCGCGGCCTGCCCGAATCCGCCGCCGCTTTCCTCCGCGACGGGCAGCGCGGGCGTCGTGCCTTCGAGCGGCGGGTCGCCCTTGCTGGTGATCTTCCGGATCAGCTTGCCCTCGCTGTCCAGGAACTCGAGCGCCACCGTGTCCTTCTCGCCCGGCTCGGCCTGGAGCCGGTAGTAGACGATCGCGCCGAAGGGCGGGTTCGCGCCGCGCCCACCGGTGCCGCCCACCGGGCCGCCGAAGAGCGAGGCCGCCTCGGGCTTGTAGAGTGCGGTAGCCGATCCCGCGTCAGCGCTCATCTGGCGCAGCGGGCCGATGTCGTCGAGGATCCAGAACGACCGGCCCTGGGTGGCGACCACCACGTCGTCGTCCTTCACCACCAGGTCGGTGATCGGCACCACCGGGAGCGTGCCCTTCACCTCGCCGTCGCGCTTGCCGATGTCGGCGATCAGGCCGGGGCGGTTCAGGCGCAGCGTGCGCCAGCGGGCGCCATCGTCGAGCGAGTAGTAGATGCCGGTCTCGGTGCCGCAGAAGAGCAGCCCGCGCCGCACCGGGTCCTCACGCACCACCCGCACGAACCCGCCGTCGTTCGGCAGGTTGCCCACGACCGACTTCCAGCTCTTCCCATAGTCGTAGGTGACGAACGCGTACGGCTTGTGGTCGTCGAGCTTGTAGCGGTTGGCGGCGACGTACGCGGTGCCCGGCTCGTGTGCACCCGGATCGATCTGGCTGATCATGCTCCAGGCCGGGAGCCCCGGCGGCGTCACGTTCTGCCAGGTCTTTCCCGCGTCGCGCGACACGTGCACCAGCCCGTCGTCCGAGCCCACCCACAGCACGCCCTTCTGGAGCTTCGACTCGGCGACCGCGAAGATCGTGCAGTAGTACTCGACGCTGGTGTTGTCCTTGGTGATCGGCCCGCCCGAGGGACCGAGCTTGGCCTTGTCGTTGCGCGTGAGATCGGGGCTGATGACCTCCCAGCTCTGCCCCTCGTTGGTCGAGCGGTGGAGCACGTTCGACGCGGCGTAGACGGTGTTCGGATCGTGCGGTGACACCACAATCGGGAACGTCCACTGGAATCGATACTTTGCGCCCTCGGCGCCCCATCCCATGGGATTGTCGGGATAGGGATTGATATTGCGCTCCTGCCCGGTGCGATGGTCGAGGCGCGTGAGGTAGCCGTCGTACGAGCCCGCGTAGACGATCTCCGGATCGCCGGGCTTGGGCGCGATGTAGCCGCTCTCGCCGCCGCCCACGTCGTACCAGTCGGCCGCGGTGATCCCCGCGCCCCCCGTGCGGCTGGCGATCCCCACGGTGCTGTTGTCCTGCTGCGCGCCGTAGACGCGGTACGGGAACGCGTCGTCGGTGATCACGTGATAGAACTGGGCGGTGGGCTGGTTGTCCTGACGCGACCACGAGAGCCCGCCGTCGAAGCTCACGTTCACGCCGCCGTCGTTGCCTTCGATCATGCGCGCCGGGTCGCGCGGGTCGATCCACAGGTCGTGGTTGTCGCCGTGCGGCGTCGGGCTGGAGCGGAACGTGCGCCCGCCGTCGCCCGAGCGGAAGAAGCCGACGTTCAGCACGTAGAGCGCGTCGGCGTTCTGCGGATCGGCATAGATGTGGGTGTAGTACCAGGCGCGCTGGCGGAGGTTGCGCTCGTCGTTGAGCTTCCTCCACGTGCGACCGGCGTCGTCCGAGCGGTAGATGCCGCCCTCGTCGGCCTCGATGATCGCCCACACCCGGTCCGGGTTGGCGCCCGAGACCGCGACGCCCACACGACCCCAGGGCGCCTTGGGCAGCCCCTCGCCGGTGACCCGCTTCCACGTCTCGCCGCTGTCGGTCGACTTCCAGAGCCCGCTGCCCGCGCCGCCGCTCTCCAGGCTCCACGGCGTGCGCATCGCCTGCCAGGTGGTGGCGTAGAGCGTGCGCGGGTTACGCGGGTCGAAGCACAGATCGACCGCGCCGGTGCTGTCGTTCACGAACAGCACGTTGCTCCACGTCTTCCCGCCGTCGCGCGTGCGGTAGATGCCGCGCTCCTTGTTGGGGCCGAACGTGTGGCCGAGAGCGGCGACATACGCGATGTCCGGGTCGGTCGGGTGCACGCGCACGCGCCCGATCTGCCGCGTGTCGCGCAGGCCCACGTGCTTCCACGTGCGGCCGGCGTCCTCGGATTTGTACACGCCGTCGCCGTGCGACACGTTGCCGCGGATGCACGCCTCGCCCATCCCGACGTAGATGACGTTGGGATCGCTCATGCTCACTTCGATCGCGCCCACCGAGCCGGTGGCGAGCTGGCCGTCCGAGACGTTCTGCCACGAGACGCCGCTGTCGACGCTCTTCCAGATCCCGCCACCCGTGCCGCCGAAGTAGTAGACGTTGCGCTGTCCGACCACGCCCGCGACCGCGTCCACGCGCCCACCGCGATACGGACCGATGCAGCGCCACTCGAGTCCCGCGAGCTGGCTCTGGTCGAACGGATCGACGGCCGCCGCCTTCGCGGACTTGGCCGGGGTTCGGGCGGGCGTGGCGGCTGCGACGGAGCCGGCCGAGATCAGCCCGCCGGCGAGAACGGCGAGCGCGAGGGCGGACCAGGTGCCCTGCAAACGCGGGCGTGCCATGGAGAAACCTCCGAAGTCGTGGGGACGAGGTTGGGAGAGACCGGGAAGGTACGGCGGCCACCCGGCCACGGCAACCTCGGGGATGTCGCCCGCGTAGTCCCGTCACCAAGACCGCAGGCCGGAGGTCTGTCCATGGGGAGGGTGTCATGAAGAGCCTGCGTTGGGCCGGTTTGGCCCTGCTGATCGCGCTGGCCCCCGGGGCCACCCCGGCGGCCGCCGAGCACGGTGTTCGGATGCGCGATCTCACCGGAGACATCTCCACACGGGGCGCAGAGCGCATCGAGCTGCGCCTGCCGCCTGGGACCATCCGTGTCGAGCCCAGCCCGGATGGTCGGCTGCGCGTCGATCTCGGCGTCTACTGCAACCTGGGTCGCGACGATTGCGGGGAGCGCGCCGAGACCCTGTCGCTCCGCTCGAACCTCGAAGGCAACACGCTCGAGCTACGCGTCGAGGGGTTCAACTCGATCCGGAACCTGGGACTCAACGTGCGCGGCAAGATCCTGGTCCCGCGCGGCAAGGCGCTCGAAGTGAACTTTAGCGCCGGCGAGTTGACGGTCAGCGGCATCGAGGGCGATCTCAACGTCGACGCCGGCGTCGGCGAGGTCACCGTCATCCTCCACGAGCGCGACGTGCGCTCGGTGCGTGTGGGTGTCGGCATCGGCGAGGCGAACCTGTCAGTCGCCGGCCGCCGCATCGAAGGCTCGGGCTGGCTGGGCCAGAAGGTGCGCTGGGGCGACGGAGCGGGCGACGCGCGTGTAGCGGTGACGCTGGGCGTCGGCGATCTGGCGGTGAAGCTGGATTGATAGAAACGTCCCGTGCCCGTCGTCTGCGACGTGCACAGCGGACGAGACTCATCTTTCAACTTCTACGGGAGTCCCGTGGGGCAATTGCCCCAAGCTCGCCTCAGCGTCGCGTCCAGTCGGAGATCACGTTTTCTCGCTGGAGCTCCCTTCGACGCACCTTGAATACATCAACTCAGCTTCGAATGAGGCATACTTTCTGCTAGCATCCATCTTGACTCTTCAAGCGAGCGGCCTTCTCCCTTCTTGGGTTCCTTTCGTGAAAACCACCCTCACACTACTCTTGGCGTTTCTGATCAGTTCGCTGCCGTCGAAAGCCACGGCACAAGCACCTCAATTCATTCTTCAATGGGGCACGCCTGGCTATCTAAATGGTCAATTCGATGGCCCAGACGGCGTTGCCACTGATGCCGACGGCAACGTATTCGTAGTTGACAGTTACAATCACCGTATCCAGAAGTTCACTTCGACTGGCGTCTACCTCACACAATGGGGCTCCGAGGGGAACGCCGACGGTCAATTCGAATATCCCGTCGCTATTGCGACGGATGCCGCGGGCCACGTCTTCGTTACGGATACTAACCACCGAGTCCAAAAGTTCACTGGCATCGGCAGTTTCATCCTGAGTTGGGGTTCGCAAGGCACAGGCCCCGGGAGTTTTGATCATCCCGTCGGCGTCGCAACCGACGCCTCAGGCCATGTGTTTGTTGCAGACTACTACAACAGCCGAGTCCAGAAGTTCACGAACACAGGCGCCTACGTATCAGAATGGGGTCAACCAGGCGGTGGTGACGGCGAGTTCAATCGTCCATATGGTGTCGCCACCGATCTCTTCGGCAATGTGTTTGTCTTTGACGAGTTTTATGAACGCATTCAGAAATTCACAGGTAGCGGATTGTTTCTCACGGCATGGGGATCGCCCGGTCATGGCAACGGCCAGTTTTCCGGCGCCAACGGGCTCGCCACGGACGCCGCTGGCAATCTCTATGTTGCCGACTTTCACAACAACCGCATTCAAGTTTTTACCAATCTCGGTGCGTACGTCACTCAGTGGGGATCAGCCGGAAGTGGGCCCGGACAGTTCAACGGACCCGTAGCCGTGGCGGTTGACGGCACTGGCCACATCTTCGTCGGAGATGCGCTGAATGAGCGTATTCAACAGTTTGGGCCAATGCCTACTCCATCTATGCGATCAACCTGGGGTCACCTCAAGGCGGCATATCGGTGACCCCGTAAAGCATCCAGGAATGCACGCCGCCTCACACACATCTGTGAGGCGACATGCCTCCTGCGCGCCGACTCAGAGCTTTCTCTACGCCTCCGCACGGCGCTTGGTCACTGCTAGGCTATCTCTCGAGTCTCACGGCACTACTATGACTGTACGTCGCGCGACGCGTGTCCCGATAAGGCGCTGCTCGAAATAGACACCGGGCCTACTCGCTTTCACCTTCCTCCCGCTCAGGTCAAACAACACCCGCTCACGAGCGTCCGCAATCCGCAGCACGCTTGGTTCGACCATTCTCGGCACTTCCTCACGCGACCTCGCTGCACGCATTCCGCCACCACCCTGGAATTCGGTTTGGCACTCCTCCGGCGGGAATGTCGAAGGAAGCGTCTGCCGCATGAGTCCGTACCCCGGCACGCAAACGAAGGCATAGTTGTTCGCACTCGTTACGACCGATCCGCCGAACCGGTAGCGATAGTGCTGCCCTGCCGCTTCGACGACCTTCGACGCCAACGCGGCCGACCCATCCAACCTGCAGGTCAGCTTTCCGGATGCGTGGTCGAGCTCGTCCGAGTCATTTGTCCCAGCGTTATGTGCTGCTCCCGATGTGATGTGGACCCGCCTCGAGCACGAATCAACCGCGACGCCTCGTCGCAGCGTACTATCCATGAATGCGCTCGACGGGAATGAAGCCCCGACGTCGGCGCTGCGCCAAACGCCTTTGTTCTTACTCCCCGAGTACGCGTCCCCTGCATACGACACGACCCACAGGTACTCGTCGTTCATTATTTGGTGAATCCCATGCCACTTCATGCGCTCAAGATGCGCAACGTCACCCTTGTCGGAGGTGAAATCGAAATTGCTCGTGGGGCTGGTTGTTCCAATCTGGGCCCAGTTCGAACCATGGTCGGATGATCGCCACAATCCGGCCCATCCTCCGGCCATGACGACGCCATTCACGGTCGTCACCACATAGAGCCCGTCCGTCGGGAAGTTCGTAGAGTCCACCAGGAACCACGAGCTACCCTTATCGTCCGATGCATAGGGCCTTCCGTTTCTCGTAACCCACATCCTTCCCGTTGTGCTGTTCTTGTGGAGGCTATAGAAGAATCCGGGATCAAGGCCTCCTATCGGCGTCCAGTTACCGCCGCTGTTGACGCTTCGATAGATATTGAATACATAGTTGTAGCCGGTCGGCGGATCGGGGTCATCGGCCCCTCCCAGGACTGCAAACAGAGTGTCGCCCCCGCTGACCAGAATGCTGCTACAGTTTCCACCGTATCCGGCATATGTGCCCAGATTGGGGTTCATGTTGCTCCACGTATCCCCGTCGTCTGTGGACTTCCAAATGCCGAGATCGTGATAACCGGCCCAGACTGTCGCATTGTCATTCCCGAGCGCTACTACCCATGGATTCGCGTTGTCGATGCCCTTGCTTTGGTAGGTGCTGCTGCTTATGGCCGTGAATGCGTTTTCGTACTTCGTGTCGCCTGATGTCGTGTACCGCCATACAAACTTCGGCGTCACCCAATACTGGCCGCCCTCACTAAGAGTGTTGGCCACATTGTCAAATACGCGGCCGCGCGCACCTTCACAATTTGCCCAACCGAGCTCCCAAGGATCCGTACCGCCGATGTTGCCCAGTCCGTCATCGATCCGCGCCCACGAAACGTTTCCATAGCTGGCCCAATTGTCGCTCGATGTTGCATGGAACTTTCCAGCCAAGGCTGGCGGGCTACTTCCGCACGACGTCGTTGAGGCTGACGAGACGTCGCGCTGTACATTTATTAGGTACCCGTCGCCGTCGTCATCAAACCAAATGGCGCCCGTGCCCTTGCCGACGCCTGATGTATTGGTAGTGTCTACCCCCAACTTGATCATGTTCCAAGTGGAGCCACCGTCAAGGCTCAGGTATGGTCGGCCAACGTCATCATTCCCTCCCGGTGGATTGTCGGACAAGGTCATCACTACGACGTGAGCACCAGATGCGCGGTAGAGACCACTCACTGCGACGTCGATCACGTAGCTGCTGCCTATGTAGCCACCGCCGGAAGCGGCACCCAGGCGACCGAAATGAATGCCATCAGCTGTCCGCCAAAGCTGCTTCAGCCCGTTGAATCCTTGCGGGCAACCCGACAGAAGGTAGACGAAGAGACCCCCTTCTTCGTCCTCTTCATCGTTCCGAACAATTATCTTGATCGGTCGAGTTCCACTGGATAGTCCGTGGTCTGTGATCTCCTCAAAGTTCTGTCCATCGTCGTCGCTCTTCCAAAGGCGCGGGGTTGCATCGGATCCGGACGAAACCGTAGAGACGTACACGACTTCATTGTATGGGCTCCATCCGATGGCCGTGACGCGCTTGTCAGTTTCGTCTATGTCCGTCATTCGACTCCAGCTGGATCCGCCATTTGCAGTGCGGTAGAGCCCGTTCCGGGTGCCGGCCAGCGCAACTGTTGAGCTGCCGGGCTTCCATTTGACGCAGTCGACCGCCGTCGCTTTGAGACCGTCGGAGTGCCCAATCCTAGTCCAACTGCCCGATGGATCGGTGCGCAAGTAGAGGCCGCTGAGATCAGATCCAACTAGAACACTATTGCCCGACACGCTCACTGTGCTAAACGCGCCCCCGGCGCCCGGGCTTGAGAAGTCCCAAGTCTGAGCTCTCGAATGAAGGGGAATGAGTAGCGTCAGGGTCACTCCTCCAATTAATCCCGCCTTGATGGAATGCATTGTCTACCCCCACCTCTTTGATTGCTCATCGGTTCTATAGCGCATTGATCGGGTGTTGCAGACGTGGACACCTCCGGGGGCTTGGTCATACGGCCTCCATCGCATCGCGGTCACTGCAGGCGGGCATGCCGTAACGCACCCAACCGGAAGGGGAGCGCTGCGCAGCGAACTGGGGAGTTGCGGCAGTGGCCCCTGCAGGTGACGAGCGCAAGATGGCGCAGGGCACACCATCAGTCATTCACCTGGGTTCAGCGGGCTCTTATTCCAGGTGAAGTCATCTCTTCACCTAGATGAAGTTCTCCGAAGGTCGCCGGAGCAAGGTCAACCGACGGTCCTTGCGAGAGATGGCCTTCTTCGCGGTCAAACCTTTGAACAGCCTGGAGACGGTCTGCGGGGTGACGCCGACCCATTGGGCAACTTCTTCCATCTTGAGAGGCAGATCGAACTCAGTTCCGATGTCGGGTGCCTCGGCGCACGTCAACGAGGCCACGCTCCACATGCGCCGAAGGAGGCACTCGTCAGCAGGCACGAACAACAGCTCGAACACGCGCAGGCGTAGTTCGCGAATCTCTTGGCAGTGCTGTTCGTTGATCTTCCATGAGAAGGCCGCGTCATCGTGAAGCCTCTGACGAAAGTCCGCGCCATCGATGCGTGCGAGCAGCGAGGGGACGACCGTCACTGCAGTGACCTGATAGTCGGCCGAGAGGCCGACATCGCACGCTGCGAGAAAGCAGGAATCCGAGCGTAGATCGAGCCAGTCCTTCCCGTCGGGATTGCTGAGTAGGATCTTGACCAGGCCATGCTCGATCAGGAATACGTCATCGGCTTGATCGCCCTGGTGGAAGATCTCGTGCCCGGCAGGGTATTGGCGCAGATGTGGCAGGCCCGAGGATCCCGTTTGAGATCCAGGCACGCCCGACGGACGGTCAGCGCCCGGCACCCTGTGAGGGCGGGGCAAAGAACGAGGAAGCATTGACCTGATTCCACTGCAGGAACGCTGGCGCGCGACCTTTCAGTGGCCAGCGGAATCAGGGAGCGGAGCGCGGCGACACAGCGCTTCCCGACGATCAGGTGCCGTCCGATGTGTAGGATTGGGGCTTCGGGCGGGGGCCCTCATGCCAGCCGAGGGGTACGCTACATCGGAAGGTGGCTTCCCCGGAGTCAATTGTTCGGTCAACGCCAGCGGGGGAATGGCTGAACGGGCAGAAGTGTTGCCCTGTGCTACCTTCCGGCGATGCGTCTGCGCTCAATGGTGGTCGTCGCGGCGCTCGTCGCGCTCGCTCCCGACTCACGCCGCCGATTCGAGCAAGACCTTGGGGTTCCTGTAAGCGATGGTCAGAAGCATGCGCGCAGGTCCCGAAGGAGAGCGGCGCCCCTGCTCCCACTCCTGGAGGGTCCTCACTGACACTCCGAGCAGCCGCGCAAACTCGGCCTGTGAGAGTCCGGTCCGGGCGCGAATGTCTGCTATCGGCGGGAGCGTGATCACTCGCCCCACCTTTCCCCGCTTGAGCTGACGAAGCCCGAGCAGGATCTCCTGGCCGACGTTACGGGGGCGCTTACGCATCTTCGATCTCCTTGCGAATCCGGCGCAGCATCTGGACGGAAACCGGGCTCATGCGGACGAAGCATGGTACGTCAATGACGTATAGCGGTCAACGGCGCCCGATCCCTGGCTCACAGGCTGTTGGCAAACGGCGATGCCATGATGTTGCTCTGTGCTACCTTCCGGCGATGCGCCTGCGCTCATTAGTGGTCGTCGCGGCGCTCGTCGCGCTCACCTCCGCCGCACGGGCGCAGACGGGCACGCCGAGGCCCACCCCTCCCCCGCAGCTTGCGCCCTTTCCCTCCGCCAGCCTCCTGGTGCCGCCGCGCGCCGATGAGGCGCCCGCCTACTGGAAGACGCGCGCGGAGAAGTCCGACTACCGCCTGACCTCCGACCTCGAGGAGACGATGCGCTTCTGCCGCCTGCTCGAGGCGCGCTCGCGCTGGGTGCGGGTGGTGACGTACGGCAAGAGCGGGCAGGGGCGTGATCTGCCGCTGGTGATTCTCTCCAAGGACCGCGCGTTCACGCCCGAGCTGGCGCGCGCCACCGGCAAGCCGGTCGTGCTGGTCCAGAACGGGATCCACGCGGGCGAGATCGAGGGCAAGGACGCCTCGCTCGAGCTGATGCGCGACATGGTGGTGCTCCAGAAGCACGACGCGCTGCTCGACAGCGTGATCGTGCTGGTGCTGCCGGTGTTCTCGGTGGACGCGCACGAGCGCCGCAGTCACTACAACCGCATCAACCAGAACGGCCCGGAGCTGATGGGCTGGCGGTTCACGCCCATCGGGCTCAATCTCAACCGCGACTACCTCAAGGTCGAGGCCCCGGAGATGCGGGCGATGATCTCGGCGGTCTATACGAAGTGGTGGCCGCACCTCTTGATCGACAACCACACCACGGACGGTGCGGACTTCCGTCACGACATCGGGTACGCGTTCAATCACGGTCCGGGGATGTCCCCGGGGGTCACGCGCTGGCTCACCGATGCGTTCGAGGGCCGCGCGATGGAGCGGCTCAAGGGCATGGGCCACCTGCCCACCCCCTATGTCGACTTCCGGCGCCCGAACGATCCGACCAGCGGGTTCGACTTCGACGACTCGCCGCCGCGCTTCTCGACCGGCTACCCGCCGCTCCACGGGCGGCCGGGCATCCTGGTCGAGACCCACATGCTCAAGCCCTACGCGACGCGCGTGCGCGCCACCTACGACCTCATGCTCGCCACGCTCGAGGAGATCGCCGCGCGCCCGCGCGCATTGACCTCGGCGGTCGCGACCGCGGAGGCCGAGGCGATCGCGCGTGGCCGCACCGCGGATCCGGCGCGCCGCGAGGTGGTGCTGCGCACGCGCGTCGGCACCCGGAGCGACACGCTCGCGTTCAAGGGCTGGGAGACCCGCTGGGAGCAGAGCGAGATCACGGGCGCCCGGGTGCCGCGCTACACGACCATCCCGTGGGACACGCCGGTCCCGGTCTACCGCGAGGTGCTCGCGGCACTCAGGGTGCGCCAGCCGGTGGGCTATGTGGTGCCCCAGGAGTGGACCGACGCGATCGATCGCCTGAACATTCACGGTGTCGCCTACCGGCGGTTCGCGGCGGCGTGGCGCGACACGGTCGAGATGCAGCGTATCGCCGACTGGAGTGCCGCGCCGCGCTCCTTCGAGGGCCATCACACGATCAACGTGAACCGGGTCACCGTCGAGCGCCAGCTGCGCGAGTTCGCGCCCGGCGACGTGTGGGTGCCGCTCGACCAGCGCTCGGGCGCGGTGGCGGTGCACCTGTTCGAGGCGCAGGCGCCGGACGGGCTCCTCTACTGGAACGTGTTCGACACCGTGCTCGAGAACAAGGAATACGGCGAGGACTACGTGGTCGAGCCGCTGGCGCGCGCGATGCTGCGCGAGAATCCGGCGCTCGCGAGCGAGTTCCAGGCGAAGGTGGCGGCGGACACGGCGTTCGCGAAGAGCCCGCAGGCGCGGACCGACTTTTTCTTCCGGCGCTCGCGCTGGGCGGATCCGGAGCAGAATCTGCTGCCGGTCGCGCGCGCGCTGCGCGCGCCGCCCGAGACGGTGCTCGCGAAGCCCTAGGGAGCTTGGGCTACCGCAGCACCGCCGCCTTCACGACCCGCGCGTCGCCGGCGCGGGTGAGGCGCACCATGTAGATGCCGGGGCTGAGCCCGCGCGCGAGGTCGACCTCGTGCCGGCCGGCGCCCAGGCTGCCCACCTCGCGGGTGGCCACCCGGCGGCCGGCGATGTCCACCAGCTCGATCGTCGCGGGTGCTGCGTCGGGGAGGCTGAACGCGATCCCGAGCGCCCCGCCGCGCGCCGGCTGTGACGTCGGTCCGAGCAGGGCGAACTCGAAGCGCGGCGTCGTCACACCTTCTTCGGTGCGCGCCCGGGCGCTGCGGGTGAGCGAGGGACCGCTCCGCCCGAACTCGACGTGGAGCCGCGGCGCGGCGGCGGGATTCGCGTCCCAAGCCACGGCGGTGCGGTGGCCGCTGCCCGAGATCGCGAACACCACCGCGTTGCCGCTCTCCCAGCCGGCGCGATTGACGACCTCCTGGAGCACCGGCGAGAGATCGGCGGTGCGCTGCGGGTCACCGGATTCCTCGACGAACTCCCAATCGCCCGGGGACCAGAACACCGACGCCTCGGTGAGTGCGCGCGCGGAGAGATCGCCGTTGTACGGAAGGAACGTTTCGGCGTTGTCCGTGGCCTGGGCCTGGATGACCAGGCTGGTGGGCTCGAAGTGGGCCTCGTCGGCGGTGAACTGGACCCAGGCGCGGGTCACGCGCGCCCCGGGCGGCACGGTCACGCCGGTGAAGCGCAGGCCGACCTTCTGGTCGAGGTCGTTGAGCGTCATCTCGAGGTCGAGGCTGTTGACGTTCACGACCCCGCTCGCGTCCTCTTCGACGTCGTCGGTGCTCGCCACGATCGCGAGGTCGATCGTGCCCGAGCCGGGATGCACGCGCACCCGCAGCGAGTCCTCGCCGGTGAGCGCGCCGTCGTTGGCGGTGAGACGCAGCCAGTAGGTGCCGACCTCGGTGAACGTGGCACGCGTGTCGACCGCGCTGGCGTCGTCGAAGATCACGGGCGCGGGCCCGCTCACCAGCGACCAGCTGGTCGAAACCGGCCCGGCGGAGAGCCCGTCGTCGCCCACCGTTCCGTCGAGGTCCGCGGTGGCGGGCATCATGATGTCCTGGTGCGCGCCCGCGTCGACCAGCGGCGGCTGGTTCTGCGGCGCGCCGTATTCGAGATGGAGCCGCGGGGCGCCATCGGCCCTGCCGTCGAACGACATCGCGGTCCGGTGCCCGGTGCCGCTGATGAGCAGCACCGCGGCGTTGCCGCGTGCCCAGCCCGGCCGGGCGACGATCTCTTCGAGCACTGCCGAGAGATCGGGCGTGCGCTGGGCGGCGCCCGCCACACCCACGCCCGTCCACGGCGCCGGCGACCAGGCGACCGAGGCCGCGGTGCGCGGCCTGCCGCTGGCGTTACCCGACTGCCCGTTGAAGGTGCCGGCGTTGTCGGCGGCCTCGCCGTGAATGACGAGATCGGTGGTCTCGGTCTGCTCCTCGTCGACCTCGAACTGGACGTAGGCGTTGAAGATCGGCGCGCCCCTTGGGATGGGCAGATCGGTGAAGCGCAGACCCACGGTCTGGTCGTTGGTGTTGAACACCAGCTCGAGGTCGAGACTGTTGAGGTTCATCACCCCGAACGCGTCCTCCTCCACGTCGTCGCTGGCGGCGACGATCACGCGATCCACCGGGCCCGATTCCGTCCGCACGAAGATCTGCACGAAGTCGACGCTGTTGAGCAGGCCGTCGCTCGCGACCAGCTGGAGCACGTAGGTCCCGGCGGTGGTGAACGTCGCGCGTGTGTCCACCGCGCTCGCGTCGTCGAACGAGACCGGACCGGGCCCGCTCGCCACGCTCCAGGTGGTGACGAGCGCCGGCGGCGCCGGCTGACCGTCATCGCTCACCGTGCCGTCGAGCTGCGCCTGCGCGGGCAGGGTGATGAACCGGTCAGGACCGGCATCCACGACCGGCGCGACGTTCAGCGGCGGCGGAGGAGCGAGGGCGTATTCGACGTGGAGGAGCGCCGCGCCGGCCGCCCGGCCTTCGAACGAGCGTGCGGTGCGGTGACCGGTGCCGGTGATGATGAACGCCACGGCGTTGCCGCTCGCCCACCCGGGCCGGTCGATGACCTCCTGCAGCACCGCGGAGAGATCGGGGGTGCGCTGCGCATCGCCGGCCTCGCCGACCTGCGTCCACGCGGGCGGCGCCCAGGTCGTGGACGCGGCGGTGCGGGCGCGCCGCGAGACGTCGCCGTTCACCGGGAGGAACGTCGGTGCGTGGTCGATCGCTTCGCCCTGGAGCACGAGTGCCGTGGGCTCGTTCTGGGTCTCGTCCGCCTCGAACTGGAGCCAGGCACGCGTCACGGTGGAGCCGGCGGGCACCGATACGTCGGCAAAGCGCACGCCCACCTTCTGGAGACCGCCGTTGTACACCAGCTCGAGATCGGTGACGTTCGCCGAGGCGTTGCCGCCCGCCTCCTCCTCGGTGTCGTCGCCTGCGGCTGCGATCCTGCGATCGAGCACGCCCGGCGCCCCGAACACGGTGATCTGCACCATGTCGCTACCATGGAGCTCGCCGTCGCTGGCGGTGAGCTGGAGAGCGTAGGTCCCGGGGACGGTAAACGTGGCGCGCGTGTCGGCGGCGGTGGCGTCGTCGAAAGTGACCGGACCCGGCCCGCTCGCGACGCTCCAGGCGATGGTGACGGACGGAGGGCTCGGCAGACCGTCATCGTTCACCGCACCGTCCAGTAGCGCCGCGGCAGGCAGGGTGATGGATTGATCCGGTCCCGCACTCACGACCGGGGCTTCGTTGCTGGGGAGCGGAGGGGCGACCTCGACGATCACGTTGTCGGCCGCGGCCAGCTCGTCGTCGCTGGCAGTGAGCTGCAGCACGTAGGTGCCGGCGACGGTGAACGAGGCGCGGGTGTCGACCTCGCCGGGATTGTCGAACACCACGGCGCCCGGACCGGTGACCACGCTCCACTCGACGGTGATGTTGGATGGGCTCGGCAGGCCGTCGTCGGTGACCGCGGCGTCGAGGACCGCCTGGGCGGGGAGCGTGATGCTGAGATCGGGTCCCGCGTCCACCACCGGCGCGTGGTTGGGCGGGGCCGCGACCGCGAACTCGACCAGGTCGCTGGCGCTCAGCGCGCCGTCGCTGGCGGTGAGTCGCAGCACGTAGATGCCCGGGGCACTGAACGTCGCGCGCGCGTCCACCGCGGCCGCATTGTCGAAGGTCACGCCGGCCGGGCCGCTCTCGACCACCCACGAGATGGTGATGGACGGCGGGCTCGGCAGGCCGTCGTCATCCACGGTGCCCTCGAGCTGGACCGGGTCGGGCAGGGTGACGCTTCGGTCGGGACCGGCGTTCACCGTGGGCGCCGTGTTGGTCGGCGGCGGGGGGGGCGGTTCCGCCGAGACCACCACCACGAGCACGTCGCTCGCGCTCAGCGCCCCGTCGCTGGCGGTGATCCGCAGCACATAGGTTCCCTGCGTGTCGAACAGGGCCTGCGTGCCCACCGAGGCCGCGTCTCCGAAGACCACCGCGCCCGGGCCGCTCTCCACGGTCCACAGCGTGGTGAGGACGGACGGAGTCGGCAGTCCATCATCACTCACGGTGGCGTCGAGCATCGCCGGGTCGGGGAGCGTGACGGCGATGTCGGGTCCCGCGCTGACGAACGGCGGCGCGTTGACTGGAGGCGGCGGGGGCGGTGATCCGCCGCCCACCTCGAACGCCCCGAGGTCGGGCGCGTTGCCGAGGTAGGCGGCGGGCGGCAGGTCGAGCACGGTCTGCCCGAGCCAGGTGAAGCTCGCGGTGCCGGCGTCGATCACCGGGCTGTTGGCGGCGGGGCGTCCGTTCGCGTCGAGCGCGGGATCGGCCAGCACCAGGTGCGCGGGATCGACGACGCTGGTGAGGTCGGCGTTCTGGCCGTTGTTCCAGAACAGCGCGTAGGAGGTGATCGAGCCGCCGCCCACCAGCAACACGGCGGTGCCGGTGATCCCGGAGAAGACGTTGTTGAGGGCGATCAGGTTCGCGCCGCCCACCACGCCGTTCTGCTCGCCGATGAAGGTGTTGTTCGTGACCTGGATCCGCTCCGGGATGGGCGCGCCCACCAGGGTCTCGATGGTCTCGCCGTTCGGCATGCAGGTGATCGCGCCGCTCAGACCCGAGGCGTCGAAGTTCGCCATGAAGAGGTTGCGCTCGATCCGGATCACCTTCGACGACAGGCCCGGATAGTCGATGATCTGGATGCCGTCCTCGCGGTTGCCGGTGATCCGGTTGCCGATCACGTCGAGCGCGAGCACCGGGCCGGTGTAGGCGTAGAGCCGGTACTCAATGCCGTCGTCCCGGTTGTCGCGGATGACGTTGTCCAGCACCCGCGCCGCGAGCCGTCCGTTCAGGTCGATGCCGTCGTCGGTGTTGTCCGCGAACAGGCTGTTGCTGAACGTCCCGCCCGAGCCGTCGACATAGTCGACGCCGTCACCGTTGTGGATGACGTGGCAATGATCGACATCCACGGTGGAGGCGGAGCTGATCCCGTTCTCGCCCCCCCGGATGGTGAGGCCGATCACGGCGCTGCCGTGGGCGTTGTTCCCGAACTCGAGGACCGCGTTTCCCGCGCAGCCGGGGGCGCCGTTGCACACCGTGCCCACCACCGAGTTCAGGACCGTCTGGGAGACGGTCGCGGTGTCACCGGTGGCGATGAAGTCGGAGGCGAACGTGAGCCGCTTGCCGTTGATGAACACGCCGCCGTCGTAGGTGCCCGGGGCGATCTGGACCGTGTCACCGGACGCCGCAGCATCGGCGGCGGTCCTCACCGTGGGGTAGTCCGCAGGTACGCGCAGGGTCGCGGCTGGAGCGGGCGACGCGAGCACAGCGAGACCGAACATTACCAACCAGACCGACCATCCGTGGCGGTCGCAAGCGCGCAAAGCGCTGCGACGTACACCCATGTGGGGCGAGCTCCTGGCAAAGGATGAGTGACATGGGCCAGCCACGTGGCCATTACGCAGACGCCGACGAGAGGAGATTAGCGTTGCGAATCGCAAGGTGTCTATTGATTTTGCAATGTCATTGTCAATGTGACACAGACGAGACCTGCGCGCGACAATACCAACCAGGTATGAACGGATCGGCCCCGGCGGATCGCTTCCGCCGGGGCCGATTTGACTGCGTCGCGCGAGCGCGCTACCGGATCATCGAGAACTTGCGCGACTGCCGGACGCCGTCGGCGTCGAGCCGCAGGTAGTAGACGCCGCTGGCGAGGCCCGTCCCGCTGCCCGCCCGGCTGTTCCAGCTCAGCGGGTGGTGCCCGGCCGTCATCTCGCGGTCGACCAGGGTGCTCACCAGCCGCCCGCCCGCCGTGTAGACCGCGACCCGTACGTGCGCCGCCCGGACCAGCGACACCGTGTAGTCCAGCGAGCCGCGCGAGGGGTTCGGCGACGGCGGCCCGAGCTGGACCTCGCGGACCGGTGTGGGATCCACGCCCGCCACGCCCTGCACGGTCCCGGGGCTGCGGGCGTTGTTGGTCCACACCGAGGCGCCCGCGGTGATGGAGTAGTCGGCGGCGTTGTTGGTGCTCGGGGCGGATGCGGCGCCGTTGAACTTGAGCGCCTGGGTGGTTCCAGTGGGAAGGCCGCTTCCGAACGGGGGATTCGCATTGCCGTCGGAGTCGTTGGTGAAGCCTGCCGTCCCGGGGCCGCCATAGCTGAAGCCACCCCAGCTCAGGCGCCAGAAGATGGTCCCGAAGTCGTCTTCGAAGGTGAGCGATCCCGCGGCCAGATACGACGGAGGAATCGGGTTGGTCATGGTGAAATCCAGGGCGATCGACGGATTCAGCATCGCCTGGAACGCCGCGGTTCCGATCAGCACGCGATCGCCGGCGAGGCCGTTGGGGACGGCGGTCGTCATGTCGATGATCAGCACAGGATTCTGACCGGTCGCGTCCCACGCCTTGACCCGCGACTGCTGGACGAGATTCTGCCCGCCGCTGCGCATGCGGAGCTGGATCGCCTGGGCGGCGTTGTTGCCTTCGATGCCTCCGATCACCTGCTCGATCTGCATGACGTGAAAGCTGGCCTGCGCCGGCATCGTGAGAAGCGTGCCCAACCCGAGGGCGCAGAGCAGCACCGACCAGCGCATCGCTTTCATGGGCGTGAGACCTCCGTCAGCTCGCGGGGCGCGAGCATGGGTTGCCATTGCAGGGGGAAAGGGTCCGGATGAACCCGAATTCTACCGTGCCTGGATACCACCCTGACAGGGATTAGTTGGGCGATTACAATCCGTTGATGGACAAAGGCTTCGCCCACCGCCGGCGCCCGGGGAAGGCGACCCCCGTCGCGTCAGGCCCGTCCGAGCAACGCACCCTCGGCTGGCTCCTCGACGGCCTGCTCGCGGCGATCGCCCTCACCTACCTCGCGCTCCTGTGGCGCCAGGCCGCGCCCGCGGTGTTCGCGAGCGACGAATGCTTCCACGAGTACGTCGCGCAATGGATCGGAACCCACGGAGGGTTTCCGCGCGCTCTGCCCGAGTTCTACTCGGGCCTGCCCTATTTCTATCCCCCGCTCCTCCACGTGCTGGGCGCTTTGGTATTCAAGCTCGCCGGCCCCGATGCGCTTCGCTATGTGAACGTCGTCCTCACCGGATTCCTGCTGCTCGCTCTTCGCGGGCTTCCAATTCCCGGCGTGCCTGCGGCGGCGCGGCGTTGCGCGGCGTTGCTCTGCATCGCCACCCCGGCGCTCTCGCTCTACGCGGTGCGCTTCTACGCCGAGACGCTCGCCACGCTGCTCGCGGTGCTGGTCGTGACGCTCCTGCTGAGGCTGCGCGCCCCGGGCGGCAGCGCCGGGATGCGCGGCGCGGTCGCCCTCGGGCTCGTCACCGGGCTGGCCCTCCTCGCCAAGCAGCCGGCGGTGCT
>DATEMP010000351.1:0-3787 GCA_035275545.1 Candidatus Eiseniibacteriota bacterium | reverse complement strand
ACCGGTCCGGCGAGCGGGCCGCGGCCCGCCTCGTCCACCCCTGCCACCGTCGCGCCGTCCCCCGCGAGGAGGGCCTCGGCGCGTGCGAGCCGGCGCCAGGTCCGCGACGTCACGTCACTTCGTGACGGGTTCTCCGGCAGTGCGCTGCTCGGTGAGACGCGCGCTCTTGCCGGTCTTCTTGCGCAGGTAGAAGAGCTTCGCGCGGCGCACCCGGGAATGCTTGGTCACCTTGATCTCGGCGATCGAGGGTCCGTGCAGCGGGAACGTGCGCTCCACGCCCACGCCCTCGCTGATCTTGCGCACGGTGAAACTCTTGCGCAGACCGGAGCCGCGCACGTTGATGACGTCGCCGACGAATCGCTGCTGGCGTTCCTTGTCGCCCTCGATGACGCGCACCGACACCTCGACGGTGTCACCGGGGCGGAGGTCGGGGCGGCCGTCCTTCATGTGGGCGGCTTCGACCTTCTCGATCAGGCCCATGGCGGGGCTCCTTTCATATGCTCGTGCGGCCCGGCCATGCCGGGACCTGTTGGTTCGGGCGGTCGGGCAGTATAGGCGATGAGCCGCCACCCCGCCAAGTGCCGCTTCTACCGGTAGATGACCTTGGTCGCCCCCCAGGTGCCCGGGCGCGCCGGCAGCGGCGTGTCGCAGAACTCCGCGCCCACCAGGTGGATGGTGTAGGCGCCCACCGGGTTCGCGACGCCGCCCTGCCAGCTGGTGACGCCCCCGGCCGCTCCCGGACCGTTCGGGGCCACCTGTCCGCTCGCCGGGACGCCGAGCAGCCACATGGCATCCACGCCGCTCATCGCGCTCGCGTCGTGGCCGCTGATCGCCAGGTAGTAGGTGCCGGGCGCGTTCACGATCGGGGATCCGACCAGCGTCTGGCTGGTCTGGCAGCCGCGGTCGCGTGCCAGGCCCAGGCCGGGGCCGTTCGAATGGAAGATCCAGATGTCGTTCCCCGAGATCACCGTGCAGGTGATCATCGCCGCGAAGATCGCGTGGTCCGCCGCGGCTTTGATGCAGTACATGTCCACGTCGCTGTCGCTCGAGAGCGAGCCCTGGATCTCCGTGATAGGTCCGGAGCCGAAGGTGAACTGGGCGCTCGACGGGAGATCGCCGGCGTCGCCGTTCTCGACCCAGGTCTGCGCCGCGACCCGCTCGACCGAGGCGAGCACCGCGAGGAAGACCAGCGCGAGCACCATGAAGTAGCGGACGGACGGGAGGAGCGGGAACATGCGGCCTCCGGAGTGGGGGTCGGGATGCGGAGCATGCGCGGACGCTGAAGGCCGCACCAGCCTACCCGCGGCCTCGCGGCGCGGGCAACGGCAATTCGCGCGCGGGTTGCGCGCTCCCGGGCGGGGCGATAGCTTCGCCGCCAATGTTCGCCCGCAACCGGCAGCTCCAGGCCACCGCGATCTTCATGCTCGACGGCGTGCTGATCGCCGGAGCGTGGCTCGCCGCCTACTGGCTGCGCTTCTACGCGCTCGGGATCCCGGCGCCGCTCGGCATTCCCTCGCTCGCGTTCCACCTCTGGGTGGGCGCGGTCCTCACGCCGGTGGCGCTGCTGGTGCTGCGCACCTTCCGGCTCTACCGCTCGGCCCGCACCGCGCGGCTCACGCACGAGCTTTTCGTGCTCGCCGAGGGCGTCGTCGTGGTCACCGCGCTCGCCGGCCTGGGGTCTTTCTTCGCGCGCGGCGAGCTGCCGCGTTCGGTGCTCCTGATCTTCGCAGCGCTCATGGTGGCGCTGCTGTGGACCAGCCGCATCGTGCTCCGCCTGGTGCTGCGCGCCATGCGCCGGCGGGGCCGAAATCTCAGGTACGTCATGGTGGTCGGGACCGGCGAGCAGGCGGAGCGGCTGGTGCGCAAGTTCGAGCAGCACCCCGACTACGGGATCGTCATCAACGGCCTCGTGACCGCGGACCCGGCACAGATGGGCGCGACCGTGGCGGGCGTGCCGGTGCTGGGGACGATCGCCGACCTGCCAGGGGTGGTGGAGCGGACCGGCACCGACTTCGTCTACCTGGCGCTGGCGCGCTCCGAGTGGGAAGCCGAGGAGGAAGCGCTGGCGCGCCTGAGCGATTCGACGGTGGCGGTGCGGCTGGTCCCCGACCTGGTGCGGGCGTTCACGCTCAACGCCGCGGTGGAGGATTTCGAGGGCATGCCGGTGGTGCTGGTCACCGAGACGCCCGAGCAGGGATGGAACGCGGTGATCAAGCGCACCTTCGACCTCGCGTTCTCGGCGGCGGGGCTGATCGTGCTGTCACCGCTCATGGCGGCGGTCGCCCTGTGGGTGCGGCTCGACTCGCCGGGACCGGTGCTCTACGGGCAGGAGCGCGTGGGTGTGAATGGCCGGCGCTTCCGCATGTGGAAGTTTCGCACCATGCGCGCCGACGCCGAGGCCGAGGGTGCCGCCTGGACCACCGCCGACGATCCTCGCCGCACGCGCGCCGGCGGGACGCTCCGCAAGCTCTCGCTCGACGAGCTGCCGCAGCTCTGGAATGTTCTACGAGGCCACATGAGCCTCGTGGGCCCGCGGCCCGAGCAGCCGGTGTACGTGGACCGCTTCCGCGCCTCGATCCCGCGCTACATGCTGCGTCATCACGTCAAGGCGGGCATGACCGGCTGGGCGCAGGTCAACGGCCTGCGCGGCGACACGCCGCTCGAGCGCCGCATCGAGTACGACCTCTACTACATCGAGAACTGGTCGCTCGGCTTCGACCTGCGCATCATCGCGCTCACGTTCGTGCGCGTGTTCCGCGACGCCAGCGCGTACTAGCGCAGCACGCCCGAAGCGACACGCAGCCGACCGCGGATCCAGGAGGCGACCAGGGCAAACGGCACCACCAACGCCACCGGCAGGCGCAGCGGATCGAAGCGCCACTTGGCCCAGATGGGCAGGAACGCGACGATCGCGATCGCGAGGAATGACGCGGTCCAGGTGGGGCGGCCGAAAAGCGGCGCGGCGAGCGCCGCCGCCACCATCAGCACGCACACCCACGACGCGCGCACGATCGGCCGCCGGATTCGAAACGGCCCCAGGCGATGGATCTCGATCCGCTCGCGGAACAGCCTCGGGTGGCGCTTCGCCAGCAGCGGATCCATCTCGTAGCGGCGCGCCCAGCGGAGCGGGTCGAGGACTCCCGGGTGCTCATCCGGGTGCGTCACCATGGCCTCGGGCGCCTGGACGATGCGCGCGCCGGCCTGCTCGAGCGTGAAGCCGAAGTCCGAGTCCTCGCGGAAATAGACCGCCAGCTCGCGATCGAAGTAGCCCTCGTGGTAGCCGCCCACGCGCTGGAACACCGCGCGGCGCACGAACAGGTTGGTCGGCAGCCAGGAGAGCCCGCCGGCATCGCGGATGCGCACCGGGCGGCCGCCGGGCTTCATGGTCGAGCCCTCGATCACATCGATCGCGGGGTCGGCCTCGAGGCGGGCGGCAGCGCGCTCGAGCCAATCGGGCGCGGGCGTCACGTCGTCCTCGGTGAACGCCAGGAACGACTCGTGCGCGAGCTTCGCCCCGGCGTTGCGCGCGGCTCCGGGACCGGAGCGCTCGGAGAGCCGCGCGATCCGCGCCCCGCTCGCGGTGATGCGCGTGTCCAGATCCGGCGAGGGCGCGGCCCCGTCGAGCGCCACGATCACCTCGAAGCGATCGCGCGGCAGCGTCTGGCGTCCGAGGGCTTCGAGGTGCGGCAGGAGCTTCGCGGGATCGCCGCGCGACGGGACGACCACCGAGAATCGCGCCGGGTCGGCCACGGGCGGGCGGCGGTCTATGCGCGTGTCGCCGCTGGCC
>DATEMP010000350.1:0-9689 GCA_035275545.1 Candidatus Eiseniibacteriota bacterium | reverse complement strand
CCGCACGTGGCTACGCCGGAGCGTCGTACGACCCGGTGCGCGACCGCTTGGTGATCTTCGGCGGCTCCGACCCCGGCGCGCGCAACGACGCGTGGGCGCTCCCGCTCGGCGGAAGCCCGGCGTGGGTCGTGCTGGCTCCCGAGGCCGGACCTCCGCCCGGGCGGTCCGGCCACATCACGATCTACGATCCCGCCCAGGACCGACTGGTGACGTTCGGAGGCGTGGGCACCGGCGGCCGCCTGGGCGACACGTGGGGACTCGACCTCGCCGCTCCGGAGTGGAGCCTGCTCGCGCCCTGGTTGTCGCCCCCGAGCCCGCGGGATGGCCACACCGCGATCGACGATCCGCTGCGCGACCGCATGCTGGTGTTCGGCGGACACGACGGCTTCATCAAGAGCGACGTGTGGGCCGCGCCGTACTCGGGCGGCCAGGGCTGGACGCAGCTGGGTCCCCAGGGCTCGGCTCCGCAGCGCTGGGGTCACACGGCGATCTACGACCCGCCGCGTGACCGCATGGTGGTGTTCGGCGGACACGACGGGGGGATCGGCCAGCGCTCCAATGTGTTCGCGCTGTCGCTCGCAGGCACCCCGACCTGGACCGAGCTCCAGCCCACCGGGCCGGTGCCGACCGCCCGGATGTATCACACGGCGATCTACGATCCGTTGCGCGACCGCATGCTGGTGTTCGGTGGACTGAGCGGCACCGGCATCCAGTTCAACGACGTCTGGGCGCTATCGCTGTCGGGAACTCCGGCCTGGACGCAGCTCGCGCCGGCAGGAACGCCCCCGACCGGCCGCTACGGGCACCCCGCGATCTACGATCCCGCCAACGACCGGATGATCGTGAGCGGTGGCGGCGCCGGCGGGACCGAGGTCTGGGCGCTGGCCCTCGCGGGGACACCGACCTGGTCCCTGGTGCTGCCGGCAGGCACCATCCCGCCAGGCCGCACGCACCATTCCGCGATCCACGATCCGGTGCGCGGCCGCATGGTGATGTTTGGTGGGGGGGCCAACGCCAACGACTGCTGGGCGCTGTCGCTCGGCGTCAGCCCCACCTGGACCGGGCTCAACCCCGCGGGTGCGCGGCCGGCCGGGCGCGCCTACCACACGGCGATCTACGATCCGAGGCGCGACCGGATGGTCGGATTCGGCGGGTACAACGGCTCCCGCCTCAACGACACCTGGGTCCTGGCCTGGAACTCGACGGTCTCGACGCCGGCGCCGGACGTACCCCAGGAGCTGGCGCTCGCGATGCCGCGACCAAACCCCTCAAGCGGACTCATGGCGGTGGACTTCGCTCTCCGCGAGGGCGGACGGGTGACGCTCGACGTCTTCGACCTGCAGGGCCGCATGGTCCAGCGCATCGTCGACGGCTGGCTGCCGGCCGGGAGGCATCGCGCCGAGTGGCGGGGTGAGGACACGAGCGGCCGGATGGCGCGGAGCGGCGTCTACCTCATCGCCCTGCGCGCCGGCGGCGTCGTGGCGACGCGGCGGCTGGTGCGCGTCGACTGACGCGCGGCTTGGAGTTGCCGCCCAGCGCCTTCTCGAGTGCCCGCACGTGCGCGGCACCCGCCTCGAGCAGCCGCGTCTCGCGAGCGCGCATGTTCTCGCGCTCGGCGGCGGTGCGGTGGTCGAGCCCCGCCAGGTGGAGCGCCCCGTGGACGATCAGCCGCGCCAGCTCGCGGCCGGGGGTGACGCGGAAGCGCTTCGCCTGCACGATCACCCGGTCCATCGAGACGATCAGGTCGCCGTTCACGATCTCCCCCGGGGTCTCGTCGTAGCCGAACGAGAGCACGTCGGTCGCGCGGTCGAGGCCGCGCCAGCGCCGGTTGAGCTCGCGCACCGGAGCGTCGCCGGTGAGCACGATCCCGAGCTCGCCCGGGCGCCGGCCCTCGAGCGCGAGCGCCGCGCGCACCAGCGCCGCGAGCGGCACGGTGACGCCCGGAAGGTCAGCTCGGCTCTTTGCGGAGATCGGCATTGTGTCGAGCCACTCAAGCTAGCTTCTTACCATTCCAGCCACGAATCCGTTCAAGAAGGTCTCCTACCCTGTCCCTCAGATCAAGAACCCCCTCAATGTGTTCGTTTGAGAGGGCCGTCACGATTCGTTCGCTGAAGCCGACCTTGCTGCGGCGAAACCGCCGCCCCTCTCCGGGTCGAATCTTCTCAAGATAATCTTCAATGTCATCAAACTGACCCAGGGGTCCCGCTCCTCTAGTTCCGTAGAGAGCATTGATCACGTCCGTGGGAATGTAGTTCTCAATCGTGCGACCGCCTGTCACCCAAGACAGCCCCCCAGCCCGAGCCACCTCGTCAATGATCCGCACCTTCGTAGTTCCTAGCGCACCGCCCGCGCCGTCGAGGTCACTATCCATAACAATTGCGGCGTTGCGGTTGATTGTTAGGAGCTTTAGTGCATCTTCCGGCGCAACGTCAGGAACTTCGGCGCTCAGCGCTGCCAGCAAGCGGCCACCAAAAAACATGCATTGGTAGTGGACACCCTCTTGGATCTTTCCATCCGACACAATTTCCAACCATCGGTTCATGTAGACGCGGTCGGACGGTCCTTCTACCCAGACAATGCCGTTCGCTTGCAGGACATCGCTGGCCCTCACATCGAGATCATCGAGAACGCCTCGATGCTCTATGTATGTTTGAACCGAAGAGCTGCGGGCCTGCCTCCCGTCATGTCTCACATGCACTATCCCCGCAAGCGGATCGCGCGCAAACACGTCGATCGTGACAGGGGAATGAGTCGTCAACAGAAGACGGGCGCCACGATCCTGCACAACAGAGCGAATCCACGAGAGAAGGCGACGAAGGAGCGACGGGTGCAGGTTATTCTCCAACTCCTCGAACGCAAGGACGGTTCGATCCAGCGGGTGACGACTGAGCACAGGCACCAAGAGGACGTGGCACAAGACCAAGATTATTGTCTTGATCCCGCTCCCGCTGTGGCTCAGGGGAATGAGCCCCTTCCCTTCCTCACCCAAAAAGATCTCCCACACATTGCTATGGTGACGTCGAGCGCGAAGTTCAGAGAACTTCATGTCCGGGCCACAGATCTCATTCAACGTCTCCAGGAATGGCCCTCCAACAAGATCCGCCGGCAAGTCGACATGGTTGAGAAAGGATTGGATTAGGTTCGTGGCCCCCTGGCCATTCGCACCCAGAGCGGGACTGCCATCGCCTTCATCTCGGATGTCGCGATCGGCAGCTACACGAGCGATGTGGACACCTGCCAAGGGGTTGCCAAGCGCATTCACCATGGCTCTACCGTAGCTGGCTCTAGCGGCAGGATGGAGTGGTGGGTCGGTTTCCACGCTTAGCCCGGTGCTAGGGGCAAACTGCCAAGTAACTGGGCGCCCTACCAGAGACAGCCCAAACTCGTGATGTGTCGAGCCTGGGATCCCGCCCTCCATCGTGTTCGCAGGAAAGACTGAATCGACGAGATCGCGAGTGACGACGGACGAGAAGGCGATTTCCGGCTCTGAGTCCCGATGCCCGTGCGGAAGGGGATGTCCTGGGCTCGCACTGAGAATCTGGACAAGATCGACGAGTGCCGACTTCCCTGTGTTGTTCTTACCGACGATGACAGTAATCGGGCGTGTGAATGCAAGCTCAAGTTTGTCTGGTCCAATAGACTTGAAGTTGCGAACGTGGATGACGATGCCATCGCAGACCATCCGGTCTCCTTGGCTCATTCAGGCCGAGAGCTAGCCACCAGCCTGAATGGCGAACACAAGCCCGCGTAATCGAAGAACCGCAGGTCAGCTCTGCTCTTTGCGGAGATCGGCATCGGCACGGGCCCGTCGGCGCACCTCTTCGGGGTAGGGCGCGCGCACGTGGAAGATCGCGGTGAGCACCGGAACGAACGCCTCGCGAATCCGCGCCACCTCGGCGAGCGTGAGGCCGCACTCGTCGAGCTGACCGTCGCGCACCCGCTCGTCGATGATGCGCGTCACGAGCCCGCGGATGCGGCTCGGGGTCGGCTCCTGGAGCGCGCGCGAGGCGCCCTCCACCCCGTCGGCCAGCATGAGGATGGCGGTCTCCTTGGAGTGCGGGCGCGGACCCGGATAGCAGTACTCCTCGCGGCGCACGGTGGGATCGACCTGGAGCGCCTTGTCGTAGAAGAACGCCATCACCATGGTGCCGTGGTGCTCGGGGATCGCCATCCGCACCGCGTACGGGAGCCGCTCGCGGCGCGCCATCTCGAGACCCTCGGTGATGTGCGAGCGGACCACCAGCGCGCTCATGCTGGGCGCGAGCTGCTCGTGCCGGCTGCGGCCCGCGGCGGGCTCGTTCTCCGCGTAGTACTCGGGCTTCGCGAGCTTACCGATGTCGTGGTAGTAGGCCGAGACCCGCGCCAGCAGGGAGTTGGCGCCGGTCGCCTCCGCGGCGCGCTCGGCGAGGCTGCCGACGATCATGCTGTGGTGATAGGTGCCGGGCGCTTCGAGCTGGAGGCGCCGCAGGAGCGGGCGGTTCAGGTCCGAGAGCTCGAGCAGCGTGATGTCCGAGGTGAGCCCCAGCACGTGCTCGACCACCGGCAGCATCAGGAACGCCAGCACCGTCGAGAGGAAGCTGTTGAGCGCCCCCCACATGAGATCGCGGACCAGCACCTCGGCCGGCGTGGCGCGGGCCAGGTCCCAGGCCACGATCGCGGCCGAGATCGCGAGCGCGATGATGATGTTGGCGCGCAGGAAGTGCCAGCGGTGGCGCAGCCGCGCGACCGAGTAAACCGCGGTGACGCCGCCCACCACCGCGACCGGGACGAACAGCGCCTTGAGCTCCATGATCGCGGCGGTCGCGACCGCGAGCATGAGCGTGAACACCAGCGCCGGCCGCTTCTCCATGAGCGAGGCCACCACCAGCGGTGCGACCGCGAGCGGGATCGTGAACTCCGAGAGCCCGAGCACCCCCACCAGCACCTCGGTGGACCCCATGACCACCAGCGTGAGCAGGGTGAACATCGCGAGCATCGCGTTGTCGCGGAACACGTGGGGCAGCTCGAGGCGCAGGTAGACCGCGAACATGGCGATGAACAGGATCATGAGCGCCATGCGCGCCGCGGGCGGCGAGAGCAGGTCGCCCCGCTGCTTGCGCGCCGCTTCGAGGTCGCGCAGCGAGTGGAGCTTGAGCAGCGCGTCGCGCCCGATGCGCTGGTTGGCGTCCACGATCAGCTCGTCCTTCTGGACGAAGCCGAGCATGGTGGTCACCGTGCCCTGCGCCTGGACGCGCCGCCACTCGGTCTCCGCGCGGTCGTAGACGATGTTCGCCTGGACGAACGGCCCGGCCATTTCCGCCACCAGCCGCACCCCGCCGGGATCGCCGGGGTAGGACTCGCGCGCGCGGCGCTCGACGAAGCCCAGCGCCTCGCGCCGGTCGTAGAGCAGCGTCGTGGAGCGCGGCTGCTCGTGGTCGCCGTCGCGCAGCGCGATCGAGCGGTAGCCCTGGAGCAGCCCCCCCTGCTTCTCGGCGACCACGCCGGCGATGAACAGGTCGTTCAGCCAGCCGCCGAAGTCGCGCAGCACGCGCCGGGCGCGGCCGGGCGCGGCGAGGGCGCGGGCGCTCTCGTCCGAGAGCGGCACGCCCAGCCCCTGCAGGCGGTGGATGCGCTCCTGGGGCGTGAGCGCCGCATCCAGCACCAGCTGGAGCACGCGCTCCTGGTACTGGGCGAGGCGGTCGAGGGTCTCCGACGAGACGCGCGCGTCGACCACGAACACCGGCGGCACCGCTGAGGCGGCCGACTGCTGCTCGCGGCGCAGCGACGCTTCGTCCTTCTGCACGCGGAAGTCGTAGGGCGCCACCACGCGCTCGCGTGCGATGTCACCGATCCGGTAGCGGTACTTCTCCTCGACGCGCGGATGATTCGGGAGCAGCGCGGAGAGCGTGAGCAGCGACAGCACGAGCAGCGTCCGCGCGGCGTAGTAGCGCCAACGGAAGCTGCGCGCGCGATCGGGCAGCGCGGGCCGTGCGACCTGGTCGGGCGTATTCATGTGTGCGGCGTGAGCCGCTCCGTGTTGGACGGGGCGCGGTCTAGCTCGACCGGCCGCGTGACTCCTCGTCCGTGGACGATCCGTTCTCCGGCGCCGCCGGCTCCACGCGCGGCACGTCGGGGTCGAGACTGGCACCCACGCCGTCCTCGCTCGAGCCGTTCTGGCGCGCGTGATAGTCGTCGAACGCGCGGATGATGTCGCGCACCAGGCGGTGCCGCACCACGTCCTCGGGATGGAAGTAGATGAAGCGGATGTCGGGCACGTGGCCGAGGATGCTCTGGATGCGCACCAGCCCCGAGCTCTCCGGATCCTTGAGGTCGATCTGGGTGATGTCTCCGGTGATCACGGCGCGCGAGTTCACGCCCATGCGGGTGAGGAACATCTTCATCTGCCGCACGGTGGTGTTCTGGGCCTCGTCGAGGATGACGTACGAGTTGTGCAGCGTACGCCCGCGCATGAACGCGAGCGGCGCGATCTCGATGACGCCCAGCTCGACGTAGCGCCGCATCTTGTCGTACGACATGAGGTCGGCGAGCGCGTCGTACATGGGGCGCAGGTACGGGTCCACCTTCTCCTGCATGTCGCCGGGCAGGAAGCCCAGGTTCTCCCCCGCCTCGACCGCCGGCCGCACGAGCACGATGCGGTCCACCTTCTTCTGGCGCAGGGCCTGGACCGCCGCCGCGACCGCGAGGTAGGTCTTGCCGGTGCCGGCGGGGCCGATCGCGAACACGACGTCGTGCTCCTCGAGCGCCTTGAGGTACTCCGCCTGCATCGGCGTACGGGCACGCACGGTCTTGCGGTCGAAGGCATAGCCCGGAGCACCCTGGTAGGTGTCGGCGAGCCGCGCCGAATCACCGTTGCGACGCGTGCCGAGAGCGGTGGCCACGTCGGCCTCCTCGACCACCTTGCCGCGCTCGGCCAGCTCGACCAGCTCCTTGAGCGCGCGCGAGGCGGAGCTCACCGCCTCCTCCTCGCCCGAGACGGTAATGGTCCCGTCGCGCAGGGTGATCCGCACCGGCACCGCCCGCTCGATGTGGCGGAGGTTGGCGTCGTTGCGACCCAGCAGCGTCAAGGCATCCAGATGCTCGATAGGGAACTTGCGGACGATCACGTGTGGACCCTCGCGACCCGGTAAAACGCAAAACTCTTGACCCGATCGACCCCGGAGAGGGTCAGGTCAAGAGTGGTGTCATCGTTTGCGATTCGTTCGGCGGTCGTATCAACCCTTTGGTTTCCAGAATCTTCCCTGGTCCGTGGATCCCGTTGTCGAACCCGATGTCGTGCCGATCCACGTGACATGAAAGACGGTAGCAAGGATCGCGGGGCCGGTCAAGAATCGCGACGCTACGCCGCGTGCCTGCCGACGAGGTTATCGGCACTCCCACGCGCGGCATGAGGTGCTCTGGAAACCCATACCCGGCATGGCATCCCGAAGCATGCGCCGTGGAGCGTGGGTCAAGGCGTCGCTGCGAGCCCGCTCTCGCGCACGCGCTCGGCGAGCGGATCGCCGGGCGCACGGCGCAGCAGCTCGCCCAGCTCGCGGCGCATCGCCGCCGAGTCGCCGGTGAAGTAGAACGTGCGCGCGTACTGGTAGCGCAGCGGCGCATGGTCCGGGAACTCGCCGAGCGCTCCGGCCAGCAGCTCGCGCGCCGGGAGCACGTCGCCGCTCCCGATGAGCGAGGCGCCCGCCAGGGCGAAGCCGTCGGCCCCGCGGCCCAGCGCGAAGCACTGGCCGGTGCTGCTCTGGGAGAAGATCTCGAAATCCGCGTAGCCGGGCGTCCACGCGGAGAGGAATGCCGCCGAGTCGACGCCCGGGATCAGGGCGCGGAGTCCCCGCCCATCGTCGAGCGCTCCCGCCAGCATCGTGTAGCTGCCCGAATCCGGGACCGCCGCCCGGATCCGCTCGCCGGTGGCGGTGCTGTAGATGGTTCGGAGGCTGGACGGCAGCAGGAAGGCCACCTTTCCGTGGCCGCCGGCGAGCTTCTTCCCCACCGCGTCATACGCGTGCCGGGCGATCTCGCTCTTCCGCAGGTCGGGATCGAGCGCGATCCCGGTGCCGCGCATCCGCGTGGTGTAGCGCACGTCGAGCATGTCGTCCGCGCGCGCGGCATGGGCGATCACGATCGCGACCGCGGCCAGGCGCACCAGGTGGACGCCGATCGGGGTCCCGCGATGTGCGCGCCCGGCGGCGAGCCGCTCGACCCATCCCACCACCCCGCCCGCCACCATCGCCAGCCCCGCGAACGGAACGTAGAGGTAATAGAGGTAGCTGTGGTGGACGAGCGGCAGCACCGGCAGCAGCGCGAGCAGCCACCAGGGCGCGCCGAACGCCGGCGGCAGCGCCGCGCGGCGGGCGACCCACACGAGTGCCAGCAGCACGACGGTGGCGAGTGCCCCGATCGGCACCGCCCGGGGATCGATCGCGCTCACCTGCCCCGGGAACGCGTCGCGCGGGTCCACCACCCACCGCGTGTAGGTCATCAGGTTGGCGAACAGATTGCCGCCGTACGCCCGCGCATAGGCCTCGCCGCCCAGGTGCGCGCCGCCGACACTGCTCACCACCAGCGCGATCGCGAACAACGCGCTCAGGAGGAGCATGGGCATGGCGTGGCGCAGCCGCTCGCGGAACGAAGCGCCACCCGCGCCCGGCAGCAGGAGCACGGCCGGGAGGAGCACGACGCTCTCCTTGCTGAGCACCGCGCACGCGAAGAGCAGCGGGGCGATGCGACGCGCGCGCCCGCCGCGCTCGTGCAGGAGGAACGCGCCGAGCGTGAAGGCGAGCGCGAGCGGCTCGCCGATCGTCGCCACCGAGCCGAGCGCGCTAAAGTGGAGGCGCGAGGCGCCGAACAGTCCCGCCGCGACCACCGCCGCGGTCGTGCTGTGCGCGCGCCCGCGCACGAAGCGGAAGAGCAGAGTCACGTTGAGGACGTGGAGCGCCAGGCTCACGACGTGGTAGGGCAGCGCGTTCGGCCCGAACAGCGGCACCGCGGCGCCGAAGAAGAGCGTGCGCGAGATCAGGCGCCACAGGCGGGGCGCCGCCTCGCGCAGCCCCACCACCTCTTCCATGATGACCAGGTCGTCGAGCGCGAAGAAGCCGCCCAGCGCCCGCCGCTGCACCCAGACCGTGAGCACCGCGCAGGCGACCATCAGCACGATGCCGATCCACGCCCGGGATGCGCCGGCTCGGGCGGTGGGTCGGGACGCGGAGGCCGGCCGGGCCGGGGTGGCGCCGGAGGACCGCGGCTTGTCCCGCCGTTTCATCCTGCCGCTTCGTCCATCTCGACCAGGGGGACGCCGCCGTTCACCATCTGGCCTGCCGCGGCGGCGATCGACTTGATCCGCCCGTCGTACGGGGCCCGGATCAGGTGCTCCATCTTCATCGCCTCGAGTGCCAGGAGCGGCTGGCCCTTGCTGACCTCCTCGCCGGGCTTCACCATCACGCGCGTCACCACGCCCGGCATCGGCGACTCGAGCCCGCCGCCGTGCGCGCGCGAGCCGCGCGATCCCCGCCGCGACCCGGTGGTCTCGCGATCGAGCACGAAGTCGGCCGCGCCGAGGCGGACGAAGCGACGCGCGCCGGTCGCGGTCAGCTCGGCGATGGTCTCGCCCTGGTCACCGGTGAGGCGCAGCCGGTCACCGTCCAGGCGCTCCGCCTGGATCTCGAACGGGGTGCCGTCCACGGTCACCTGGTAGCGTC
>DATEMP010000349.1:0-3342 GCA_035275545.1 Candidatus Eiseniibacteriota bacterium | reverse complement strand
AGGGCGGCGGCGGCGGTGACACGCGCCAGGCCCCACGCCCGCACCCAGCCGCGGTATCCGTCCGAGAGGTTCTCGACCCGGCACCAGGGGGCGTTCGCGGAGCGCGATGCCACCCGCACCACCTCGCCGAGCAGGAGCTGGCTCCCCATTTCCGCGCTGTGGCGGGGCGCCCGGCGCACGTCCAGCGCGGCCAGGACCACGATGCCGTGCGTGGCCCGCGCGGTCATTCCGCGGCCGGATTGAGGAGCGTGTAGCGCCCGAAGCCCTCCCGGTCCACGAACACCAGGCGACGGTAGGGCTGGTGGTAGTACCAGATCTCCTGCTGCGGAGAGGTGAGCGTCGCCGGCCGGTTCTCGATCTGGTCGGGGGGCCCGAACTTGATGTAGATCCGCCCCATGTCCGAGCGCCACCCGGGGCCGAACCCCTGGAAATGATGCTCCGCGTAGCGCACCCGCCGGAAGAACTCGAGCTGCACCTCGTTGCGCGGCGTCTCGGGGGTCGGGTCGCGGCGCCGCCAGAACTCCTCCCAGCCCGCCGCCTGCTGCTCGGGCGGCAGCGCCCGCAGCCAGTCCATCTCCTGCGGTGTCGCCAGGTAGGAGAGCGGCTCGAGCATGCGCTCGAACTCCCGGCCGCGCGGCGGGCCGCTCTCGTCCACCTCGAAGGATCGGTCGACGCGCCAGTGGGACTTGCCCTCCACCAGCTCGACTTCGAACACGTAGCTGCCGAGGAACAGCTCCTGCGCCTTGGGCCTCACGATCACCGAATCGCCCGAAGCGGCCAGCGACGCTTCCTGGCGCCCGTCGACCACCACCTCACCGCTCTCGTCCCGCACCTTGTATTGGAGGCTGTAGCGTCGCGGCCAGCTCCCGCTGCGGCGGTCGAAGAGCGAGGCGCGCGCTGCGATGCGGGATGCGTCGATGCCGAAGTTCCGGTTCGCGACCGGCCGGAACACCCCGGCCGAATCCGTCACCCCGAGCTCGAGATCCGCGAACCCCACCGGCATCTTCGAGAAGTCCTGGATCTGGAGCTTCTCCTGGACCATCGAGCTCTGGTTGGAGTTGAGGTCGCGCACCGCCACCCGCACGCGGTGGCGGCCGGGCGGCAAGGAGAAGGTCCGCTTGTCCATCACCACTGCGTTCGGGGCCCGGGTCTGGGCGAAGCCGGCCACGACCACGCGCCGCTCCCAGGCGTCGCCCGCCTGGCTGTCGCTCTTGGGGGACTCGAAGATCACCGAGAACTCGATGCCCCCGGCGTAGCGCATCGTCCCGCCCGGGCCCTCGATCCGGAGCCATTCCAGCTCCTGGTAGGGCACGGTGATCGAGACCGAGACCCCGGGTCGCTGGTCGCGATCCAGCGAGATCGCCAGGTCGGCGGTGAAGAAGGGCGGCCCCTGGCTTCGGAGCGGGGGCAGGTCCAGGGCTCGGGCGGGAGACGCGAGCATGCACAGGACCGCCGCCAGGGCGGGGATTCCGGACCGGACTTGGAAAAGGTGGTGAATCGCGGTGGGACGCACGTCACACTCACGCTAACACAGCCATCCCCAAGGGAGAAGCGCGCCCCTCGTCCGGCTGACGTTCCATTGAAGATGCTTGACGGCGTCGCCGATCACGGTCGATAGTGTCGAACGGTGTATTTGGTGCACCGGGTACTGGGAGTCGTGTGCCGATCGTTGCCCATCGTACCGCGGGCCTGGTCATGGCCCTCTGCGGGCTTGCCGCCTTCGCGAGCCCCGCGCGCGCCGTGATGCCGACCCGGGCCGGAACCATTCCACCCGAGCTGGCCGCCGGATTCGACGCGCGGCTCTTCGACGTCCCCTCCCGCTCGGGCCGGCTCACCACCAGCGTCGCCCAGGCGGTGTGGAACATCCCGGTCATCCTGGTGGCGTTCTCCGACCAGCCGCTCAGCACCACCATCTACGGCGGATCGACCCCCGCCCAGTACTTCGATCGCGCGCTGTTCGACACCACCGGTGCGACCGCCACCGGATCGGTGTTCGATTACTACACGTGGGTGTCCGGCAATCGTATTCACGTGCTCGGGCGCGTGGTCGCGACCATCACGCTGCCGCAGACCAAGGATTACTACGCGAACAACAACTACGGTCTGGGCTCGTTCGCGCCCCGCAACGCGCTGGGCTTCGTGAACGCCGCGCTCCAGATGGCCGACCCGATCGTCGACTGGAGACCCTTCGACCAGAATCACGACACCTTCGTCGACATGGTGTGGGTGGTCCATTCCGGGCTCCCCGGCGAAGCCACGGTCGCCCGCGACAACCTGTGGTCCATCACCTCCCGGATGAGCGTCTGGTCGGGCGGTGAGTCGTTCGAGACCCGCACGCCGGTCGTGAACTCGCCCGGCCTGTTCATGCGCTGCGACCGGTTCGCGGTGCTCCCGGAGCTGTCCGCGGTGCACTACCCGGCAGCGTCCGAGATCGGCGTCTACTGCCACGAGTTCGGCCACGCCCTGGGCCTGCCGGACCTCTACGACACGAGCATCATCGGCGGCGGTTCCAACGCCGGGCCCGGCAACTGGTCGCTCATGTCGACCGGGGCCTACGGCACCGATGGGAACTCCCCCGAGTACCCGTCGCACCTCGGCGCGTGGCCGATGCTGTGGCTGGGTTGGCGGGACACGTTCCGCCCGACCGCGGACTCGCTGATCGTGCAGGGGCCGATCGAGGCGGGAGCGCCGGTGATGGAATTCTGGTTCCAGGGCGAATCGAACCCCGAGCACTACCTGATCGAGAACCGGCAGCGCATGGGGTACGACCGGAACCTGCCCGAGGAGGGCCTGATCGTCTACCAGATCGACGAGACGGTCATCGCACAGGGCATCGGGGCGAACCGCGTCAACTACGGGACCCTCACCGGGCTGCGGCTGGTCGAGGCCGACGGCCTCTACGACCTGATTGCGGGGCGCAACCGCGGCGATGCCCACGATCCGTTCCCGGGCCAGTTCGCGCGCACCCATTTCGACGACGACACCAACCCGTGGTCGCGCACGTTCCGGGGGGCGATCACGAACATCGCGCTGCGCGAGATCGAAGCGGTGGGCGACAACATGCGCTACTTCATGCAGGTGAGGGCCCCGGGATGGCAGGCGCCGGTGAGCGCGACCCCGGGCGGCTTCAACCCCATCTGGCCCTCGGGTGCCGCGAACCGGGCGATCCGCTGCGCGGACCGCTCGGTGACCATCGCGCATTGCGAGGCGCGCGTCGGCCGTCCGCAGATCCTGCTGCGCTCGCGGACCGCGGAGGGCGCGTGGGGCACGCCGGAGCAGGTGAGCGAGAGCCCGGTCGCCGCATCCGATCCCAGCATCGCGGCGATGCCGGGCGGCAACGAC
>DATEMP010000348.1:0-5112 GCA_035275545.1 Candidatus Eiseniibacteriota bacterium | reverse complement strand
GGGCTTCTGCGTGAGAGCGGGTGGGCCTAGTGGGTCGCGGCCGCCCGGCCGGCGGTCGCGGGGACCGCGGCCGGCGTTGCACTGCCGGCGGCCGCGGAGGTGATGCGCATGCCGTAGAACGAGCGGTAGACGAAGAACAGGGCGACCAGGAACAGCACGATACCGACCGGCCGCGCGACGCCCTGGTTCGCGACCCCCATCTCGACCGCGAGCAGCCCGAACAGAGTGGTGAACTTGATGATCGGGTTGAGCGCCACCGAGGAGGTGTCCTTGTAGGGATCGCCCACCGTGTCACCGATCACCGTCGCGTCGTGCAGAGGCGTGCCCTTCTCGTGCAGCTCGACCTCGACCACCTTCTTGGCGTTGTCCCACGCGCCGCCCGCGTTCGCCATGTAGACCGCCTGGAACAGGCCGACCACCGCGATCGACACCAGGTAGGCGACGAAGAAGATCGGATCGAAGAAGGCGTAGGCCAGCGTCAGGCAGAAGATGACGATGAAGATGTTGAACATGCCCTTCTGCGCGTACTGGGTGCAGATCTTCACCACCTCGACCGAGTCCTTGGTCGAGGCCTTGTCCGACGAGTCGAGCTTGATGTTCTTCTTGATGTACTCGACCGCGCGGTAGGCGCCGGTGGTGACCGCCTGCATCGAGGCGCCCGTGAACCAGTAGATGGTCGCCCCGCCCATCAGCAGCCCGAGCAGCACGCGCGGCTCGGTGAGCGTGAGGTCGAAGGCCGAGCCCATCTGCTTCGAGAGCATGACGATCAGCGAGAAGATCATGGTGGTCGCGCCGGCGACCGCGGTCGCGATCAGCACCGGCTTGGCGGTGGCCTTGAAGGTGTTGCCCGCGCCGTCGTTGTCCTCGAGGTTGTGCTTGCCCCGGGCGAAGTCGGGCTTGAAGCCGAACTGCTTCTCGATCTCCTGAGCCACCCCGGGCGTGGTCTCCACCTGGGACAGCTCGAAGATGCTCTGGGCGTTGTCGGTCACCGGGCCGTACGAGTCCACGGCGATGGTGACCGGTCCCATACCCAGAAGGCCGAACGCGACCAGGCCGAACGCGAACACCGCGGCGTGGTCCATGAAGGCCGCGAGGCCCTGGAGCGAGACCAGGTAGGCGATCAGCAGCATGACCGCCAGCGTCAGTGCCTTCCAGAACACCGAGAAGTTGCCCGCCACCATCCCGGACAGGATGGTGAGCGAGGCGCCGCCCTCACGCGTGGCGGCGACGATCTCCTTGGTGTGGCGCGACCCGCTGCTGGTGAACACCTTGGTGAACTCGGGGATGAGCGCAGCGCCCAGCGTGCCGCACGAGATGATGCTCGACAGCTTCCACCACAGCCCCTGGCCCATCCCGGCCAGCATCCAGTTGGAGACCAGGAAGGTCACCGCGATCGAGAGGATCGAGGTCATCCACACCAGGCTGGTGAGCGGGTCCTCGAAGTTGATCTTGTCCTTGCCGAGATTCTTCGCACGCGCCATCGCGCCGTTGACGCTGAACGCGATGATCGACGTGGCGATCATCAGGACGCGCATGACAAAGATCCACACCAGCAGGTGGGCCTTGTGATCGGGGAACACCGCCAGCGCGATGAATGAGATGAGCGCGACACCGGTGACGCCGTAGGTCTCGAAGCCATCCGCGGTCGGACCGACCGAGTCGCCGGCGTTGTCGCCGGTGCAGTCGGCGATGACGCCGGGGTTGCGCGGATCGTCCTCCTTGATCTTGAACACGACCTTCATCAGGTCGGAGCCGATGTCGGCGATCTTGGTGAAGATGCCGCCGGCGATTCGCAGCGCCGAGGCGCCCAGCGACTCGCCGATCGCGAAGCCCAGGAACGAGGCGCCCGCGGCCTCCTTGGGCACGAACAGCAAGATGACCAGCATCATGATGAGCTCGACGCAGATGAGCAGCACGCCGATGCTCATGCCCGCCTGGAGCGGGATCTCGTAGACCGGGAGCGGCTTGCCGCGCAGCGAGGCGAACGCGGTGCGGCTGTTGGCATAGGTGTTCATGCGGATGCCGAACCAGGCCACCGCGTAGGAGCCCAGGATGCCGACCACCGACCACATGAGGATCAGGCCGACCTTGGCCGCGCCCATGTGCTCGAGGACGCCGAAGTAGTAGACGATGCAGGCGCCGATGAAGACTTCGAGCACGACCAGCAGCCGGCCTTGCTGGAGCAGGTAGGCCTTGCAGGTCTCGTAGATGATGCTCGAGACGTCGAGCATGCTCTTGTGGGCCGGCATGCCCTTGACCTGGTTGAACATCGCGAGGCCGAACAGCATCCCCAGCACGCACACGCCGAGACCCAGGAGCAGCAGGGTCACGCCCGAAACCTGCGATCCGAACAGGGAGTACGTGGTGTCGAGGGCCGGGATCTCCAGATCGAGCTCGCTGGCGAACGCGAGGGCCGGTGCGGCCAGCGCCGCCACGACCCCGGCCAGCGCCAGGAGCCCGTTCCACAGGAGGTTCCGCGGGGCGGCGCCCACGGCGCGGGACATCTTCATTCGGCTGCTCCTTCGTATGTGTGGGATTGCGGCAGGCACGTCGCGAAAGGACGAGGGAATCTATCCGAGCCGGGAGGCCCGGGCAAGCGGATTGCGGCCGGCGCTAACGCTCGTCGCGGCGCGACCATGCGCCGCGCACCTGCAGTCCCACCGGATAGAGCAGCAGCAGGGCGCCCACCGGTGCGAGGAAGATGCCGAACCCGGGATCGCCCTCGTAGTGGAACGCGCCGCCGATCAGGAATCCCAGCGGAAGGAGCACGCTGCCGGCGATGAGCGCCCACGACGCGCGCGCGCGCCGCGCGGCGGGGAGCCCCGGCGCCTCCGCCCAGCGCACGTACGCGAGGTTCAGGACCGAGAGCAGCGCGCCATGAAAGTGGGCGAGTGTCCACATCTCGCGCCGCAGCGGGTCCAGCAGGTAGGCGCCCGACTTGAAGCCATGGAACGCCTCGAGCACCAGGCCGCCGCACATCCACACGAACAGCGCCGTCCAGCCGAAGCGCCGGTGGCGGCGCGCGAGGCCGAGCTCGCGCCCGGGCTCGTCCGCTCGCGCGTCAGGTCGTCCGCCCGCGGGGCTCATGCGCTCATTCTCCGATCGCGATCGTCTCGTGGTCGGCGTCGCGGGTGAGCGCCGCGATCCGGGAGCGCACCGGCATGAGGTCGGGCCCGAGCGGGACCTCCGGGCCGGGATGCGGGATGCGGCGCTTGTCGAGCGCGCCCCACCAGCTCCACCACGCCGCGAGCGACGCGGCCCTCGTGCCGGGCTCGGCGAGATAGTCGTACGCGGGGAGTGCCAGCGCGGGGCGGACCCCGGGGTCACGGTCGGCAGCACGGCGGCACAGGCTCACCAGCCCACGATAGGCGAAGTGGCGCACCGCCGGGTAGCGGTCCTCCATGGTCAGCAGCAGGAAGGGCACCGCCCAGAGCCGGGCGGTGGCGTCGGCGGTGTACGAGCGCTCCGCCGTGAGCGCCTCGACCGCCACCGCGCGCTGCACGACGTCGCCGCCCAGGAGCGCGCGGACGTTCTCCGCGACGGCGGGAGCGGCACCTGCCGGAGGCTCGGCCGAGACGCCGGGGCCGTAGTGATCGCGCGCCGCCCGCGCCGCCCAGGCGGCGGAGCGATCGGTGTGGCAGAGCGTGCACGCCTCGGGCATGTCGTAGCGCCAGGCGCGCGACGGATCGGGATTGGTGATGCGGTGGCTGGGGTGGACCGCGAGCAGGCCGTAGGTGGTGGGCGGCATGTGGCAGGCGTAGCAGTCGCTCCCGGTGCCCTGGGGGTCGTGGTGCGTGTGGGTCTCCACGTCGCGCCCGATCGCCTCGTGGCACTGGAGGCAGCCCTCCGGGCCGCGCATCGCGGGCCGGATCATGCCGCGCGGGTCGCCGCCGTGCATGCTGTGGCACGAGACGCAGGTGAGATCGGTGCCGGCATGCTCCTTCGAGAGCAGCAGCCCCTGATACTCGTAGGCGGTGAGCCGCGGTGTGCCGTCCTTCCAGAAGCGCACGCTCAGGTCGAGACCCGGCAGCTCGGTGTGGGCGGCGATCGGGGTGGTGAACTCTCCGAGATCCTCGCCCGCGGTGTAGGGATCGCCGACCATGAGGAACTCGGCGAGCCGCGCGGGCGGGTTCGGCAGGCGCTGCCCGTGGCAGTGCCCGCACAGCTCGACCTGCCGGGTTGCGGTCATCTCGCGCGGCGAGAGCACGGTGGGATCGCGCCCGCCCAGGTAGAGCAGGTAGCGGCGCAGGGGATCCGCGTTCCGCCGCACGTGCAGGTCGGCCGGCCCGTGGCAGGCCTCGCAGGCGATCCCCATCTCCGCCACGCGCGCGTCGAAGGTGCCGGTCGCCTCGTCGTAGCGCGGCTGGCCCTTGACGTTGTGGCAGAAGATGCAGTTGTTGTCCCAGTCGGCGCGGTGGGTGTTGAAGTCGGATCCATCGGGATGGAGGAAGGCGCCGTTCAAGTGCACCCAGCGCCGCTCCTCGATGTTCCACGCGAGCGGCAGCCGCACGTGCCGGTCGCCGATCCGGGTCACGTACTGCTGGACGCGCCGCGAGCCCACGGTCATCACCACCGGGTTGCGCTCCATGACGCCCGCGGGGGAGAGGCACTCGATCGTGAAACGGTCGCCGTCGCGCGTGAACCGCGACGTCGAGCCCTGGTAGGTCAGGCTCGCGTTCTCGAAATCCCCGAGCACCGTCGCGCGCGTGGCCGGCTGGGTCATGGTGCGGTGGAAGGTGCGGTGCCAGGTCTCGTAGCGCCCGGGATGGCAGAGCACGCACGACCGGGAGGTGGTGTAGGCGACCCGCGGCGGATCGACCGGCGTCGTCACCTCGACCGCCAGCCGGTGCACCATGAACCCGGCGCCGGCGACGAGCACCAGGGCGGCCACGACATACGGAGCGATGCGCATCGCGCGTCAGGATAGCAGCCCCCGCCGCGCTCCGGGCGAATCCCGATTCCCGCAACCGGCGTTCCGCCAATGAGGTCCGGGCGCGGGTCCGGGGCGCGCCGCGGCCGGCTCAAGCTCCGGTCAAGCCCACCCTCGCAGGGTATGCGCGCAGGTCCGAGCCACGCCGGCTCCGAGCGCACCCACCTGACGAGGAGGCATCC
>DATEMP010000347.1:0-5007 GCA_035275545.1 Candidatus Eiseniibacteriota bacterium | reverse complement strand
CCAGGGGTTGCCGCTGCCAGCGCACCGCCCGGAGCCCCGCCCCTCCCGCCGCCCGGGCGCGGGTGCGGGACGGCGTGTCGGGACCGGGCGCGATGCGCAGCGGCGGGTCGAGCTGGTCGTAGATCTTCTCGCGCGCGAACCCGTCGATCGGGAGCGCTTCGAAGCGCCGCACCAGGAAACCGGCATCGCTCTCGAGCGGCCCCTTGAGACGCGCGAGCCACGCGCGGGGCGGGTAATCCAGCTCGTCGAGGGCCGGATTCTCGCCGTACAGCACCAGCACCGGGAGCAGGTCGGCGAGACGGTCCTGCTGCTCGAAGTCCTTCCAGACGACCGAGAGCCGGCGCTCCCAGCGGCGCGCCAGCCAGCGCGCCGTGGGCCAGTAGAAGCGGTACTCGATGACGGTGCCCGCGATCCCGGTGTCGGCGAGTGCGGCGCGATGTCGCGCGAGATCGCGCCGCCGCTCGAAGCCCGCGAGCAGACGCTCGACGCACGCCAGCAGCTCCGGTCCGTCCGGGTAGGCGCGCAGGAAGCACAGCGCCTCGTGGAGGCGCAGGACCTGGCCGGCGGTGGCGAGGGAGGTGCGCTCGAGTGGCCCGAGCAGCGCGATCTTGCGCGCCTCGGCGCCGGGACCGAACACCGCGCGGACGCGTTCCAGGGCGCGCAGCGCGCCAGGGCCCCCGGACGTCACGGCAGGTCCCGCTCCGATGCTATCCTGCCGCCCATGGCCGCCCCCGGGAACCGGACCTCAGGAGCCCTCGCCGGCCTCGACCGGCTCGATCAGCTGGGCGGCGCGCAGCCGGTCGATGGCGCCGCGCGTCTCGCGGAGCGTGAGCCCGACGGCGTCGAGCGTCTCCTGCATGTCCGCGATGCAGAAGTGACCGGCCACCAGCTCGTCGAGCACGATGAGATCCATGGGACGCAGCTTGAGCGCATCCGCCCACTCCTGCTTCGCCCGCTCGAGCTCGGTGCGCGGCGAGGCGGACTGCTGCGCCGCGGTGATCGCCAGATGGTAGTTCTCCGCCGCGGGCTGGCCGAGCGCAGTGAGGCGGAACCGCTGCCGCGGCTTCCACGGCACCACCCGCTCGGGGTTTCTCCAGTCGAACGCCATCGTCGCCTCGGCCTGCGCGTGGATCAGAGCGAGCGCGGCAGAGATTCCGCGCGCTTCATGGGGAGCGTGGACCTCTGGACGGCCGCACCCCGGACGGGCGGCGACTCTACCTGTTCGCCGCCGCCGGCGCGAGCGCCCGGCCGCACGCCGGTCCTGGCCCCGTGCGCCGGCTGATCGCCCGCTACGCGGGCTGGCTGCACCTGCGCTGGCCCGCGGGCACCGTCGAGCCGCTCCCCGAGATCCGCGAGGACGGCCGCACGTCGGTGCCGGGCGTGTACGTCTCGGGCGACCTGACCGGGATCCCGCTCCTCAAGTTCGCGCTCGACAGCGGGGCGCGCGTGGCGGGCGCGATCGCCGCCGATCTGCGCCGAAGCCCGCAGGACGACGCGACGCTCGACCTGCTGATCGTGGGCGCCGGCGTCTCGGGTCTGGCCGCCGCGGTCGAGGCCCGCCGGCTGGGCCTCTCCTTCGAGGTGGTGGAGGCGACCGGACCGTTCTCGACCCTGGTCAACTTCCCGCGCGCGAAGCCCATCTACACCTACCCGCGAGCGATGACGCCCGCCGGGGCGCTCCAGGTCTCCGCGGACGTCAAGGAGGCGCTGCTGGAGGAGCTCGGGTCCCAGGTCGACCGCGAGGGCATCCGGCCGCGCCCCGGGCGCGCCGAGCGCATCGAGCGCGACGGCGCGGGGCTGCGGGTGGTGCTCGAAGACGGGGGCGCGATCCGCGCGCGGCGCGTGCTGGTGGCGATCGGCAGGAGCGGCAGCTTCCGGCGGCTCCGCGTGCCGGGCGAGGGCGGCCCCCAGGTGTTCAATCGCCTCCACGACCCGCGCGACTTCTCGGGCCGCCGGGTGCTGGTGGTGGGCGGCGGCGACGCGGCGCTCGAGACCGCGATCGCGCTCACCGGCGCGGGCGCGTTCGTCACCCTGGTCCACCGCGGCCCGGACTTCGCGCGCGCGAAGCCGGAGAACGCCGGGAAGATCGAGCGGCTGCGGCGCGATCCCCGCGCGCGGGTCGGCGTGCCGCATCCCAGCTCGGAGCGGGTCACGACCGCCACCGGGCGCTTCATGGACCCGCCGGCCGCGTCCGGACACCTGACGCTGCGGCTGAGCACCCGGGTCGAGACGGTGCGCGAGCGCGAGGTGGTGCTCGCGGGACCCGACGGGCGGCCGGAGACGGTGCCGAACGAGGTCGTGTTCACGATGATCGGGCGCGAGGCGCCGCTCGACTTCTTCCGCCGCTCCGGGATCGCGATCGCCGGCGCGATGACCGCGCGGCGCCGGCTCGGCATGGCGCTCGTCCTGCTCGCCTGCGTCTGGCTCTACGACTGGAAGTCGGGCGGGGCGATGGCAGCGCTGTGGCAGAGGCGGCACTGGTTCCCGGCCAACCTCCCGGCGCTGCTCGCGGCGGCGGGCGGGACGATCGCGGAGGCGGCGCGCGATCCCCGCACCCTGATCGGCACGCTGGCGATCAGCGGCTCGAGCCCCTCCTTCTGGTACACGATCGCCTACTCCACGGTGATCGTGGTGTTCGGATGGCGCCGGATCCGGAGGCGCCGCACGCCCTACGTCACCGCCCAGACCGTGACGGTGACCGCGATCCAGGTGCTGCCGCTGTTCCTGATCCCCGAGATCGTGCTGCCGCTCCTCCACCACAACGGGCTCCTGCCCGCGGGGCTCGCGGACGCGCTCTTCCCGGTCGCGGGCTACGGTCACGGGCGCGAGTTCTGGCGTGCCTACGGGCTGATCCTCGCCTTCCCGCTCAACGTCTACAACCTGTTCACGGGCGAGCCGCTCGGATGGTGGATCGCGATCTCGGTGGTGCAGACCTGCGTGCTCATCCCGCTCGGCATCTACCTGTACGGCAAGGGCGTCTACTGCGGATGGATCTGCTCGTGTGGTGCGCTCGCCGAGACCCTCGGCGACACCCACCGGCACAAGATGCCGCACGGCCCCGGGTGGAACCGCCTCAACCTCGCCGGCCAGGGCATCCTCGCGATCGCCGTCCTGCTCCTGCTGGTGCGGATCGCCGGCTGGGTCCTGCCGGCGGGCAACTGGGTGGACGTCCACTTCGACATGGCGCTCAAGGAGCGCTACAAGTGGACGATCGACGTGTTCCTGGCGGGCGTGCTCGGGTACGGGCTCTACTTCTGGTACTCGGGACGCGTATGGTGCCGGTTCTTCTGCCCGCTCGCGGCGCTCATGCACGTCTACGCGCGCTTCAGCCGGTTCGCGATCGTCGCCGACAAGAAGAAGTGCATCTCGTGCAACCTGTGCACCTCGGTGTGCCACCAGGGGATCGACGTCATGAACTTCGCCAACAAGGGCCTGCCGATGCGGGACCCGCAATGCGTGCGATGCTCGGCCTGCGTCCAGAGCTGCCCGACCGGGGTGCTCCAGTTCGGCCAGGTGCGCCGGGACGGGGGCCTGATCACGGTGGACCGGCTCATGGCCTCTCCGGTGCTCATGCGCGAGGCGGAGGTATGAAGGCGCGCGGCACGCGCTCGCCGCGCACGCTCTCGATCGACATCGGGGCGACCGGGCTCAAGGCGGCGGTGCTCGATCCGCGCGGCCGGCTGCTCACCGACCGCATGCGGATCAAGACCCCGCACCCGGCCCGGCCCGCGCCGGTGCTCGAAGCGCTCGGCACGCTGGTCACGGCCATGCCCCGGTTCGATCGGGTCGCCGCGGGGTTTCCCGGGGTGGTCGAGGACAACGTGGTGCGCACCGCCGCCAACCTCCATCCCGACTGGATCGGCGTGAACCTCGCGCGGCGGCTCGAGCGCCTCACCGGGCGGCCCGCGCGGGTCGCGAACGACGCCGACGTCCAGGGCATGGCGGTGATCGCCGGGAAGGGCGTCGAGATGGTGATCACGCTGGGGACCGGGGTGGGCTCGGCGATGTTCCTGGACGGCCGGCTGGTGCCCAATCTCGAGCTCGGTCATCACCCGTTCCGTCACGGCCGGACCTACGAGGAGCTGCTCGGGGACCACGAGCGCAAGCGCATCGGGAAACGGAAGTGGCACAAGCGCCTGGGCGCCGCGATTGAGACGCTGCTCAAGGCCTTCAACCCGCGACGCCTCTACCTGGGCGGGGGAAACGCCCGCCTGATCGAGGGCCGGCTGCCGCCGCGCGTCCAGGTGGTGAGCAACGTGGCCGGCGTGCTGGGCGGCATCCACCTGTGGGGCGCGGCGGCCGCGCCGCGCGCCCGAAAGGGAGCCGGCTCGCGCCCCTGATGCGGGGCGCGAGCCCGGAGTCGTGTCCCGCCCGGCTAGGGCGTCGACACGCTCACCAGCTCGAGGTCGAACAGGAGCGTCGAGTTGGGCGGGACCCTGGGCGGACGGCCGGCCGCGCCGTAGCCGATGTCCGGGGGAACGGTGAGCTTGCGCTTGCCGCCCACCTTCATCCCGACAATGCCCTCGTTCCAGCCCTTGATCATGTTGGGGTCGCCGACCACGAACTCGAGCGGCTGGCCCCGGTCGAGCGAGCTGTCGACCTTGGTTCCGTCCGAGAGCGTGACGGTGTAATGGACGCCGACCTTCTTCCCCGAGGCCGCCTCGTCGCCGGTGCCCACCACGATGTCGGTGTACTTGAGCCCCGACGCCGTGGTGACCTCGCTGCCGGAAGCGCTCGGCGGCGTGATGGTGGTGGTGGTCGTCGTGGGTGGTGTCGCGGTGGTGTCGGTGGTGGTGGTGGTCGTGGTCGTGGTGGTGGTGGTGGACGTGGACGTGTCGGCGGTCTGGCTTTCGTTGCAGCCCGCGATCGCCGCGACCAGCACGAGTGCGAGCCAGGGTGTTGCGCGTTTCATGGAAGACTCCTTATCTGTGTTCTGTGTTCGGTGAGGAAGCGACACGGCCAGGGACGATGACACACGGCGAAATCGCCGAGCCCCCCGCGGATCAG
>DATEMP010000346.1:0-15563 GCA_035275545.1 Candidatus Eiseniibacteriota bacterium | reverse complement strand
GTCCCGCACCGCGATCTTCGGATTGCCCTGCGCCAGCACCATCGTGATCGCCGCCGTCAGCGTGGTCTTCCCGTGATCCACGTGCCCGATCGTCCCCACGTTCACGTGGGGCTTCGTCCGTTCGAACTTCTGCTTGGCCATGAACCCTCCCTGGGCGCGCGAATGGGGCGCGCCGCGCACTCAGAGTCGAGGACTCAACCCTTCACCTTGGCCACGATCTCCTCCGCAACCGACTGCGGAAGCGTCTCGTAGCGCGAGAACTGCATCGAGTACACCGCACGTCCCTGCGAAATCGAGCGCATGCGGGTGGCGTAACCGAACATCTCCGAGAGCGGCACCGACGCCGCGATCACGCGCGCGTCGGAGCGCGTGAACATGCCGCCGATCCGGCCGCGACGGGCCGACAGGTCGCCGATGATGTCGCCCATGTACTCCTCGGGCACCACCACCTCGACGTCCATGATGGGCTCGAGCAGGCGCGGCTTGGCCTTCTGACACGCCTCCTTGAACGCCATCGAGCCGGCGATCTTGAACGCCATCTCCGAGGAGTCGACCTCGTGGTAGGACCCGTCGAGGAGCGTGACCTTGATGTCCACCATCGGGTAGCCGGCCACCACGCCACCCTTCATGGCCTCCTCGATCCCCTTCTCCACCGAGGGAATGAACTCCTTGGGGATCGCGCCGCCCACGATGTCGTTCTCGAACTCGAATCCCTTGCCGGCCTCCATCGGCTCGACCTTGATCGTCACGTCGGCGAACTGGCCCTTGCCGCCCGTCTGCCGCACGAAGCGGTGCCGCTGCTCGGCCGGCCCGCTGATGGTCTCGCGATAGGCGACCTGCGGCTTGCCGACGTTCGCCTGGACGCTGAACTCGCGCAGCATGCGGTCGACCAGGATCTCGAGGTGCAGCTCGCCCATGCCCGAGATCACCGTCTGGCTGGTCTCGTCGTCGGTGCGCACGCGGAAGGTCGGATCCTCCTCGGCCAGCCGCTGGAGCGCGTTGGAGAGCTTCTCCTCGTCGGCCTTGGACTTGGGCTCGATCGCCACGTCCACGACCGGCTCCGGGAAGTGCATGGATTCGAGCGCGATCGGGTACTGCGGATCGCAGAGCGTATTGCCGGTGGTCACCTTCTTGAAGCCGATGCCGGCGGCGATGTCGCCCGCGTAGACCTCGCTGATCTCCTCGCGCTTGTTGGCGTGCATCTGCACCAGACGCCCGATGCGCTCGGTGCGGCCGGTCGCCGCGTTGAGGACGCTGTCGCCGGTCTTGACCGTGCCGGAGTAGACCCGGAAGAACGTGAGCTTGCCCACGTACGGGTCGGTCGCGATCTTGAAGCCGAGCGCCGAGAACGGCTCGTCGTCGGCCGGCCGGCGCGTCACGTGCTCGAAGGTCTTGAGCTCCTGGCCCTGCACCGGCGGCTTGTCCACCGGCGCCGGGAGGAAATCGACGATCGCGTCGAGCAGCGGCTGCACGCCCTTGTTCTTGAACGCCGAGCCGCAAAGCACCGGCGTGATGCGCCCCTGGACCGTGCCGTTCCGCAGCGCGCGCTTGAGGTCGTCGGTCGTGTACGGCTTCTCGTGCAGGTAGTCGTCGAGGAGCTGCTCGTCGAACTCGGCGATCGACTCGAGCAGGTGGTGGCGCGCCTCGTTGACGGACTTCATCAGGTCGCGCGGGATGTCGTGGACCTCGAAGGTCGTGCCCTGGCTCGCCTCGTGGTAGGTGATCGCCTTGAGCTCGAGGAGGTCGATGATGCCCAGGAACTGCTCGGCCATCATCATCGGCACCTGGATGGGCACCGGCTTGGCGCCCAGCCGGTCGGTCATCATCTGGAGCACGTTGTTGAAGTCGGCTCCGACGCGATCCATCTTGTTCACGAACGCGATGCGCGGGACGTTGTACTTGTCCGCCTGGCGCCACACGGTCTCGGACTGCGGCTCGACGCCGCCCACGGCGCAGAACACGGCGACCGCGCCGTCGAGGATGCGCAGGCTGCGCTCGACTTCGACGGTGAAGTCCACGTGTCCCGGGGTGTCGATGATGTTGATGCGGTGATCGCGCCACTGAGCGGTGGTCGCGGCGGAGGTGATGGTGATCCCGCGCTCACGCTCCTGCTCCATCCAGTCCATCGTGGCGGCGCCGTCGTGCACCTCGCCCACGCGGTGGATGCGGCCCGTATAGAAGAGCACGCGCTCGGTCAAGGTGGTCTTGCCGGCGTCGATATGGGCCATGATACCGATGTTGCGGTATCGCTGAAGCGGAGTCTGCCGTGCCATGACTGACGTTCACATCCTCATGGAGTTCGAGTGTCTATGCCGCGGAGCACCACCTGCCTTTCCGTCGTAGAAAGTGCGGTGATGGATCGTGATTCACCTGCGGGTGCGGAAGCCGGGCGGGGCAGCACGCGCTGCGTCCGTCACGACCCAGATCGGCGCGGGGCCGATCTTCACCGCGGGTGGGTTACCAGCGATAGTGGGCGAAGGCCTTGTTGGCCTCCGCCATCTTGTGTGTGTCCTCGCGCTTCTTGACCGCGCCACCCTCGTTCCGGGACGCCGACAACAGCTCGTTGGCGAACTTCTCCGTGAACGAGTGGTCCGCGCGGGTCCGCGCGAAGGTGATGAGCCAGCGGATCGCCAGGGCGTTGCGGCGGTCGGGCCGGACTTCGACCGGGACCTGGTAGTTCGCGCCACCCACGCGACGAGACTTCACCTCCAGGACCGGCTTGACGTTCGTCATCGCCGACTTCAAGACCGTCATGGCATCCTGCCCGGTCTTTTCCTCGAGGATCTTCATCGCCCCGTAGAACTGACGCTCCGCCAGTGACCGCTTTCCCCGCCCCATGAGCGCGCTGATGAAGCGCGTCACGAGGACGTTGTCGAACTTCGGGTCCCCCGGCACTTCACGCCGCGGGACCGCACCCTTGCGAGGCATGCTCGTTCCTCTTCTTTATGTACCGGGCACGCAGGCCCGGACACCACGAAGCGCCACCCGCCCCCGACGGGAGCCTGGGTGACGCCGATAACGGCTAAGCCGACTTGGTTCCGTACTTCGACCGGCTCTGCTTGCGCCCGGTCACACCGCTCGCGTCCAGCGTCCCGCGCACGATGTGGTAGCGCACCCCCGGCAGGTCCTTCACACGGCCGCCGCGGATCAGAACGATCGAGTGCTCCTGGAGGTTGTGTCCCTCACCGGGGATGTAGCAGGTGACCTCGATCCCGTTCGTCAGCCGCACGCGCGCCACCTTGCGCAGCGCCGAGTTCGGCTTCTTGGGCGTGGTCGTGTACACCCGCGTACACACTCCGCGCTTCTGCGGGCATCCCCGCAGCGCCGGAGCGCCGGTCTTCACTTTTTCCCGCTGGCGTCCGTGACGGACGAGCTGGTTCAGCGTGGGCACGAAAAACCTCCAACCTTCTGTCGACTCAGGGCTTGCTCGGCCAGGCAGGCCACGGCATCCGCGAAGGAAATACATGCGCCGTTGCCGAGCAGACCGGGGAATATAGGGAGGCGTCCTCCCCCTGTCAAGCCGTCTTTGCCCCCTCCGCCTCCTCCAGGATCGCCGGAGCCTGCTTCTCGGACTCCAGCATCACCCGGCGGTACCCGGGCATCCCCGTCCCGGCCGGGATGAGGTGCCCGATGATGACGTTCTCCTTGAGGCCACGGAGGTTGTCGGTCTTCCCGTGGATCGCCGCCTCGGTGAGCACCCGGGTGGTCTCCTGGAAGGAGGCCGCCGAGATGAAGCTCTCCGTGGACAGCGACGCCTTGGTGATGCCGAGCAGGAGCGGCTGGAACGTGGCCGGCTGCTGGCCCTCGTTCAGGATCCGCTCGTTCTCCTCGAGCACCACCAGCCGGTCCACCGCCTCGCCCTCGAGGAACGCGGTGTCGCCCGGGTCCTCGATCCGCACCTTCTGCAGCATCTGGCGCACGATGGTCTCGATGTGCTTGTCGTCGATGCGCACGCCCTGGAGCCGGTAGACCTCCTGGATCTCGTTCACCAGGTACTCCTGCACCTCCTCGATACCCTTGATCTTGAGGATGTCGTGCGGGTTGATCGGACCCTCGGTGAGGCGGTCGCCCGCGCGCACCGACGTCCCCTCCTGCACGTGGAGATGCTTGCCCTGCGGAATCTGGTACTCGCGGGTGTCGCCGTCGTCGCCGCGCACCACCAGCTTGCGCATGCCGCGCGACACGCCGCCGAACTCCACGCGGCCGTCGATCTCGGTGACGATCGCCGCCTCCTTGGGACGCCGCGCTTCGAACAGCTCCGAGACGCGCGGCAGGCCGCCCGTGATGTCACGGGTCTTGGAGGCTTCGCGCCGGGTCTTCACCAGCGGATCGCCCGCCACCACCTCCTGGCCGTCCCGCACCTCGAGACGCGCACCGGTCGGCAGCGGATAGTGCGCCACCTTGTGGCCGCTCTTGTCGAGGATGTCGATCGCCGGCTGCAGCTCCTTGTTGCGGTCCTCCATGATGACCAGCAGCTTCAAGCCCGACGTGTCGTCGACCTCGTCGCGCACGGTCACCTTGTCCTTGATGTCGGCGAACCGCACCGTGCCGCTCTTCTCGCTGATGAGCGGGTGGTTGTAGATGTCCCACTCGAACAGCGCCGCCTCCGCGCTCACGGTCTGCCCGTCCTTGACGAACAGGTGGGCGCCGTAAGGCACCGTGTAGCGCTGCCGCACGCGTCCGGTCTTGTCGAGCAGCTCGATCTCGGAGTTCTGACGGCTCACCGCCACCGAGGTGTCGTTGTGGTACGGCACCACCTCGAGGCTCTGGAAGCGCACCGTGCCCGCGTCCTTCGAGGTCGCGCGCGACTGCTCGACGATACGGCTCGCCGTGCCGCCGATGTGGAAGGTGCGCAGCGTGAGCTGCGTACCGGGCTCGCCGATCGACTGCGCGGCGATCACGCCCACCGCCTCGCCCAGGTCGACCGGGCGTCCGGTGGCGAGGTTGCGCCCGTAGCAGTTGCCACACACGCCGCGGCGTGAGTCGCAGGTGAGCACCGAGCGGATGCGCATCTTCTCGAGGCCCGCCTTGGCCGCCTCCTCGATGCGCGCCGAGGCCTCCTCGTCGATCGACTGGCCCGCCTCGACGATGGTCTCGTTCGAGATCGGGTGCACGACGTCCTCGGCCGCCACGCGACCCAGCACGCGGTCCGCGAGCGGCTCGATGATGTCTTCGCCGTCCTTGAGCGCACCCACCGAGAGGCCGCGGATCGTGCCGCAGTCCGCCTCGTTGATGATCATGTCCTGGGCCACGTCCACCAGCCGCCGCGTGAGGTAGCCGGCGTCGGCGGTCTTGAGCGCCGTGTCCGCAAGACCCTTGCGGGCGCCGTGCGTCGAGATGAAGTACTCGAGCACCGAGAGCCCTTCCTTGAAGTTGTGGGTCACCGGCGACTCGATGATCTCGCCCAGTCCGCCGGTCACCTTCTTCTGCGGCTTGGCCATCAGGCCGCGCATGCCGGCCAGCTGGCGGATCTGCTCGCGGTTACCGCGCGATCCCGAGTCGGCCATCATGAAGATGGGATTGAAGCCGTCCCGGTCGCGCGACAGGCCCTCGAACGTGACCTCCTCGACGTCGGTGGTCGCGTGGGTCCAGGTGTCGATCACCTTGTTGTAGCGCTCGCCCTCGGTGATGACGCCGCGGCGGTAGTTGAGGTTGATCTGATCCACGTCGGCGCGGGCCCGGGCGATGATCTCGTGCTTCTCGGGCGGGATGCGCACGTCGTCGATGCCGACCGTGAACCCGGCCTGGGTCGCGAACTTGAAGCCCAGGTCCTTGAGAGCGTCGAGCAGGTCGGAGGTGATCTCCGAGCCCAGGCGGCCGTAGCAGTCGCCCACCAGGTTCTCGAGACGCTTCTTGTCCATGGTCTCGTTGATGAAGCCGAGCTCCGCGGGCACCACGCCGTTGAACAGCACGCGCCCGGCGGTGGTGACGATCCACGCGCTCTTCCCGTTGTCCTCGTTGCGCGTGGCGTCGGACCGCACCGCGACCCGGCCGTGGAGCGAGATCTCGGCGGCGTCGTAGGCGGCCTGCACCTCGCCCATGCTGTGGAAGGTGCGCAGACGCCGTGGGTCCTCGGCCTCGAGCTTGGCCTTCGACTCCTTGAGCCGCGGGTTCAGGATCTCGCCGCGCGGCTTGGTGAGGTAGTGGCACCCGAGCACGATGTCCTGGTTCGGCGTGGCGAGCGGACGCCCGTGCGCCGGCGACAGGATGTTGTGGGTCGAGAGCATGAGCAGGCTGGTCTCGATCTGCGCCTCGAACGAGAGCGGCACGTGCACCGCCATCTGGTCGCCGTCGAAGTCGGCGTTGAACGCCTGGCAGACCAGCGGGTGGATGCGGATCGCCTTGCCCTCGACCAGCACCGGCTCGAAGCCCTGGATGCCGAGACGGTGCAGCGTCGGCGCGCGGTTCAGGAGCACCGGGTGGTTCTCGATGATCTCGCCCAGGATGTCCCACACCTCGGGCTTCTCGCGCTCGACCAGCCGCTTGGCGCTCTTGACCGTCTGCACGTAGCCACGGTCCTCGAGCTTGCGGATGATGAACGGCTTGAAGAGCTCGAGCGCCATGTTCTTGGGCAGTCCGCACTGGTTGAGCTTGAGCTCCGGCCCGACCACGATCACCGAGCGGCCCGAGTAGTCCACGCGCTTGCCGAGCAGGTTCTGGCGGAAGCGCCCCTGCTTGCCCTTGAGCATGTCGGAGAGCGACTTGAGCGGCCGGTTGCCCTGGCCGCGCACCGCGCGGCTGCGCCGGCCGTTGTCGAACAGCGCGTCGACCGCCTCCTGCAGCATGCGCTTCTCGTTGCGCAGGATGACCTCGGGCGCCTTGATGTCCATCAGCTTCTTCAACCGGTTGTTGCGGTTGATGACGCGCCGGTAGAGGTCGTTGAGGTCCGAGGTCGCGAACCGCCCGCCCTCGAGCGGCACCAGCGGCCGCAGATCGGGCGGCAGCACCGGGATGACCTCGAGGATCATCCACGCGGGCCGGTTGCCGCTGTGGCGGAACGCCTCGACGATGCGAAGCCGCTTGAGCGTCTCCTTCTTGCGCTGCACCGAGGTCTCGATCTTGGCCTTGGCCCGGAGCTCGGCCTGCAGCTCCTCGAGATCCAGCTCGGCGAGCAGGTCACGGATCGCCTCCGCGCCCATGCGCGACTTGAGCCCCGAGTCCGGCTGCTCGTCCATGACCTCGTTGTACTGGTCCTCGGTGATGATCTCGCGCTTCTTGAACCCGGTCTTGCCCGGGTCGATCACCACGTACGACTCGTAGTAGAGGATCCGCTCCAGGTCGCGGATGCTCATGTCGAGCAGGTGCCCAATGCGCGACGGAACGCCCTTGAAGAACCAGATGTGCGAGACCGGCACCGCGAGCTCGATGTGGCCGAGCCGCTCGCGGCGCACCTTCGCCTGCGTGACCTCGACGCCGCACCGGTCGCAGATGACCCCGCGGTAGCGGATGCGCTTGTACTTGCCGCAGTTGCACTCCCAGTCCTTGACCGGGCCGAAGATCTTCTCGCAGAACAGCCCGTCCTTCTCCGGCTTGAACGAGCGGTAATTGATGGTCTCCGGCTTGGTGACCTCGCCGTGCGACCAGCTACGGATGACGTCCGGGGACGCCAGTCGGATCCGGATGGAGTTGAACGCGGCTCGGCGGCGCTGCTCGTGCTCCTCGAGCCGGCTCAACCCGAGCTTGCCTGCGGCCACGCTCAGCGTCGACTGCAGATCCGTTTCCTGAATCATTCTGTGTTCTCCTTCGGGTCACTGCTGAGACTTCATGCCGGCGCGCGGGGGCCGCGCAGGGCCGACCACTCGATTTCGAATCAGGCTTCCTCGAACTGGACCTCCAGGCACAAACTCTGGAGCTCCTTGACGAGCACGTTGAACGACTCGGGCACGCCCGGCTCGGGCGGGTTCTCGCCCTTGACGATCGCCTCGTAGATGCGCGAGCGCCCCGACACGTCGTCGCTCTTGACGGTGAGCAGCTCCTGAAGGGTGTAGGCCGCGCCGTACGCCTCGAGCGCCCACACTTCCATTTCGCCGAAGCGCTGGCCGCCGAACTGCGCCTTGCCGCCCAGCGGCTGCTGGGTGACCAGGGAGTAGGGACCGGTCGAGCGCGCGTGGATCTTGTCGTCGACGAGATGGCTCAGCTTCATCATGTAGATGTAGCCGACGCACACCCGCTCATCGAACGAATCGCCGCTGCGCCCGTCGTGCAGGACGGTCTTGCCGTCCTCGGGCAGCCCCGCGGTGCGCAGCTCGCTCTTGATCTCGTCGACCGTGGCGCCCGCGAACACCGGCGTCGAGCAGGTGTACCCGAGCTCGTGCGCCGCCCAGCCCAGGTGCGTCTCGAGCACCTGGCCGATGTTCATACGCGAGGGCACGCCCAGCGGATTGAGCACGATCTCGATCGGCGTCCCGTTCGGGAGGTACGGCAGGTCCTCCTCGGCCAGGATCTTCGCCACCACGCCCTTGTTGCCGTGGCGACCCGCCATCTTGTCGCCCACCGACAGCTTGCGCTTCTTGGCGATGTAGACCTTGACCAGCTTGACGACGCCGGGCGGCAGCTCGTCGCCGCGCGTGACCTTCTCGATCTCCTTCTCGAGCTCCTTCTCGCAGCGGGTGAAGGCGGACTGCGCGCCGTCCATCGCCGACCAGAAGCGCTCGTTGATCTTGACGTCCTCGGTCACCGGGGTCGCCCACGCCAGGTCGTCGAGGTCGATCTCCTCGAGGAACTCGCGGTTGAACTTGCGCCCCTTACGCGCCAGCGCCTCGCCGGACGAGGCGCTGCGCAGCACGTTCACCAGCTGCTCGTTGAGGATCTCGGACACGGTGGCGAGCCGCACGTCGGCGACCCGCTCGCGCTCCTTCTTGCTCTCGCGGCGCAGCTTGTCGATCTTCTTCTTCTCCTGGAGCTTCGTGCCCTCGTCCTTCTCGCGGCGCGAGAACACCTTGATGTCGATGACGATGCCGTCCATCCCCGGAGGCGCCTTGAGCGAGGCGTCGCGAACGTCGCCCGCCTTGTCGCCGAAGATCGCCTTGAGCAGGCGCTCCTCGGGCGACAGCTCCTGCTCGCCCTTCGGGGTCACCTTGCCCACCAGGATGTCGCCCTGGCGGACGCGCGCGCCGATGCGGATCACGCCCTCCTCGTCGAGGTTCTTGACCGCCTCCTCGGACACGTTCGGGATCTCGCGCGTGATCTCCTCGACACCGCGCTTGGTGTCGCGCACCTGGAGCTCGAACTCCTCGATGTGGATCGAGGTGAACACGTCGTCCTTGATCAGCCGCTCGGACACCAGGATGGCGTCCTCGAAGTTGTAGCCGCCCCAGGGCATGAATGCGCACAGCACGTTGCGCCCCAGCGCCAGCTCGCCTTCCTTGGTCGCCGGGCCGTCCGCGATCACCTGGCCCTTCTTGACCTTCTGCCCCTCCTCGACCACCGGCCGCTGGTTCAGGCAGGTGTCCTGGTTGGAGCGACGGAACTTGGTGAGCCGGTACATGTCGAGGTTGGGCTGATCGCTGTAGTCGATCGGCACGTCGTCGGGATCGCGCTCGTAGCGGATCGCGATCATCTCGCCCGAGACGAACTCGACCACCCCGGAGCGCCGCGCCAGCAGCAGCGCGCCGGAATCCTGCGCCACCTTGTCCTCGAGACCGGTGCCGACCAGCGGCGCCTCGGTCGCGAGCAGCGGCACCGCCTGGCGCTGCATGTTGGAGCCCATGAGGGCGCGGTTCGCGTCGTCGTGCTCGAGGAACGGAATCAGCGCCGCCGCCGGCGAGACCAGCTGGATCGGCGACACGTCCATGTACTCGACCTCGGTCTTGAGCACGCTCGGGTACTCGCCCCGGAAGCGCACCGAGAGCTGGTCGTCCTGGAGCCCGCCCGACTTGCGGTCGAACGGCGTGTTTGCGGGCGCGATGTGCGACCGGTCCTCGACGTCCGCCGCCAGGAACTCGGGCTTCTTGCGGTCCACGACGCCACCCTGCACCCGGAAGTACGGGGTCTCGAGGAACCCGAACTCGTTCACCTGGGCGTAGGTCGAGAGCGACGAGATCAGGCCGATGTTCGGGCCTTCCGGCGTCTCGATCGGGCACATGCGGCCGTAGTGCGTGTAGTGCACGTCGCGCACCTCGAAGCCTGCGCGATCGCGCGTGAGCCCGCCGGGTCCGAGCGCCGAGAGACGGCGCTTGTTGGTGAGCTCGGCGAGCGGGTTGGTCTGGTCCATGAACTGCGAGAGCTGCGAGGACCCGAAGAAGCTCTGGATCACCGCCGAGATGGTGCGCGAGTTCACCAGATCCGTCGGGGTGATGTTCTCCTGGTCCTGGAGCGACATACGCTCGCGGATGATGCGCGCCATGCGCGCGAGCCCGATGTTGAACTGGTTCGCGAGCAGCTCGCCCACCGAGCGCACGCGCCGGTTGCCGAGATGGTCGATGTCGTCCGTGACCGAGGGCTCCGGCCCGCGGTCGGTGACCAGCTCGCCGCCGGTCCGCAGCAGCAGCAGGTACTTGATGATGACGATGAAGTCCTCGCGGCACAGCGTCGCGTGGGCCAGGTCCGGGATCCCGAGACCGAGCCGCTTGCGCACGTCGCGCCCGGGCAGCAGGTACTCGTGCGGGAGCTTCTGGTTGAGCTTGTAGCGGCCCACCCGCGCCAGGTCGTAGCGCTTGGGATTGAAGAACAGCTTGTTGAGGATCTCGCGGGCGGAATCGGCCCGGGGCGGCTCACCGGGACGCAGCAGGTTGTAGATGCGGTGGAGTGCTTCCTCCTGCGAGTGCGTCGAGTCCTTGCGCAGGGTGTTGCGCATGACGTCCGCCTCGTCGTGCATCGGCACGATGAACACCTCGAGGGTGTCGAGACCCGCCTTCTTGATGACCTCGACCTTCTCCGCGTTGATCTCGTCGTTGGCCTCGAGCAGGATCTCGCCGGTGGTCTCGTCCACCAGGTCCTGGGCGCACACACGGCCCAGGGCACCCTCGGACTTCTTGCCGCGCACCTCGAGGATCTCCTTCTCGTAGAAGAGCTCGAGGATCTCGCGGTCCGACACGAACCCGAGCGCGCGCAGCAGCACCGTCACCGGCAGCTTGCGCTTGCGGTCGATGTGGACGTGCATGACGTCGTTGACGTCGAGGCTGAACTCCACCCACGAGCCGCGGTACGGGATGATGCGCGCCGAGAACAGGCGCTTGCCGTTCGGGTGCGTCATCTCGTCGAAGAACACGCCGGGCGAACGGTGGAGCTGGGAGACGATCACCCGCTCGGCGCCGTTGATGATGAACGTGCCGCTGTCGGTGATGAGCGGCAACTCCCCGAGGTAGACCTCCTGCTCGATGACGTCCTTGTCGCGCTTGACGCCGTCCACCTCTTCACGGGTGACCAGGCGAAGCCGCGCCTTGAGGGGCGCCGAGAAGGTGAGGTCGCGCTCGACGCACTCGTCCATGGAGTACTTCGGCTCGCCGATCTCGTAGGCGACGAACTGGAGCTCGAAGAGCTCGCGCGGGTCGCTGATCGGGAACACCCCGGTGAAAACCTCCTGCAGCCCTTCGTTGCGGCGGCGCAGGGGGTCCAAGTCCATCTGGAGGAAGTCGCGGAAGCTCTTCAGCTGGACCTCGAGCAGGTTCGGAATCTGGAGATTCCACTCGCGGTCGATCTTGGAGAAGCTCTTCCGATCTTTCCGGCGTGCAGTCTTCAAAAGGTGCCGCCTTTCTCGTGGGGAAGCGTGAAGCCCCCGGCGCCTCCGGCGGACCCGCGTGCGGGTCCGCCCCCGGCACCGGGGCGGTGCGCTGTGCTCCGGCCGGCGTTACTTGATCTCGACGGTCGCGCCCTGCTCCTCGAGCTTGGCCTTCATCTCCGCGGCTTCCGTCTTGCTGACCTTCTCCTTCACGGGCTTCGGCGTCCCGTCCACCAGGTCCTTCGCCTCCTTGAGGCCCAGACCGGTCAGCTCGCGCACCACCTTGATGACCTGGATCTTCTTGTCGCCGGCGCCGGTGAGGACCACGTCGAACTCGGTCTTCTCCTCGACGGCAGCCGCCCCGCCGCCGGCACCGCCCATCGGCATCGCCATCATGGGCGCCGCCGCGGTCACGCCGAACTTGTCCTCGTACTTCTTCTTCAGCTCCGAAAGCTCGAGCACGGTCATGTTGCCGATGAGGTCGAGCACCTGGTCGATGGCGGTGGACATGATTCTGATCTCCTTCTGGTGTCGCGTGGTGTTGGTGTGAACAGGGTCAGCCGGGGCCGCCCTCGGGGCGGGCCGGCGGGTTTGCCTATCAGGATGACGTCGGTGCTTCCTTCTGCTTCTCCCTCTCCAGCACGTCCGCCATGATCGCCGGCAGACGCAGCGTCGCGTCGATCGCCCCGAGGAACTGGGTCATCGGTGCGATGAACACGCTCAGCAGCTGCGACAGGAGCACCTCGCGGCTCGGCAGCGTCGCGAGGACGGCGATCGCCTTGTCGTCGAACAGGCGTCCGTCCACGACCGCCGCCTTGATCCGCGGACGCTCGTGCTCCTTGGCGAACTCGGCGAGGATCTTCGCCGGCACCACCTCGTTGTCGGGGCTGAACACCAGCCCGGTCGGGCCCTCGAGGTACGCGTCGAGTGCGGTGATCCCGCGCTCGTTGAACGCGCGCTTGAGCAGCGTGTTCTTGATCACCCGGAACTGCACCTTCTGCTCGCGGCACTTCTTGCGCAGCAGCGATAGCTTCTCGACGCTCATGCCGCTGAAATCCGCGAGGTAGAGGCCGCCGACCTCCCGGATGCGCTCCTGCGTATCGCGCAGGATCTCGATCTTCTGTGGGGTGGGCATCGGGCCTCCTCCTAGTGCGCCAGGTCGGCCGTCACGGCCGCCGGATCGAGGGTGATGCCGGGCCCCATCGTGGCGCTCAGGGTCAGGCTCTTGATGTACGTGCCCTTGGTCGCGGCGGGACGCGCCCGCACCAGCTCGCGCAGGAACATCGCCGTGTTCTCGAGCAGCTTCTGCTCGGTGAACGAGGCCTTGCCCACCGGCGCGTGGACGTTGGAACCCTTGTCGACACGGAACTCGATCTTGCCCGCCTTGAGCTCCTTGACCGCCTTGGCGACGTCGAAGGTCACCGTGCCGCTCTTCGGATTCGGCATCAGCCCCCGTGGTCCCAGCACCCGGCCGAGCTTGCCGACTTCACCCATGAGGTCCGGCGTGGCGACGATCGCGTCCACGTCGAGCCAGCCGTCCTGAATCTTCTTGACGTACTCCTCGGAGCCGACGAAGTCCGCACCCGCGGCCTCCGCCTCCTTGACCTTGTCGCCCCGGCAGAGCACCAGCACGCGCAGGCTCTTGCCCGTGCCGTGCGGCAGCACGACCGTGCCGCGCACCAGCTGGTCCGAGTGCCGGGGATCCACCCCGAGGTGGGAGGAGACCACGATGGTCTCGTCGAACTTCGCCCGCGCGGTCTGCTTGACCAGCTTGACCGCCTCCGCCAGATCGCGCACCGAGCCCGCTTTCACAGCCAGGTCGGCGGCGGCGCGGTACTTCTTGCCATGCTTCATCGATGTCCTCCCGTGGTGCCGGCGTGACGGTTCAACCGTCACTCCCACGTGGTCGAGATCCAAAGACGGCCCGGCCCGCCGCGGTTCGTGCCCTCGGGCACGCATCCTCGGCGTTTGCCGGCCACTGCAGCGGCGTCCGGCCGTGTCCGGCCGCGCCGCGAGGAGCGCTAATTCCCTTCTTCTTCGACGGCTTCCAGCTCGGCTTCGGTGGCGTAGCCTTCCTTCACCACCCAGTCGAGCGTCTCGAAGAAGTCGTTGATGCTCGCGCCCGGGGCCCGGGAAACCCGATCCCGCACGATCTCGTAGATCTCGCGGGGCGTCTTCCCCTTGAGCAGCTGCTCCGCATCTTCCTTGTCCAGGCGAACCATTCGGTTCCTTTCCTTACTAGTTTGCGACCTCGATACCCATGCTGCGGGCGGTGCCCATCACCATCCGCTCGGCCGCCTCCACACTCGCGGAGTTGAGGTCCGGCGCCTTGAGCTCGGCGATCTCGCGGACCTGGGCGCGCGTGACGGTCCCCACCTTGTTGCGGTTCGGCACGCCCGAGCCCTTGGCCAACCCCGCCGAGCGCTTGAGCAACACCGCCGCCGGGGGCGTCTTGGTGATGAACGTGAAGGAGCGATCGTTGTAGACGGTGATGACGACCGGGATCACGAGTCCCGCCTGGTGCTGCGTCCGCGCGTTGAACTGCTTGCAGAACTCCATGATGTTGATGCCGTGCTGACCGAGCGCCGGACCGACCGGCGGCGCCGGGGTCGCGTTGCCCGCATTGCACTGCAGCTTCACCATTGCCGTAATGGGCTTGGCCATCGGGACCGCTCCTCTAGACCGGCTGGACTTGCAGGAAGTCCAGCTCGACAGGCGTGGCACGTCCGAAGATGCTCACCATCACCTTCACCTTGCCGCGCTCGTTGTTGACTTCATCCACGACCCCCGAGAACGCGCTGAACGGTCCGTCCACGACCCGCACGTGGTCGCCGATCCGGAACGACACGCTCGGCACCGGCTTGGCCTTGGTCGCCTCCATCTGGCCCAGGATGCGCCGCACCTCGTTTTCCTTGAGTGCGATCGCGTTCTGCCCCGACCCGATGAACCGCGTGACCCCCGGAACGTTCTGCACCACGTGGCGCGTCTCGTTGTTCAGCTCCATCTCGATCATGACGTAGGACGGGAAGGTCTTGCGCTTCGAGATCTTCCGTTTTCCGTCCTTCATTTCGGCGAAATCCTCGGTCGCAACCAGGATCTGGCCGAAATGATCCTCGAGCGCAGCGGCATGGATCGCCTTCTCGAGATTCGTCTTCACCTTGTTCTCGTGGCCCGAGTAGGTGTGGACCACGTACCACTTCTTCGACATACCTGTCCTCGTCGTCGATGCGTCCGGCGCGAGCACCGTTACCGGAACAGCAGGTTGAGGCTGCGTTGCAGCACCTGGTCCACCACGAGCAGGAATCCGGACACGAGCAGCACGGTGATGATCACCACGGCAGTCGAGTCGCGAAGCTCGGTGCGGGTCGGCCAGCTGATCTTGGTCCACTCCACCCGGACGTCCTTCACGAACTCGCGCGACCGCGCCAACGGCGAGCCGCTTTTGACCTCTTCCTGTTCCATCCGTCTCCCCAGCAGTGGCAGGCCAGGAGGGATTCGAACCCCCGACCCCCGGTTTTGGAGACCGGTGCTCTAGCCAGCTGAGCTACTGGCCTACCCTTACCGAGTCTCTTTGTGCGGCGTGTGCTTCCGGCAGGTCGAGCAGTACTTGCTGTACTCGACGCGGTCCGGATGCAGGCGCTTGTTCTTCTTCGTGATGTAGTTCCGGCGCTTGCAGTCGTTGCACGCCAGGGTCACCTGATCACGCATGACAGCCTCCTACGCGACGATCTCGCCGACGACGCCCGCACCGACGGTGCGGCCGCCCTCGCGGATCGCGAACCTGAGTCCGCCCTCCATCGCGATCGGCGTGATCAGCTCCACTTCCATGTCCACGTTGTCCCCCGGCATCACCATCTCCCGCCCCGCCGGCAGCGTCGCCACCCCGGTCACGTCCGTGGTCCGG
>DATEMP010000345.1:0-17976 GCA_035275545.1 Candidatus Eiseniibacteriota bacterium | reverse complement strand
CCGGACCACGGACGTGACCGGGGTGGCGACGCTGCCGGCGGGGCGGGAGATGGTGATGCCGGGGGACAACGTGGACATGGAAGTGGAGCTGATCACGCCGATCGCGATGGAGGGCGGACTCAGGTTCGCGATCCGCGAGGGTGGCCGCACCGTCGGTGCGGGCGTCGTCGGCGAGATCGTCGCGTGAGGGCCGAGTGACCATGCTCCAGAAGATCCGAATCAAGCTGAAGTCGTACGACCACGCGACGCTCGACCAGTCGGCGTCCGAGATCGTGCGCACCGCGCGCCGCACCGGGGCGATCACCTCGGGGCCGGTGCCGCTGCCGACCAAGAAGACCATCTACACCGTGCTGCGCAGCCCTCACGTGGACAAGAAGTCGCGGGAGCAGTTCGAAATCCGCATCCACAAGCGCCTGATCGACATCACGCGATCGAGCGCACAGACCATGGAAGCTCTCGAGAAGCTCGACATCCCTGCGGGTGTCGACATCGAGATCAAGACCTGAAAGACCACGCCATGATGGGGCTCATCGGGAAGAAAGTCGGCATGACCCAGCTCTTCGGAGAGAAGGGCGACGTCCAGCCGGTCACCGTGATCCACGCGGGTCCGTGCACCGTCACCGAGGTGCGTACGGGCAAGCGCGACGGATACGCCGCGGTGCAGCTCGGCTTCGGCACCAACAAGGAATTCCGCTTCAAGCGCCCGGTGCTCGGGCAGTTCAAGAAGCGGAACCTGACGCCGTCGCGCCACCTCAAGGAGTTCCGGGTCGAGGACGGAGCCGCCTACGAAGTGGGCCAGAGCGTCACCGTCACGCTGTTCGAGAAGGGCGAGCACGTCGACGTGCAGGGCGTGACCAAGGGCCGCGGCTTCGCGGGCGTGGTCAAGCGCCACAAGTTCGTGGCCGGCCATGCGTCGCACGGGCCCACCGCCGGCAAGCAGCCGGGCTCGATCGGCGCCTCCGCCTACCCGTCGCGGGTCATCAAGGGCAAGCGCCTGCCGGGCCGCATGGGCGGCGTCAACCTGACCATCAAGAACCTCGAGGTGGTCGCGGTCGACGCGGAGCAGAACCTGCTCATGGTGCTGGGCGCCATCCCGGGACCGCCCAATGGTCTCGTGTTCATCAAGAAGCGGGGCGCGTGATGACGAACGCCAGGAACTTCACGAAGGACGGGAGCGAGAAGGGTTCGGCCACCCTGCCCGACGAGCTGTTCGCGCAGCAGGTGCACGAGCACCTCCTCTGGCTCTCGGTCAAGCGCTACCTCGGGAACCAGCGCCAGGGCACCGCCAAGGTGAAGACCCGCGGCGAGGTCTCGGGCGGCGGGCGCAAGCCGTGGCGGCAGAAGGGCACCGGGCGTGCGCGCTCGGGCTCGAACACGTCGCCGCTGTGGCCGGGCGGCGGCCGCGCCTTCGGGCCCAAGCCGCGCGACCACCGGACGGACCTGCCCAAGGGGCAGCGGCGCGCGGCGCTCATCTCGGCGCTCTCGCTCAAGGCGGGCGAGAACGCGGTCACGGTGCTCGAGTCGCTGAGCTTCGACGCCCCGCGCACCAAGGAGATGGCCGAGACCCTGAAGAAGCTGGGGCTCGCCGACAAGCGCACGCTGCTGGTGCTGGCCCAGGCGGACGAGAACGTGGTGCGGTCGTGCCGCAACATCCGCAATCTCAAGACGACGCTCGCCCACCAGGTGAACCCGTACGACCTGATGAACTGCGAGATGCTGCTGCTCACGCGCGACAGCCTCGACCGCATGAAGGAGGTATTCGCGCGATGAGAGACCCCCGGACGATCGTCAGGAAGGCGCTCATCACCGAGAAGGGCACCGCGCTCCGCGAGCTGCGGAACCAGTACCACTTCGAGGTCGCGCGCGACGCGAACAAGATCGAGATCAAGCACGCGGTCGAGGTCATCTTCTCGGTGAAGGTGAACCACGTGCGCACCATGCAGATGCGCGGCAAGGTCAAGCGGCAGGGCCGCTACCAGGGCAAGCGCAGCGATTGGAAGAAAGCGGTCGTCACGCTCCAGCCCGAGCAGAAGATCGAGCTGTTCGAGCAGATCTAGACACGAGGAACCCGTACCATGGCGCTCAAGAAATTCCGCCCCTATACGCCGACGCGCCGGCACGCCGCGCTCCCGGACTTCTCGGAGCTGACGCGCGGCAAGCCGGTCAAGGCACTGACCGAGCGCAAGCTCCGGACCGGCGGGCGCGACAACTACGGCCACATCTCCTCCCGCTGGATCGGAGGCGGGCACAAGCAGCGCTACCGGCTGGTGGACTTCCGTCGCGACAAGGACGGCGTCCCGGCACGGGTCGCGAGCATCGAGTACGACCCGAACCGCTCGGCGCGCATCGCGCTCCTCAACTACCTGGACGGCGAGCGGCGCTACATCATCGCCCCGGACGGGCTCAAGGTGGGGGAGATGGTGCAGTCGGGCCCGACCGCCGAGATCAAGAACGGCAACTGCCTGCCGCTCAAGAACATTCCGCTCGGCACCAACGTGCACAACGTCGAGCTGTTCCCGGGCCGCAACTCCCGGGTGGCGCGCTCGGCGGGCGCCTTCTGCCAGCTGATGGCGAAGGACGGCGATTACGCGCAGCTGCGCCTGCCCTCGGGCGAGGTGCGCAGCTTCCACGTGAACTGCCGCGCGGTGGTCGGCCAGGTGGGCAACCTCGATCACGAGAACGTGTCCTTCGGCAAGGCGGGGCGCACCCGCTGGCTCGGCCGGCTGCCGAGCGTGCGCGGCGTGGCGATGAACCCGGTGGACCACCCGATGGGCGGCGGTGAAGGCAAGTCCTCGGGCGGCCGGCATCCGTGCTCGCCGTGGGGACAGATGAGCAAGGGCCTCAAGACCCGGAAGGCGAAGTTGAGCGATCGGCTCATCCTCCGCCGCCGGAAGAAGTAAACAGGAGACTCGATGGCACGATCGATCAAGAAGGGGCCGTACGTCGTCGACAGCCTGGTCCGCAAGATCGAGACGCTCAACCGGAGCGGCGAGAAGCGGGTGCTCAAGACCTGGGCGCGGCGCTGCACGATCCTGCCCGAGTTCGTCGGCCACACGCTGGCGGTTCACAACGGCAACAAGTTCCTGCCCATCTACATCACCGAGAACATGGTCGGGCACAAGCTCGGCGAGTTCGTGCCGACGCGGGTGTTCCGCGGCCACGGCCATGCCGTCGCCGAGAAGACCGCGACGCCCGCGGCCGCTGCGCCCGGGGGGAAGTCGTAAATGGAAGCCAAGGCGATCCTGAGATACGTGCGCATCACGCCGCGCAAGTGCAACCAGGTGCTGGGCCTGATCCGCGGCCAGGCGGTGGAGCAGGCGCAGAACACCCTGCAGTTCACGCCCAAGAACGGGGCGCGCATCGTTCAGAAGGTGCTCAAGTCCGCGGTCGCGAACGCCCTGCACGAAGGCAAGGTGCGCGTCGAGGACCTGTACGTGAAGGAAGCGACCGCCGGCGCGGGACCGACGCTCAAGCGCTGGCTGCCGCGGGCGCAGGGGCGCGCCACGCCGCTGTTGAAGCGCATGAGCCACGTCTCCTTGACCGTGGCGACGAGGGAGTAGCGCATGGGACAGAAGACGCACCCGATCGGCTTGCGCCTCGGGATCATCAAGACCTGGGACTCGCGCTGGTTCGGCCGGCGGAACTACGCGGAGCTGCTCAAGGAGGACCTGCTCATCAAGCGGTACCTCAAGAAGCGGCTCTACCAGGCGGGCATCTCGCGGATCACCATCGAGCGCAAGGGCGACCGGATCACGATCGGCATCAAGACCGCGCGTCCGGGCCTGGTCATCGGCCGCAAGGGCGAGCAGGTCGACAAGCTCTCCGAGGAGATGAAGTCGCTCACGAAGAAGGTGGTGCAGCTCAACATCGAGGAGATCAAGCGGGCGGATCTCGACGCGCAGCTCGTGGCGGAGCACATCGCCAAGCAGCTCGAGCAGCGGGTCTCATTCCGTCGCGCGATGAAGAAGGCGATCGCCTCCTCGATGCGCGCGGGTGCGCAGGGCATCCGTATCGCGACCTCGGGCCGGCTGGGCGGGTCCGAGATGGCGCGCTACGAGACGTACCGCGAGGGGCGCGTGCCGCTCCATACGCTGCGCGCGGACATCGATTTTGCGCGGGCCACGGCGTTCACGCCGTACGGCACGTGTGGCGTGAAGGTGTGGATGTTCCACGGCGAAGTGCTCGACAAGCCGGCGGCGAGCGCCCCGGCAGCGGCCAGGTAGGAGTCGTTCCATGTTGATGCCGAAGCGGGTCAAATACCGGAAGCAGATGCGGGGACGCATGCGCGGCAAGGCGTATCGCGGCTCGTCGGTCGCGTTCGGCGAGTGGGGGCTGATGGCGCTCGAGCCGGCGTGGATCACGAACCGCCAGATCGAGGCCGCGCGCGTCGCGATCACCCGCTCCATCAAGCGGGGCGGCAAGATGTGGATCCGCGTCTTCCCGGACAAGCCGGTCACCAAGAAGCCCGCCGAGACGCGCATGGGCAAGGGCAAGGGCGCGCCCGAGGGCTGGGTGTGCGTGGTCAGGCCCGGCCGCGTCATGTTCGAGCTCGAGGGCATCTCGAAGAAGCTGGCGCAGGACGCCATGCAGCTCGGCGCGTCCAAGCTGCCGATCCGTACGCGGTTCGTCGAGCGCCACGCGCTGGGAGGGGATTGAACGTGCCGCACGCCAAGGCCACGGCCATGAAGGAGATGACGCCCGACGAGCTCAAGACGCGGGTGTCGGAGCTGCGCGAGGAGTTGTTCAATCTGCGGTTCCGGAACTCGATGCGGCAGCTCGACAATCCGCTCAAGATCCGCGAGAGCCGGCGTGAGATGGCCCGGCTGCTCACGGTGCTGCGCGAGAAGGAAGGTGTGAAGGCATGACGACCGAGCGCAATCGCCGCAAGACCCGCGTGGGCAAGGTGGTCAGCGACCGCATGGACAAGACGATCGTGGTGTCCATCGAGCGCCTGGTGAAGCACCCGCAGTACGGCCGCTACGTGCGGCGCCGGTCGAAGTTCAAGGTTCATGACGAGAAGAACGAGTGCAAGACGGGCGACACCGTTCGCTTCATGGAGACGAGACCGATCTCCAAGGACAAGCGCTGGCGTTTCGTGGAGGTCGTGGAGCGGGCGAAGTAGCCGCCCGGGGAGCCGACGATGATCCAGCTTCGAACCATGGTGACGGTCGCCGACAACTCGGGCGCGAAGCGCGCCCAGTGCATCAAGGTGCTGGGCGGGCACCACAAGCGTTATGGCCGCCTGGGCGACATCGTCGTCGTGGCGATCAAGGACGCCATCCCGGGCGCGGGCGTCAAGAAGGGCGACGTCGCCAAGGCGGTGGTGGTGCGGGCCGTGAAGGAGGGCCGCCGCAAGGACGGCTCGTACATTCGGTTCGACGAGAACGCGGTGGTGCTCATCAACGACGACAAGGAGCCGCGCGGGACGCGCATCTTCGGGCCCGTGGCGCGCGAGCTGCGCGAGCGGGCGTTCATGAAGATCATCTCGCTCGCTCCGGAGGTGATCTGAATGGGCATCAAGATCCGCAAGGGTGACACGGTCGCGGTGATCGCGGGCGACGACAAGGGAACCATGGAGCATCCGCGGCTCGGCCGCGTGCTCTCCGTGGACGAGGTGAAGCAGCGCGTGGTGGTCGAGAAAGTCAACATGGTGAAGCGTCACACGAAGGCGCGGCGCCAGGGGGTGCAGAGCGGCATCGTCGAGAAGGAGGCTCCGATCCACATCTCGAACGTGATGCTCTACGACCCCAAGGCGAAGCGGGGCACCCGGGTGCGCATCCAGACCCGGGCGGACGGCGAGCGCGAGCGCATCTCGACCGCGAGCGGCGAGACGCTGCCCAAGGGCGAGTAGGCGGGGGACGAGCGGACATGGCGGACGACAAGAAGAAGGCGGCAGCGAAGGGCTCGAAGGCGAGCGCGACCCCCCACGGCTCCAAGGGCGGGAAGCAGCCCCAGGCGGCGCCCAAGCCCGCCAAGGTGAAGGCCGCGGCGGAAGGGGCCCCGGGCGAGAAGGCCGAGCGGCCGCACGCGCCGGCCCAGAAGCCCAGGCTGGCGACGCACTACCTCGAGAAGGTGCGCCCGGCGCTCATGGAGAAGTTCAGCTACACGAGCGTCATGCAGGCACCCCGCATCGAGAAGATCGTGCTCAACATGGGTGTCGGTGACGCCACCCAGGACGCCAAGCTGCTCGACGCGGCCGCCAACGAGCTGGGCCAGATCACCGGGCAGCGCCCGGCGATCCGGAAGGCGAAGAAGTCGATCGCGAACTTCAAGCTGCGCGAGGGTGTCGCCGTGGGCTGCGCCGTGACCCTGCGTGGCGCACGCATGTGGGAGTTCTACGACCGCTTCATCAACGTCGCGGTGCCGCGCATCCGCGACTTCCGCGGCGTCAACCCGCGGTCGTTCGACGGGCGCGGGAACTACACGGTGGGCCTGACCGAGCAGATCATCTTCCCCGAGATCAACCTCGACAAGGTCGGCAAGATCCGGGGCATGGACGTGACGATCGTCACGAGCGCGAAGTCCGACGAGGAGGGGCGCGAGCTGCTGAGGCTCATGAACATGCCCTTCCGGCAGCGACAGCAGTAGCACGGTCCACGGGAGAACGGATGGCCAAGAAGTCGATCATCGAGAAGTGGAAGCGGCCACCGAAGTTCAAGGTGCGCGCGTACACCCGCTGCCATCGCTGCGGGCGCCCGCGGGGACACCTGCGTGACTTCGGTCTGTGCCGCATCTGTTTCCGCGAGCTGGCGCTCTCCGGGCAGATCCCGGGCGTCGTCAAGTCGAGCTGGTGAGTCGCGCCCCCGTGAGGGGGCATGAGCAGGCCAGGCAGCACGCTGCTTCGAGGGCGTGGACGCTGGTCTCATGGAGGTCGTGAATGGCAGTCAGTGACCCGGTGGCGGATTTCCTGACCTGTGTGCGCAACGGGATCCGCGCCAAGCACCGCAAGGTGGATGTGAGCGCATCACGCATGAAGACCGAGCTGGCCAAGGTCCTGCTGCGCGAGCGCTTCATCAACAATTTCAAGGTGATCGAGGACACCAAGCAGGGCGTGCTGAGGATCTATCTCAAGTACGCCGGCGAGGACGTGCCCGTGATCACGGGCATCAAGCGCGTCAGCACGCCCGGGCGCCGCGTGTACGTCCGCAAGGACGGGATTCCGCGGGTCATGGGCGGCCTCGGCACCTCGATCGTTTCGACCTCGAAGGGCATGATGACCGACCGCGAGGCCCGCGATGCGGGACTGGGCGGCGAGCTCGTCTGCCAGGTCTGGTAGGGGGACGACATGTCGCGAATGGGAAAGCGGCCGGTCGGGATCCCGGGCGGAGTCACGGTGGCGGTCGCCGGGAACACGGTGAAGGTCAAGGGTCCCGGGGGCGAGCTGAGCACACCGGTGCTCGAGGGCACCACGGTGCTGGTGGCGGAGAACGAGGTGCGTGTCGACGCGGAGCGCAAGACGCGCAACCCGGCGTTCGGCACCATGCGCGCGCTGATCGCGAACATGGTGACCGGCGTGAGCGGCGGCTTCAGCAAGACGCTCGAGATCGTCGGCACCGGTTACCGCGCGGCCATGGAGGGCAAGACCCTGGTGCTGCAGCTCGGCTACTCGCACCCGATCCGGTTCGAGCCGCCCAAGGGCATCACGATCAAGGTGGAGAATCCGACCCGGCTCACGATTTCGGGCGCGGACAAGTGGCAGGTGGGGCAGTCGGCGGCCGAGATCCGCGGATTCCGGCCTCCCGAGCCCTACAAGGGCAAGGGCGTCAAATACGAAGGCGAGTACATCCGGCGCAAGGCCGGTAAGGCCGCCGGGACGGCATCGTCATGAGCGGCACTCACAATCATTACGAGCGCCGGCGTATCCGCCGCTATCGCATCCGCCGCAGGGTGGTGGGATCGCAGGAGCGTCCGCGCCTGTCGGTGTTCCGCAGCTCGAAGCACATCTACGCACAGGTCATCGACGACATGGCCGGGGTGACGCTCGCGTCCGCCTCGAGCCGCGAGGACCTGGCGACGCGCGTCGAGGGCAAGGGCAAGACCGCGGTGAGCTCGGCGGTCGGCAAGCTGCTCGCCGAGCGCGCGCGCGAGAAGGGTGTCGAGAAGGTGTGTTTCGACCGCGGCGGCTACCTGTACCACGGGCGCGTCAAGGCGCTCGCCGACGGCGCGCGCGCCGGCGGTCTGCATTTCTAGGAGGTTCGAGGTGCGAGCATCCGATGCACCCAAGTCCGAGTTCGTCGAGCGCGTCATCAACGTGAACCGCTGCGCCAAGGTGGTGAAGGGCGGGCGTCGGTTCTCGTTCAACGCGATCGTGGCGATCGGCGATCAGAAGGGCCGCGTGGGCGTCGGCCTCGGCAAGGCCAACGAGGTCGCGGACGCGATCCGCAAGGCGGGCGAGGCGGCGAAGAAGGGCATGTTCCAGGTGCCGGTGACGCGCGGGGGTTCGATCCCGCACCAGATCGTGGGTCACTTCGGCGCCGGCGAGGTGCTGCTCAAGCCGGCGACGCCCGGAACCGGCGTGATCGCCGGCGCGGGCGTGCGCGCGGTGCTCGAGGCGGCCGGGGTGCAGAACGTGCTCACCAAGTGCCTGGGCAGCCGCAACCCGCACAACCTGGTCAAGGCGACCGTGAACGGTCTCCAGCGCCTGCGCCGTCCGTCGGACGTGGCGGCGATGCGCGGCCGCACGCTGGCGGAGCTGCTGGGAACGGGGGCCCCGAATGGCGCGTAGGATCCGGGTGCGCCAGATCAAGAGCGCGAGCGGCCACGTCTCGGACCAGGCCGCCACCGCGCGCGCGCTCGGCCTCAGGCGCCTGCACCGGCCGGTCGAGCACAACGACACGCCCCAGATCCGGGGCATGATCTTCAAGATCCGCCACCTCGTCGAGGTGGAGGAGCTCAACTCCTAGACAGGGCGAATGACCATGCGCATCGGCAGCATCCATCCCGCACCCGGCTCGACGCGGCCGTCCAAGCGCCGCGGCAAGGGCTCGGCGACCGGTCTCGGCGGCACCGCCGGCAAGGGACACAAGGGCAAGAAGGCGCGCGCCGGCGGCAAGATCCCGGCGTGGTTCGAGGGCGGCCAGATGCCGCTCCAGCGCCGCACGCCCAAGCGCGGCTTCAAGAATCCCGGGCGGGTCGAGTACCAGGTGGTCCAGGTCGGACGCCTGGACGGCGCTCCCGCGGGCGGCACCGTGGACCGGGCGTGGCTCAAGGACGCGGGCATCGTGCGGCGCCCCGGGCCCATCAAGCTGCTCGCCGGCGGCGAGATCAAGCACGCGCTCACCATCAAGGTGGACGCGGCGAGCGAGGGCGCGCGCAAGATGATCGAGGCCGCGGGCGGCAAAGTCGAGCTGCTGGTGGTGAAGGCGGCCCCGGAGCCCGCGGTGAAGGCGAAGGCCGCCAAGCCGGCCAAGCCCGCGGCGCCGGCTCCTGACGCGGAGAACAAGGAAAACTGATGCTCACGAAGCTGCGCGACATTTTCCAGGTCCCCGAGCTCAAGCGCCGGATTCTCTTCACGCTGGCGCTGTTCGTGATCTATCGCCTGGGCGAGCACATGCCGACGCCGGGCGTGAACGCCAAGGCGCTGGCGAGCGTGTTCGCGAGCCAGTCGGGCACGCTGTTCGGGCTCTACGACCTGTTCGTGGGCGGTGCGTTCTCGCGCGCCACGGTGTTCGCGCTCGGCATCATGCCGTACATCTCGTCCTCGATCATCCTGCAGCTCCTGGGCGCGGTGGTGCCGTACCTCGAGAAGCTGCGCAAGGAGGGCGAGGAGGGGCAGAAGAAGCTCACCCAGCTCACCCGCTACGGCACGGTGATCATCTCGATCATCCAGTCGTACGCCTACAGCGTGTTCCTGGTGAACATGGGGGCGATGCAGGGCATCGCGGTGGTGCCCGAGCCGGGCATCATGTTCACGCTCTCGACCATCATCACCCAGACCACCGGCACGATCCTGGTCATGTGGCTGGGCGAGAAGATCACCGAGCACGGGATCGGCAACGGCATCTCGCTCATCATCTTCGTCAACATCATCGGCCGGGTGCCGAACACCATCGACCAGGCCTACCAGGCGTTCCGCGGCGGCACGCTCTCATTGCTCACGATCGTCGTGGTGGTCGCGATCATGGTGGCGGTGATCGCCTCGGTGGTGCTCATGACCCAGGGGATGCGCAAGATCCCGGTGCAGTACGCGAAGCGCATCGTGGGACGGCGCATGTACGGCGGGGCGGCGACCCACATCCCGCTGCGCATCAACACCGCGGGCGTGATCCCGATCATCTTCGCCTCGAGCCTCATGATCCTGCCCGCGACGGTGGCCGGGTTCGTGCCGCCCACGCACTGGCTGGCGGGGCTCGGGCAGTGGTTCAACCCGCTCGGGTGGGTCTACAACGTCGCCTACGGCGTCATCATCGTGTTCTTCACCTACTTCTATACCGCGGTCGTGCTCAATCCCAACGACCTGGCGGAGAACATGCGGAAGTACGGCGGCTTCGTGCCCGGGATCCGTCCCGGACGCAAGACAGCCGAGTACATCGACCGGGTGCTCTCGCGCATCACGCTGCCGGGCGCGATCTACCTGGCGCTCATCGCCACGCTGCCGGACATGATGATCGCAGCACTCGGCCTGCCGTTCCTGGGCTTCGGCGGCACGAGCGTGCTGATCGTGGTGGGTGTGGCGCTGGATACGCTCCAGCAGGTGGAATCGCACCTCCTCATGCGTCACTACGAGGGGTTCGTGAAGCGCGGCCGCATCCGCGGTCGCCAGAGAATGTAACGGTGAGGGTGGTCCTGCTGGGACCGCCCGGGGTCGGGAAGGGCACCCAGGGACGCCGGCTCGCGTACGAGCACGGATGGGCGCTCATCTCGACCGGAGAGATGTTGCGGGAGGCGGTCGCGAAGCGCACCGCGCTCGGGATCGAGGCGCAGCGGTTGATGGACGCCGGACAGCTGGTCGGCGATGAGGTGATGATCGAGCTGGCGAAGGAGCGCATCGGTCAGAAGGGCGCGGCGGCGGGGTTCGTCCTGGACGGGTTCCCCCGCACCGTCCCGCAGGCGGTGGCGCTGGACGTGATCTTGAAGGAACGCGGCGAGTCGCTGGACGGGGTGGTGAGCCTGGCGGCGCCGGTGGACGAGCTGGTACGGCGGTTGAGCGCGAGGCGGGAGTGCCCGGTCTGCAAGCGGGCCTACCACCTGGTGAGCGCGCCGCCGAAGGATGGATGTCATTGCGACGACCATCCCGACCGGGAGTTGATTCGGCGCGTGGACGATGCGCCGGATACGGTGTTGAAGCGGCTGGTGGTGTACGGGCGCGAGACCGCGCCCCTGCTCGACTACTACCGGTCGAGCGGCCGGCTCCGGGAGATCCCGGGGCTGGGATCGATGGACGAGGTGTACGGGTCGCTGACCCGTGCGCTGGAGCGGTAGGCGGACGGGCGTGCCCAAGATGGTGTTCCTGAGAGGCAGAGAGGAGATCGACGCGATTCGCGAGGCGGCCACGCTGGTGGCGCAGACCCTGGAGATGCTGAGCCAGGAGGTGCGCCCGGGCGTGACCACCGAGAGCCTGGACCGGCTGGCCGAGGCGTTCATCGTCCAGCACGGCGGCCGGCCGGCGTTCAAGGGCTACCGGGGCTTCCCCGCGAACATCTGTCCGTCGATCAACGAGGAAGTGGTCCACGGGATCCCGGGACCGAGGCGCCTGGAAGAGGGCGACATCGTCGGGGTCGACGTGGGGGTGGAGAAGCACGGGTACTACGGAGACGCGGCCGCAACGTTCGCGGTGGGCAAGGTGAGCGACGAAGCGGTCCGGCTGCTGGCGGTGGCGCGCGAGGCCCTGATGCGGGGCGTGGCGCAGGCCAAGGCGGGCAACCGGGTGGGGGACATCTCCCACGCGATTCAGTCGTACGTGGAAGCCAACGGGTTCTCGGTGGTGCGAACGCTGGTCGGACACGGGATCGGCCGCCACATGCACGAGGAGCCGCAGGTTCCGAACTACGGCACGCCGGATCGGGGCCCGCGGCTCATGGCGGGGCAGGTGCTGGCGATCGAGCCGATGGTGAACATCGGGGCGCCGGACGTGGTGACCCAGCCGGACGGCTGGACGGTGGTGACGAGGGACGGGAGCCTGAGCGCCCACTTCGAGCATACCGTGGCGGTGGGCACGGATGGTCCCGAGGTGCTGTCGATGTCGTCTTGAGATAGGAGAGGTATTGGCGAAAGAGGAAGGCATCCAGGTCGAGGGCACCGTCGTGGAGCCGCTCCCGAACGCGATGTTCAGGGTCGAGCTCGAGAACGGTCACAAGGTGCTGGCCCACATCTCGGGCAAGATGCGGATGCATTTCATCAAGATTCTTCCCGGCGACAAGGTGACCGTGGAGCTTTCGCCATACGACCTGTCACGCGGCCGGATCGTGTACCGCTACAAGTAGTCCCGGCGGCTGGCCGCCTGAGGTGGAGGGCAACATGAAGGTCCGTTCATCGGTGAAGAAAATCTGCGAGAACTGCAAGATCGTGCGCCGTAAGGGCGTGATCCGCGTGATCTGCACGCGCAATCCGCGGCACAAGCAGCGTCAGAAGTAGCGAAGGAGGGTAATCCGTGGCACGTATTGCGGGCGTCGATCTTCCGGCGGAGAAGCGCATCGAGGTCGCGCTCACCTACATCTTCGGCATCGGTCGCACGACCGCGCGCAAGATCCTGGCGCAGTCGGGGGTGAGCCCCGATGTCCGGGTCAAGGGTCTGAGCGACGAGGACAGCGGCAAGCTGCGCAGCATCATCGAGCGCGACTACAAGGTGGAAGGCGCGCTGCGCGGCGAGGTCGCCATGAACATCAAGCGGCTCATGGACATCGGCGCCTACCGTGGCCTGCGTCATCGCCGCGGACTGCCGGTGCACGGGCAGCGCACCAAGACCAACGCCCGGACCCGCAAGGGCCCGAAGAAGACCGCGGGCGGCATGAAGCGGCCGACCGCCGCCAAGCCGGCGCCCAAGAAGAGCTGATCCCGCACCGGGATCGGGATTCAACGCGGCTCAGCCCGCACGGAGGTTTCTGAGTGGCAGAAGTCAAGAAGACCCGCAAGCGCGATCGCCGGGTGAGCACCACCGGAGTCGCACACGTGCAGGCGAGCTTCAACAACACCATCGTCACCATCACCGACACGGACGGCCACGTCGTGACCTGGGCGAGTGCGGGCAAGGTGGGCTTCAAAGGCTCACGCAAGAGCACGCCGTTCGCCGCACAGGTCGCCGCGGAAGCAAGCGCGAGGGAGGCCCTCAATCTCGGCATGAAGCGCGTCGAGGTGTGGGTGAAGGGCCCCGGGGCCGGACGCGAGGCGGCGATCCGCTCGCTGCAGGCCGCGGGCCTCGAGATCTCGGCCATCAAGGACGTGACGCCCATCCCGCATAACGGTTGCCGCCCGCCCAAGCGGCGCCGGGTCTAGGAGCGTATCGCCATGGCGGTCTATCACGATGCGAGATGCCGGCTGTGCCGGCGCGAAGGCACCAAGCTCTTCCTGAAGGGCACGCGGTGCTTCACCGACAAGTGCGCCATCGAACGGCGCGGATACGCTCCGGGAGAGCACGGCAAGAGCCGGCGGGTCAAGGAGACGAACTACGGCCAGCAGCTGCGCGAGAAGCAGAAGGCGCGCCGCATCTACGGGCTGCTCGAGCGCCAGTTCCGTCACTACTTCGCGAAGGCGGCGACCACGAAGGGCGTCACGGGCGAAGCGCTCCTCCAGATGCTGGAGCGCCGTCTCGACAACATCGTCTACCGGTTCGGCTTCGCGGCGTCCCGGAGCGCCGGGCGTCAGCTCGTGCGTCACGGGCACGTCCAGGTCAACGGCCGCCGTGTCGACATCCCGTCGTTCCTGGTGAAGGCCGGGGACCAGGTCCAGATCCGCGAGAAGAGCCGCAAGATGACCGTAGTGCTCAGCTCGCTCGAGGCCCGCAAGGGTCAGAGCGTGCCGGAATGGATGGACCTCGACAGCGAGAAGCTCAGCGGCCGGGTCCTCAGCATTCCGAGCCGCGCCAACATTCCGGTGCCGCTCAACGAACAACTGATCGTCGAACTCTACTCGAAGTGATGTCCGTCCTCCCCAAGGAGGCTTGCCGATGAAGTGGAAGAATCTCACCATGCCCAAGCAGGTCGTGCCCGACACCGGGAACACTCCCGGTTACGGCAAGTTCGTCATCGAGCCGCTCGAGCGGGGCTTCGGCCTCACGCTCGGCAACGCGCTGCGTCGCGTGCTGCTCTCCTCCCTGCAGGGTGCGGCGATCACCGCGGTGCGCATCGATGGCGTGCTGCATGAGTTCTCGACGCTCCCCGGGGTCATCGAGGACGTCACCGAGCTCATCCTGAACCTCAAGCAGGTGCGCCTGAAGCTCCACGGGGACGGGCCCAAGAAGGGCACGTTCGAGGTGCGCGGCAAGGGCGAGGTGCGCGCCGGCAACCTGCTCGTGGACGCGGAGGTCGAGGTGCTGAACCCCGACCTGCACATCGCCACGCTCAACAAGGACGGCGACCTGCGCATGGAGGTCGAGATCGACGCCGGGCGCGGATACGTGTCCGCCGACCAGCACTCCCAGGTCGACCGGCCGATCGGCGTCATCCCGATCGACTCGATGTTCTCGCCGGTGGTCAAGTGCAACTACACCGTCGAGACCACGCGGCTGGGACAGCGCATCGACTACGACCGCCTGATCGTCGAGGTGTGGACGGACGCGAGCATCCTGCCGTCCGACGCGGTCGCGGTGGCGGCCAAGATCCTGCGCGATCACTTCACCCTCTTCATCCACTTCGAGGAGCCGATCGAGGAGGAGGTCGAGGAGGAAGTCGACGAGGAGCGCCAGCGCGTCCGCCGCCTGCTCGAGCGGAGCGTCGAGGAGCTCGAGCTGTCGGTGCGCTCCAGCAACTGCCTGCGCGCCGCGGAGATCAAGAGCATCGGCGATCTCGTGCAGAAGAGCGAGCCCGAGATGCTCAAGTACCGCAACTTCGGCCGCAAGTCGCTCAAGGAGATCCAGGACATCCTGAGCGAGATGGGCCTGCACTTCGGCATGGACATCAGCCCGTACTACGAGAATCGGAGCCCGGCGCGGCTCGATGCGTGATGCCGGGGCCCGGCGTTCGCGCCGGCCCGTGACGGCGGAAGGGACTTTCTGACATGCGACATCGCAAAGATCACCGCAAGCTGAGCCGTACCGCCTCGCACCGGCGGTCGGTGCTCCGCAACCTGGTCACCGCGCTCTTCCAGTACGAGCGCATCGAGACCACGGTGGCGAAGGCGAAGGAGGCGCGACGCCTGGCGGAGCGGCTCATCACGTTCGGCAAGCAGGGCGATGTCGCGGCGCGGCGCCACGTGGACCGGTTCGTCACCAAGCCCGACGTGACCCGCAAGCTGTTCGCCACCATCGCGCCCTGGTACACGGAGCGCGCGGGAGGCTACACGCGGATCGTCCGGATCGGCCGCCGTCTGGGCGATGCGGGCGAGACCGCCTACCTCGAGCTGGTCAAGTCCGACGCGCAGAAGGAAGAGGCGCGCCAGGCGCGGATCGCCGCGGCCGAGGCCAAGGAGCTCAAGACCAAGGGTGACAAGCCCGAGAAGAAGCCCAAGGCCGAAGCCTCATCTGCGGCCGAGGGCGGCGAGCGTCCCAAGCGTGGCAAGCGCAAGGAGGGTGGTCCGGACGCTCCGGCGCCCACCAAGAAGGCGCCGCGCCGCTCGGTGACCACGGGCTGAGCTCCATTACCGCCAAACCAGCGCATCCGCATCCGGCTCGCGGGTCCGACACCGCGGTCCGCGAGGACATCCGGAACATCGCGATCATCGCGCACGTCGACCACGGCAAGACCACCCTGGTGGACGCCCTGCTGTGGCAGAGCGGCGTGTTCCGCGAGAACCAGGAAGTCGCCGAGCGGGTCATGGACTCGAACGACCTGGAGCGCGAGAAGGGCATCACCATTCTCGCCAAGAACACCGCGGTCCGCTTCGGGCGCACCAAGATCAACATCGTCGACACGCCGGGCCACGCCGACTTCGGCGGCGAGGTCGAGCGCACGCTCAAGATGGTGGACGGCGTCATGCTGCTGGTGGACGCGAGCGAGGGCCCGCTGCCCCAGACGCGCTTCGTGCTCCGCAAGGCGCTCGAGCTCGGGCTGCCGCCGATCGTGGTCATCAACAAGATCGACCGCAAGGACGCGCGCCCGGCCGAGGTGCTCGACGAGATCTACGACCTGTTCATCGATCTCGACGCCCACGAGGACCAGCTCGACTTCCCGGTGCTATACACGATCGCCCGCGAGGGCGTGTGCCGCCTCTCGCCCGACGGGGAGAACCAGCGGCTCGGCCCGCTCTTCGAGCAGATCGTCAAGACCATCCCGGCGCCGTTCTACGACCGCTCGGTGCCGCTCCAGATGCTGGTGCTCAACCTGGACTACTCGGATTTCGTCGGGCGGCTGGCGATCGGCCGGATCGTCAACGGCCACGTGCGCGCCCGCCAGGACGTGATCCTCGCGCGTCTCGACGGGGCGATGGTCAAGACCCGCGTCACGAACCTCTACGTGTTCGAAGGCCTGGAGCGCGTCGAGGTCGACGAGGCGGGCCCGGGCGACATCGTGGCGCTGGCGGGATTCGACGAGGTCTCGATCGGAGAGACGATCACCGACCCCGCCGACCCGCGCCCGCTGCCGCGCGTGACCGTGGACGAGCCCACGGTGAGCATGATCTTCTCGGTCAACAACTCGCCGTTCGCCGGCCAGGAAGGCCGGTACGTCACCTCGCGCAACCTCAAGGAGCGCCTCGAGCGCGAGACCCTCACCAACGTGAGCATCCGCATCGAGCCCGGCGAGACGCCCGACATCTTCAAGGTCTCGGGACGCGGCGAGCTCCAGATGGCGATCCTGATCGAGATGATGCGCCGCGAGGGCTACGAGCTGCAGGCGAGCCGTCCCGAGGTGATCGTCCGCACCGTGAACGGCGTGCGGCAGGAGCCGATGGAGCGGCTGGTCATCGATTGCCCCGAGGAATTCGTGGGCGTGGTGACGCAGAAGATCGGCGGCCGCAAGGGACGCATGACCAACATGGTCAACCACGGCACCGGGCGCGTGCGCCTCGAGTTCCGGATTCCCTCGCGCGGGCTGATCGGGTTCCGGAGCCAGTTCCTCACCGACACGCGTGGCACCGGGCTCCTGAACCATCTGTTCGACGGCCACGAGCCGTGGCAGGGCGAGATCCCGCACCGCATGACCGGGGCGCTGGTCGCGGACCGCGCGGGGAAGGTGACCGCGTATGCGATCGAGCACGTCCAGGACCGCGGCGAGATCTTCGTCGAGCCCGGCGAGCGCGTCTACGAGGGCATGATCGTGGGCGAGAACGCGCGCGAGGAGGACATCGACGCCAACATGGTGCGCGAGAAGAAGCTCACCAACATGCGCGCCTCGACCTCCGAAGAGGGGATCCATCTCCTGCCGGTGCACCGCAAGTCGCTCGAGCAGGCCCTGGAATGGATCCGCGAGGACGAGCTGCTGGAGGTCACACCGCAGTCGCTCCGTCTCCGTAAGCGCGTGCTGCCGGCCAACATACGGCCGCGGTACTGGCAGCGCGGCGGCTGAAGCCGCAGCCCTCCGCCAACCCTTCCAACCCCGTTCCCTCTCAAGTCTTGCGGCCCCGGGGCCGATCTCCCGGGGTGGCGCGGGCCATTCCCGCGCCCTCCTCTCATGAGCTTCTTCGAGCAGCCTTCATGGACGAGGCCTGAGTCCACGGCTTCACCGGTCCGTGGCGCGCACGATGCCGCCGCCGGATCGGCGGCGAGCCTGTTGCTCTCGCAGGGAGTGGTGCGGCGCGCCGATTCGCGCCGGATCGTGATCGGCTTCGTCGCGCTCGCGGTCCTCAGCGTCGCGGCGGTCAACTTCGGCCTCTACCAGGGCGAGCGCGGGGCGCTGGTCGCGCGCCGCTGGCATCAGCTCGCGCGCGGCACCGAGGCGCGGCGCGACG
>DATEMP010000344.1:0-5654 GCA_035275545.1 Candidatus Eiseniibacteriota bacterium | reverse complement strand
GAGCCCGGGGGCGAGCACCTGGGCGAGCTCGCGGGGCGGGAAGTAGCTCATCACCTCGAGGTGGCGGTCGACGGTGTCGAGCCCGATCCGGCGCAGCTTCCTCCCCACCGCGTGGTCGGCCGGCAGCCAGGCCGCGGGCAGCCCGGCGAGCCGCCGCAGCGGCGCCGGGATCCGGTCCATCGCGGCGTAGCGGCGCGCCCACGCGTAGGTGGTGTAGCCCCCGTACGCCTCGTCGCCGCCGTCCCCCGAGAGCGCCACTGTGACGTGGCGGCGCGCCATCTCGGAGACGTAGTAGGTGGGGATCATCGAGGCGTCCGCGAACGGCTCGTCCATCTGCCACACCAGCCGCGGCAGCAGCTCGAGCGCGCGCGGGCGCACCACCAGCTCGTGGTGGTCGGTGCCCAGGTGCTCGGCGACCCGGCGCGCGTGGGCGAGCTCCGAGACGTCCTGCTCCTCGAAGCCGATGCTGAAGGTCTTGACCGGCTCGCTCACCACCCGGCTCATGAGCGCGGTGACCACGCTCGAGTCGATGCCGCCCGAGAGGAACGCGCCGAGCGGCACGTCGGACATGAGCCGCACGCGCACCGCCTCGATCAGCAGCGCGCGCAGCCGCTCGCGGTAGACCTCGGGCGGGTGGCCCGCATCCGGCTCGACCGGCAGCGACCAGTAACGCTCGACCCTGGCCCCCTGCGCGTCGCACACCAGCCGGTGCGCGGGCGGCAGCTTGCGCACCCCCTTCCAGATCGTGCCCGGCGAGGGGACATACTGGAAGGTGAGGTAGTCGGCGAGCGAGGCCTCATCGATCTCGCGCGGCACCGAGGGGTCGAGCAGCAACGCCTTGAGCTCGGAGGCGAACACGATCCGCCGGCCGTCGTCGTGGTAGAAGAGCGGCTTCTTGCCCAGCCGGTCGCGGGCGAGCAGCAGCCGGCGGCGGCCGCGGTCGTAGAGCGCGAACGAGAACATCCCGCGCACGTGCGGGAGCAGGTCGTCGCCGTGCTCCTCGTAGAGATGGAGCAGCATCTCGGTGTCGCTCGATCCGCGGAAGCGGTGACCGCGCGCCGCGAGCGTGCCCTTGACCTCGGGCCAGTTGTAGAGCTCGCCGTTGAACGTCACCCACAGGCGCTCGTCCTCGTTCGCCATCGGCTGGTGCCCGCCCGGGGAGAGATCGACGATCGACAGCCGCCGGTGCCCGAGCGCCACCGGGCCCTCGTGCCACAGGCCGTGGTCGTCGGGGCCGCGGTGGGCGATCAGCCCGGCCTGGCGGGCGGTGAGCGCCGGGTCGGCGTCCCCGCCGCCGTAGTGGAACACGCCGTTGATGCCGCACATGTCAGTTCGCTCCTCCCGAAGCCCTGCGTTGCAGCGTCAGCGACCCCACCTCGAGACCGGTGTAGTAGTCCTCGTCGAGGAAGTAGTCGCTGAGACGATAGTTGGCGTAGTGCGGCTGGACCAGCATGCGGATCTGGACCCGGTAGGTGCCGTCCGCCACGTCCCGCGGCACCACCACCGTGAAGCTGTCGCGCACCACCTGGTCCGGGCGCCACAGGTCGACGCCGTAGGCTCCGCCCACCGGCAGGTGATCCTCGCGGAAGCGGTAGCGCTCGCCGTTCGCCCGCTCGATCAGCTTGCGCGCCGGCTTGGCGAACAGCCGCGGCGGCCGGGCGCTGTCCGGCAGGGCGCGGTCGAAGCGCACCGCGACGATGTACGAGCCGGCGGTCATGCGCCGGGTGGCCCGCCAGTCGGCGATGCCGGTGAGCGTGTCCCCCTGCGAGGCGCGGTCCTGCGAGAGACCGAAGCGGAGGATCGCGGGCAGATGCGCGTCCACCGAGCGGCCGGGTCCCTCGGCGGGCGTCCAGGGCGCGACGAACGGGCGCACCGGGGCGGGCTCGTCGATCATGTCGAGTGCCTCCCGATGGACGCGGTAGACCACGAAGTCGCCGGTGTCGAAGACCCGCTCGAACGCGGCCGGCCAGCGGTCGAAGCGCGCGCGCGAGGCGGCGAACCAGGACGGGCGCGGGGTCCAGTAGTCGAGCGGCGGCGGCGAGGGGAAACGGTTGTTGAGCGCGATCGCGTCCACGCCGTGCCGCCGCAGCAGCTCCCGCACGCGGTCCCACGAGGCCCAGGGGTCGAGCGCGTCGCGCGCGTCGAGGATGCGTTCCAGGGCGTGCGCGTCGTTGGGCGAGCTGTGCTGGTCGGAGAGCGTCACCACGTAGAGCCCGGTGTGCATGGGCACCGAGTACGAGGTCGCGGGGTCCGAGAGCACCACGCTGCCCGCGGGCAGGCCCTGCTTCATCCAGTCGAGCGCGTCCACCCAGGGCCCGGTGCCCCAGGGACGCTCGGTCGCCGCCTGGGCCGCCGGATGGGCCAGCACCAGCGCCGAGTCGACCAGCGCGGGCTTGAGGAGCCACGCCACGCCCAGGAGCGCAAGCGCCGCGGGCACGCGCGCGGGCCCGCGCCGGAGTGCTTCGACCAGGCCCGGCAGCACCCACGCGAGCAGTGCGGCGAGCGGCGCCATCCACACCATGCGCATGAGCAGGTAACCGATCCGGGGCTCGAGGAGCCGCACCACCGGCGGATCGAAGATCACCAGCGCCACGGCGAGCGGGGTGGTGAGCAGGTAGAGCACCGCGGGGTTCGCGCGCCCGGCGCGCCACAGCCAGAGCGCGGCGAGCGGGAACAGCAGCCACGCGTTGCCGAACCAGTCCCACAGCACGCCGATCGAGACCACCGGCACGCCGTCGGCGAGCCACAGGATGCCCTGGGTTTCGGTGTGGATGGCGTTGACCGGGCCGTAGGACTGGCTGACACGCCACGCGAGGTACGGGAGTGCGGCGAGGCCGAGCAGGATCGAGGTGCCCGCGAGCCGGGCGACGCGCGGGCTCCAGCGCCGGTCGGCGATCAGCAGGCCCACGCCGAGTGCGGTGAACACCATTGCGAAATGGAGCGCGTAGTAGACGTGGGCGGCGAGGGTGCCGAGCCCGAGCCCGAGCGCGGCGAGGCGCAGCGCGCGCGCGGGGCGCGAGAGATCGGCGATCACCGCGACCGCGGTCGCGAGCGCCAGCAGGTCGCCCAGCTTGGTGGCGAACACCGCTTCGCGCACGTACTGCTCCTGGAGCGACCCGCCGTAGGTGAGGAGCCATGCCCAGCCCGCCACCGCGGCACCGGTCGGGCCCCGCACCATGAATCCCATGCCGGCCGCGATCAGCACGAACAGCGGCACCAGGCACGCGGGCAGGAACGACCAGGTCACGAGCGGATCGGCGGCGGCGAGCTTCGCGATCAACGCCACCTCCGGATGCCAGAGTCCCTTGCGGGGATCGGCGCCCTCGCGGCCCGCGTCGCGGAAGAACGCGTCGCGCGGGAACGCGTCGCCGCTCGCCAGCATGCGCCGGATGGTGCCGATGTGGTCGGGCGAGTCGGTGTGGACTCCGAGCGGCGCGCCGAGCCGGCCCGCGTTCCATGAGCCCACCGCGGCGGCGAGCAGCATTGCGACCCACGCTGCACGCGGCCAGGTCGCGGGCGCATCAGTCGAGGAGGGCTCGGGGACCACGCTCCTCGCTATGAACACGCGCTTCGTCGCGTGGTCCCCGAGCCCCCCTCGACCCTTTTGGCGCAGTTGCCACCACACGATGCCCCACAGGAGCGCGTGGAGCGGCAGCGACGCTGTGGCCAGGATCGTGAAGGGCATCCCCAGCGCGCGGGTCGCGAGGACCAGGGCGCCGAGCCAGGCGACGCCGAAGCCTAGCGCCCAACCGGGGGCGAGCATCGCACCGCCCGGTGGGCGCGCGCCGAGCGAGACGAACGCGAAGCCCGGCAGCATCACGAGCACGAGGAACGCGAGCGCGATGCGCGCCTGGACCGGCAGGAACGCGAGCGCGCCGAAGGCGAGCAGCGCGTGCGCGGCGAGCCCTGCCCCCACCAGCAGAAGACGAGAGCGTGCGCTCATTAATTGCGGCCCTCCCATCGGAGGATCGCGAGGTCCGGGTTGCGGTAGACGAGCGTGTAACCCGGGTGCGCTGAGGCGAGTGCCCGCGCCCAGAGACCGGTGGCCTCGGCGGTGCGGCGGCGCACGGTCACGAACACCGGACGCCCGAGGGTACGCAGGAACGCGCGCACTTCGGGAGACGGCGGGTCGAGCAGCATGCCCAGCTCGCGCGCGGCATGGCGACGGTCGGCGAGCGCCGGGAGCGGATAGCACCAGTTCTGCTCCCAGCGCTCGCCGCCGCTCATCACCGTGCGCCCGGCGCGCACCGGGATGTCCAGCGAGAGATCGGCGTCCAGGAACACCGCGTCGGCCGCGGTATGGAGCGCCACCCAGCGCATGCCCTCGAGCTCGCCGGGCTGCGGATGCTCCCACCCCGTGCCGAACTGGGCGCGCTCGGTGGCGAACGCCCAGATCGACATGACCACGGTGGGCACCACCGCGATCGCCAGCGTGAGGTCGACCAGCCGCCGCGCCATGCCGCGCGTGCGGCGGCGGATCGCCACCACCGCCAGCCCCGCGGGGGCGGCGAGCAGCAGGAAGAGCAGGTTGAAGAACTTGCTCTGGTTGTTCCCGGGCAGCCACAGCGAGAGACCCGCCGCGGTGAGGAGCACCGCGAACACCAGCAGATCGCGCGCTCCCGGAACCCGGGCGCGCATCCGCCACAGCCACCCCATGCCGGCAGGCACCAGCAGCAGTCCCGAGAGCAGCCAGGTGCCGATCGCGAGCGGCGAGAATCCCGGCGCCATCGCCTTCTGCTTGCCGAGCGTGGTGACCGCGAGGTAGGGCGACATCAGCACCGCGACCGCGGCGAACACGGCGATCAGCGGCAGCAGCACCCGGCGGTGCCCCCGCTCGCCCGGGTGGCGCGAGCGCCACAGCGCCCACCACCACCATCCGCCCGCGATCAGCGCCGCGCTCCAGCCCACCACGCTGTGGATGAAGAGCGCGGCCGCGAACGCCATGCCGAGCGCCACGCCCTCGCGCCGCCCGGGTCGCGCGGTGAAGTCGAGCAGGGCGAGCAGCAGCAGCGTCCACTGCGCGAGGCCGAGCGCGAACGGGGTGAGCACCAGGTACTTGTCGCCGAAGAACGCCATCGAGGAGTGGAGCGTCCAGGTGCCCATGATCTGGAGCGCCGGGGTCGCCCCCATCGCCACCAGCCGCCGGATCTCGTCCCAGCCCTGCACCTCGCCGGTGAACGCGCGCACCACGATCCACGCCCAGGAGAACGGTGCGTAGCCGAGCGTGGCGGCACCGGCCGCGGCCCACATGCCGGCGCGGTCCGCGCCCAGCCGGCGCGCGATCAGGCACGCGCCCAGCACCACCGCGAACGCGCCGGTCAGGTTGAGCACGATGAGCGGCGCCCACACCCCGAGCGAGGGCGCGATCGCGAGCCACAGCACCGCCCACGCGTGATAGCCCCAGAAGTAGAGGAGCCTCAGCCCCGCGAAGTACGGATCCTCGGGGGGGACACCGCGCTCCGCCATCTGGAGCGTCACCGCGGCGTGGAACCAGCCGTCCGAGCGCGGCGCGAGCCATGCGTTCCCGAACAGCAGCGCCGCGGTGAGCGCGGTCCAGAGCAGTGCGGCGAGCCACGGCGTGGCCCCCACGCCCGCGCCCTCCGCGGCCTCTGCCGGGGGTCGCGGCACGAACGCCGCGATCAGCCCGGCGGCCG
>DATEMP010000343.1:0-2447 GCA_035275545.1 Candidatus Eiseniibacteriota bacterium | reverse complement strand
GGTTGTAGGAGATGAACGCGGCGAACTCGGTTGCTGTCGTCAAGTCGTCCCCAACCCATTCGTTCCCTGTGAGAGGAGCGAGCGTTGCGACCACCTGATACACCCGCCCGGCGTGCCCGATGGTCGTCGACACCGCGCTGCCTGCCGACCGCGCGCCCCCGACAACCCGCTGGCCACGCGGCGAGTATCAGCCGCCGCACCGAGCACTGACCTGGGCCGCCCCGCGTTTTTCGGATAGCTACTATTCGTGTTGTCAGGCCGCTTGCCGTTGAGTCTGGTACTCGTTGTAGGCCTCCCGTGGGGTTCGGTAGCCCAGCGCCGAGTGAAGTCGCTTGATATTGTAGCGGAACTCGATGTAACGAGCCACATCCGTACGGGCGTGTTCTCTTGTCGGGTAGGCAGTGCGGTTGACTCGCTCGACTTTGAGCGTGGCATTGAAAGATTCCGCGAGGGCATTATCGAAGCAGGAACCCACTCGGCCCACCGATTGGCGGACGTCGAGCCGGGCGGCGGCTTCGGCGAACGCTTCGCTTCGGTATTGCGAGCCGCGGTCGCTGTGGAATATCGCCTCGGGTGCCAGCGGGTAGTTGCGCGCGGCCATGCGGAGCGCGTCGATGACGAGCTCGGCGCGCATGTGGTCGGCGATCGCGTATCCGATGCATTCTTTGGTACAGCAGTCGATGACGGTGGCCAGGTAGCAGAAGCCTTGCCAGGTCGGCAGGTAGGTGATGTCCCCGACGAGCTTGGTGCCTGGCGCGGCAGCGGTGAAGTCGCGGCCTACCAGGTCGGGGATGGTCGCGGCGCCCTCGCCGGGCTGGGTCGTGGTGGGCCGCCACGGTCGTGGCTGGCAGGGCACCAGGCCGAGGTCCCGCATGAGGTCGCGGACCAGCTCGGGCCCGCAGTCTTCGCCCTGCCGCCGCAGCGCGGCGTGGATGCGGCGGTAGCCGTAGGTGCCGTCGGAGGCGTCGAAGATCGCCTGGACAAGTCTGGACAGCCGAGCGCGACGGCGCGCGGTCGGCGAGGCCGGTCGGTCCCGCCAGGCGTAGAAGCCCGAGGTCGATACCTGCAGCCAGGCGCACATCTTCACGACCGGGTAGTGTGCCTTTTCCGCGTCGATGAACGAGTACTTCTCGCTCACCGATACTCCTGGGCGAAAAAGGCGGCCGCCTTTCCCAGGAACTCCGTCTTCATGCGCAACTCGCGGTTCTCCCGCTCGAGTTCCCGCAGCCGCGCTCGTTCCGGCAGGGTCAACGGCGGCTCGTCCCCGGCGTGCTCGACACGGTGCTTGTTAACCCAGTTGCCGAGCGTGCCCTCGTGCACGCCGATCTCGCGGGCAACCTCGGCGATGGGACGCGAGGTGTCGACTACAAGACGAACCGCTTCGGACTTGAACTCCGGAGTGAATTTCCGGCGCTTCTCCCGCATCAATGTTCCTCCATTTCGAACGGGACCTTATTGGGTCCGCTATCCGAAATGTGGGAGGCACGCCACTCGTCGGAGAAGCCCTTGCCCACCACCTTGAGCTTGCCTTGGTACTGGGGTTGGGCGGCGAACCCGGCGAGGATGACGTCGTCGGTGGTGACCGCGTCGACCTCGCTGGCCGCCAACGCGGTGACGCAGTCGGAGAACCGCGGTTTCTCGGTCAGTTTGATGTTGCCCAGGAAGTGGCTGGTGACGTAGGCCGCGGAGGTGGTGCCGGGCACCGAGCACAGGGTCTTGCCGTCCAGCGCCTCGGGCCCGATGATCTCGGTGTCGTTGCGGCGCACGAGCAGGTCCTGGTGGGCCACGAAGTAGGGCCCGGCGAAGTCGACGACCTGTTTGCGCTGGTCGGTGATGGAGAAGGTGGAGACGATCAGGTCCGCCCCGCCGGATTCCAGCAGCTGTTGGCGTTGGTCGCTGTTGGCTTCCTTCCAGGTGATGTTGTCCCGGGTCACGCCGAGCGCGCCGGCGATGTAGATGGCGGTGTCCACGTCGAACCCGGTGTAGGCGTCACCGGTCTTGAGCCCCAGCCCGGGCTCGTCGAAAGCGATACCGATCGTCAACTTCCCGCCCGGGGTCGCCCCGGGCACCGGCGCAGGCGTCGGGTTCGGCCCGCTGCCACCCCCCGAGCCGCACGCGGCCAACACCACCAGCGCCGCGGTCAGGCCGGCCACGCCGCGCCACGTCTTGCCGCCGTTCATCAGATGACGCCCCCCTCTTTGTCCTCGACGTCGAGGTCCTCGGGCTTCACGTCGTCGCCGTAGGTGGGGCCGGTGTCCGACCAGACCGCCTTGATCCGACCGCCGGTGTTCTCCACCACCTTCGGCTTCACCAGCCGCCACCCGAGGAACAGCGCGAGCGCCAGGAGCGGGATGCCGAACACGACCACCAGGAAGTCGGTCTTGTGCCAGAAGTACGGCGAGGCCTGCCAGCCCCCGACGGCCAACCCGATGATCACCAGCGCCAGG
>DATEMP010000342.1:0-5128 GCA_035275545.1 Candidatus Eiseniibacteriota bacterium | reverse complement strand
TGCGCCACGTCGACCTCGATCGGCTTGGGCTTGCAGGCGGTGATCCGCAGCACCACCACCAGCGCGATCAGGCCGGCGGCGACGATCCACCAGCGCGCGCGGCGCATCTAGCTGCCGGCGGGAGGCGTCGCGGCGGGCGGCCAGGGCACGCGGCGCAGCCGCTCCTCGTGCACGACCACCGGCCCGAGCACGCGGCGCAGCGAATCGGTGAGTGCCGCGAGCCGTGCCTCGCGCCTGATCTCGAGCGCCACGCCCTGGAGCTGGGCGTGCGCGGCCGCCGGGAGCGCCTCGAACGCGGGTGCTTCCTGGCGCTTGTCGAGGAGCTGCAGCAGCAGCCATCCGTTCGGGGTCTCGAACGGTCCGGCCGCCTGACCGGGACGCATCGCCGACAGGTGGCTCTCGAACTGGGTCCAGAGCGGCGATGCGGCGGGGAAGGTGAGCTGTTCCTCGCGCACCTGCCCGCCGAGCCCCGCGGCCACCGCCGCCTCGCGGAGGCCCTGGGCGTGCGCGGCCTGGGCGGCGAGCGTCGCAGAGGCCGCCGAGTCGGGCAGCGTCACCGACACGACATGCGCGGAGGTGAGGCGGGCGAACTGCGGCCGGTAGCGCTCGTATGCAGCGCGCAGGTCCTCGGGCGTGAGCTGGATCGCGGCGACCACGTGGCGCTGGTAGAAGCCGTCGAGCAGCGTGTTGTTGATCCGCTCGCGCACGCGCCGCTGAACCTCGGGCTCCTCGTCGATCCGGCGCCGGCGGGCTTCGAGCAGGCCCGCGCGCTCGATGGTCTGCAGCTGGATCCAGCGCTCGACGGTGGGAATCACCGCGAGATCGAGCCGGTTGGCGCTGCCCGCCACCAGGTCGTCGTACGCCTCGCCGAGCGTGTAGGTGCCGCCCGTGTAGCGTGCGAGCACCCGCTGGCGATCCTCGGGTCCGGGCGCGGGCTGGCGGCCGGCAAGGCCCTCGCCGGGGGCCGGCCGCAGCTTCTCGGACATCACCTGCGCCGCGCCGGGCTGGAGCTCGATCGCGTACTCGGTGCGCAGGCGCTCGACCATGCGGGTCGCGATCACCCGCTGCTTGCGCTGGCGCAGCATCTCGGCGAGCTGCGTGCGCACCTCCTCGAGCGGCGGCTGCGGCTGCGGGCGGCGCCCTTCGATCCGCACCAGGAACCAGCCGTCGCTGCCCACCTGGATCGGCCCGAGGATCTTTCCGGGAGGCCCGGTGCGCACCATCTCGTCGAGCGGCGGCAGCAGCGCGCCCGGCTGGATGAACCCCACGTCGCCGCCCGGCGGCACCATGCCGGTCGGGTTGTAGCGGTCGGCGACCGTCTCGAATGCCTCGCCGCGCGCCAGGTCCTGCGCCGCCAGCCGGGCGACCGATTCGTCGTAGGTGAAGATGAGGCGCGCGTGGGTCGCGGTGTTGCGCAGCGCGTAGAGGGCGCTCACCTCGGCGTCGCTCACCGGGTAGGGGCCGCTCATGAGCCGCTGGAACACCGTCTCGCGCAGCACCTGCCGCTCGACGTTGTGCCGGAAGCTCTGGAACTCGGGGGTCCGCTCGATTCCCTCGGACCGCGCCGCCTGGATCAGCAACTCGCGGTTGACGAGATCGTCGAGTAGCGTCGCCTTCACGCTGTCGGGGGTGCCGAGGTACTGGCCGAGGTTCCCGGCCGCCACCTCGTTGAACTGCTCGATGGTGATGGGCTGCTGGTTGACGCGCGCCAGCACGCCCGAGTCCGAGCCGCATCCGGCAATGGCGCCGGCACATGCCCACGGGGAGAGGGCGAGGAGGAGCGGTCTCACAGGGGACACACGGAGAGCCATGAGGCGGAATCTATCCCACCGTCTACAGGAGTACAAAAAACCACGGCGGGGACGGCGGGCACGCGCGGAGAAGGACACTGTCTCCACCCTCTCCGTTGCCCTTACCCCTTATTGCGCCTTCTTTTCCTCTTCCGCGGGCCCGCCCTGCATGATCGCGGCGAGCATCTCGAGCAGCTCGCGGGCGCGGTTGAGCAGCACCAGGCCGTCGCCGCGTGTGCGCAGGCCGAACTCGCGCCCCGACATGAACTCGACCTGGAACCGTACCGCGCCCACCACGCCGCGGATCTCGGCGGGCTTGAGCGGGCGCCGCAGGGTCAGCTCGACCACGTCGTGGAACACGCGCAGGTTCTCGACCTGGGCCGCGGCCCCCAGCACCCGCAGGCGCCGCAGCTCGACCAGCGCCACCGCCGGCTCGGGCAGCTGGCCGAAGCGGTCCATGAGCTCGAGGGTCAGGTCGTCGAGCAGCTCGAGATCGCGCGTGTCGGCGAGCCTCCGGTACATCGCCAGCTTCTCGTGCTCGTCCGGGACGTAGTCGTCGGGGAGGAACGCGCTCCAGTCGGTGAGCAGCCTCGGCTCGGGCTTCACCTCCGCCGCCTCGCCCTTGAGCTCGGCGACCGCCTCCTCGAGCAGCTTCATGTAGAGATCGAACCCGAGGCCGAGGATGAAGCCGTGCTGCTCGGGCCCGAGCAGGTTCCCGGCGCCGCGGATCTCCATGTCCTTGAGCGCGATCTTGAATCCCACCCCCAGCTCGTCGAACTCCTCGACCACGCGCAGGCGCTTCTCGGCCTCCTCGGTGAGCACGCGCCGCGACGGCACCATGAGGTAGGCATAGGCGCGGTGCGACGAGCGCCCCACGCGCCCGCGCAGCTGGTAGAGCTGCGCCAGCCCGAGCGTGTCGGCGCGGTCGAGGATCAGCGTGTTGACGCTCGGGATGTCGAGGCCGGACTCGATGATCATGGTCGAGACCAGCACGTCGCTCTTCTTGTCGAGGAACTCGAGCATGACACGCTCGAGGTCGCGCTCGGCCATCTGGCCGTGCGCCACCGCCACCTTGACCTGCGGCACCAGCCGCTGCACGCGCAGCGCGATGTTGTGAATGGTCTCGACGCGGTTGTGCACGAAGAACACCTGCCCGCCGCGGTCCACCTCGCGCAGGATCGCATCGCTCACCAGCTCGTCGTCCGCCTCGCAGATCTCGGTGTGCACCGGCAGGCGGTCGCGCGGCGGCGTCTCGATCACCGACATGTCGCGGGCACCGGCGAGGCTCAGGTTGAGCGTGCGCGGGATCGGCGTGGCGGTCATCGCCAGCACGTCCACAGTGCGGGTGATCTGCCGCACCCGCTCCTTCTGCGCCACGCCGAAGCGGTGCTCCTCGTCGATCACCACCAGGCCCAGGTCGTGGAACTTGACGTCCTTGGAGAGCAGCCGATGGGTGCCGATCACGATGTCCACCTGCCCGGCCGCGAGCCGCTTGAGCACGTCCTTCTGCTCCTTGGGCGTGCGGAAGCGTGACAGCACCTCGACCTGCATCGGGAAATCCGCGAGCCGCTCCCGGAACGTGAGCCAGTGCTGCTGGGCGAGGATCGTGGTGGGCACCAGCACCGCGACCTGGCGCCCGTCCTGCACCGCCTTGAACGCCGCCCTCACCGCCACCTCGGTCTTGCCGTAGCCGACGTCGCCGCAGATCAGGCGGTCCATCGGGCGGTCCGCCTCCATGTCGCGCTTGACCTCCTCGATGGCGGTCATCTGATCGGGAGTCTCCTCGTACGGGAACGCCGCCTCCAGCTCGCGCTGCCACACCGTGTCGGGCTTGAACGCGTGGCCCGGCAGCGCCTGGCGCGCGGCGTACGCCTTGATCAGGCCCTCGGCCATGTCGCGCACCGCCTGCTTGGCGCGCGACTTCTGCTTCTGCCACGAGGCCGAGCCCAGCCGGTGGAGCGCCGGCCGGGCGCCCTCCTCGGCGGCGTAGCGGGAGACCAGCGCCAGCTGCTGCACCGGCACGTAGAGCCGGTCCCGCTCGGCGTACGAGATCTCGACGCAGTCGGTCTCCTGCCCGTTGAGCGTGAGGCGCTGGAGCCCGCGGTAGACGCCGATCCCGTGGTCCTCGTGCACCACGAAGTCGCCCACCTTGAGCGCCGAGAGCTCGGCGAGCGAGAGCCCGCCGGTCTTCTTGAGCCGGCGCCGGCGGCGCCGGTAGCGCGCGAAGATCTCGTGGTCGGTGAGCACCGCGAGCCCCGCGTGCTTGAGCGTGAAGCCGGCGGTGATCAGCCCCACGCCCAGCGCCGCGTCGGTCTCGCCCAGCAGCTCGGCGAGCCGGTCGCGCTGGCCCGGGTTGTCGCACAGGATCACCACGCGCAGACTGTTGGCCCCCAGCTCGGCCACGTGCGACCGCAGGCGCTCCATCGAGCGCTGGACCGGCTCGGCGGGCGAGCACTCGACGAACAGCGTGCGCGGGTAGCGGTCCGCGTCGCCGGCCTCGGTGACCGGGCCCATCCAGTCCGCGCCCGAGCGCGCATCGAGCAGCCGGTCGAACGCCTCGCCGGGCAGGAACAGGTCCTCGGGGGCCGAGATCTCCGGGTAGTGCGCGCGCATCTCCTGGTAGCCGCGGCGGATCGCCTCGACCAGGTCGTCGCGGCGCTCGCGCTGCTTGCCCGGGTCGTCGCACAGCACCAGGCAGTCGTCGGGCAGGTAGTCGAGCAACGAGCCCAGCGCCAGGGCCTCGCCGGGCTCGACCGCGATCTCGACGCGCGGGAGCACGGTGGCCTCGGCGAGCTGCTCGATCGAGCGCTGGGTCCCGGCGTCGAAGCGCCGGAGCGAGCGCAGCGTGTCGCCGTCGAACTCGAGCCGCAGCGGGTCGGCGGAGCCCACCGGGTAGATGTCGAGGATGCCGCCGCGCCGCGCGAAGTGGCCCATCGCCTCGACCTCGGGCAGGCGCTCGTAGCCCAGGAACACCAGCCGCTCCATGACCGCGTGCGGCTCGTAGTCGTGCCCGACCTTGAAGCCGAGCACCGCGCGCGCGAGCCGGTCGGGCGCAGGGACGCGCTGCAGGATGCCGCGCACCGTGGTGAGCACGATCCCGCCACCCGCCGCACCGTCCGTGCGCCGGCGCCCGAGGCGGTCCAGGGTCGCGAGCCGCTGGGCGGTGAGCCCGGGATGCGGCGAGACCGGGTCGTAGGGGAGGGTCTCGGGATCGGGGAAGGGCAGCAGCGCTCCGGGCCCGCGGAAGTACTCGAGGTCGTCGCGCGCCTCGTCGAACCCATCGCCCGCCCCGACCACGTAGACCACGGTGCGGCCGGTGGCGCGCTCGAGCCAGCCCG
>DATEMP010000341.1:0-16976 GCA_035275545.1 Candidatus Eiseniibacteriota bacterium | reverse complement strand
GGACCGGGATTGAAGCGCACGCCGTCCTGCACCGACTCGATGCGCAGCGGCTTGGCGGAGGCGACGGCGTCACCGAGCTGCTCGCGGGTCGCCATCTGCATGCGCAGATCGGTCGAGCCCATGCGCGAGAGCGGCGCGTAGAGGTACTCGCCCGACGGCCCGCCGCCGCCGCCTCTCGGATAGAGCGGAGCCCAGCCGGCGTAGGCATCCGCCATCTGCCAGGTCACCCACGCGGGGCCCCAGTCGAGGCCGGGGATCCACACCCAGCCCTGGAAGCGGTCCCACGTCCAGGTCCCGTAGTGATACGTGGCCCATCCGAACGGCTCGGCCGAGATCCACACCCAGCCCCACGAATCGCTCGGCGCCCAGAACCCATCCTCGAAGGGACGGAAGGTCGCGAAGTCCACCTTGGGGCGGAACACGAATCCGAACGGCTCGATGAGCACCCAGTCGCCGTAATCCTGGAGCGCGTCGTAGAACAAGCGGTACTCGGGCTGGAGCGCGGCGCGTGCCGCCGGCATGGAGGTGGTGGGAACATAGCCCGTGGACGCGCACGAGGTGAGCGCGAGTGCGAGCGCCATGCCCACCAAACGCCGCCGCGAATGGTCGTTCACCGGGAACAAACTCCTTGGTTCGGGTTGCCGGACGCCTCGATTCAGGCCAGGCGGGAGTCTAGATCATGATGCACCCGGCACGCACAGGCCTTCACACTTGAGTGGGCACCATGCCGGGGATACGCTCTTTGACAGTTCCATGTCACGGGTTGCCGCGGGGCCGAAGAACGCGCGCGACCCTGAATCATATCCGTGTCCTCCGGGCGCCCCCCCGCGCCGGAAACGACGGTATCGGGGCACGCGTCCGGCCTCTTCGGTCCCTCATTCCACATGAGGAGGCGGAGCATGCGTCTGTCCCCCCCCGTCGCGAGGATCGTTGCGGGCCTGATCCTCACCGCACTGGTCGCGTTCCCGGCCGGCGCCACCACCCTGATCCGTCAGGGGCTCGAGAAGCTCACCGCCGAGAACGAGTCCGTCGTCCACGGCCGCGTGCTCGACATCCACAGCTACTGGAACGCCGATCACACGATGATCATGACCGACATCCGTGTGCTCCCGAACCAGGTGCTCAAGGGTGATCGCGCCGCGCGCGAGATCACCTTCACGCTCCTGGGCGGGACCGTCGGTGACATCACGACGCTCATCATCGGCGGTCCGGAGCTGGTCCCTGGGAGCGAGTACGTCCTCTTCCTGAACCACGAGGTGCTGCAGGGCGCCCGCCCGGTGCTCACCGTGCGGGATCTGGCCCAGGGCGCCTTCGAGATCGCCGACCTGGGCAAGGGGCCTCGCGCCTACAGCCAGGCGCTGAACCACGCCCTGTTGCCCGACCTGGAAGGCCTGAGCGAGCCCCCCGGAGGGGCCGAGGGCCTCACCGTGGACGACCTGGTCAAGCAGGTGCGTCAGCTCGCCGGCGATCGATAGGCCCCCGCTCCGGCGCCCGGCGCCGGATCCGTAATGGAGGACGTCATGAACAAGCGCAAGACGGCGGGCGCGCTGGTCGCGGCCGCAGTCATCCTGGCGGGCGGCCTCGTCAGCGAGGCCTTCGCCTTCCGCATGATCCAGAACACCGGCGTCGGGCGTTTCTCGTCCGGCGCGCTGGTGACCTGCAGCAACTCGGGTGGCTTCGTCCACTGGACCAACGCCAACATTCCGTTCCGGCACAACACCGCCAACCAGGGCTCGGGCAAGGGCACCGCGCTCTCGGGCGCGGCCGCTGCGTGGACCGGGGTGTCGGGCGCCAACCACAACGTCACGATCGCCGGGACCACCACTGCGGGATTCGTCACCGACGGCATCAATACGCTCCGGTGGGCGAACGGCAGCGGCTGCACGGGAAGCTGTCTCGCCCTGACGGCCCTGGTCCTGGCGAGTGGCCAGCGCATCACCGAGACCGACGTGACCTTCAATAACGCTGTGACCTGGACCACCAACGGAAACAACTACGACACCCAGGCGGTCGCCACGCACGAGCTCGGCCATTGCATGGGAATCCACCACACCAATCTCACCTCCACCTCACCGCGTCCGACCATGTACGCGTATTACTTCGGCTCGAGCGGACGGTCGCTCGAGACCGACGACCGGTCGGCGCTCCAGTGTGCGCAGAACCGCTATCCGCCGGCCGCCGCGCAGTTCGCGGCACAGCCGGCGGTGCTGGAGGAAGGGCTCACGACCGGCACGCGCACGGCCATCGCGCTGGCGGCGCGCCCGCGTGAGGGCGGCGCGCTCCTGCGCTTCGCGCTTCCCGAGGCGGCGGACGTCCGGCTCGACGTGTACGACGTTGCAGGCCGGCATCTCACCACGCTCGTCAGCGGCTTCCGGCCGGCCGGCGAGCACGAAGTCGCATGGAACGGGAGCAGCGGCACGGGGCCGGTGCCTTCGGGTGTCTATTTCGCCCGGCTCCAGGGCGGAGGACAGCAGGCACGCGCGACCGTGATCCTCGCCGAATAGCGATCGAAGTCTGAACTCAACGGGCGGGCCCCGCGAGGGGCCCGACCCTGATTCATAGATGTGCCACCGGGTGCACCCGTTCCGGACATCGCCGGCTCGGGAGCAGCATCCGGCCTCATCGGTCCCTCATGCACATGAGGAGGCGCAGCATGCGTCTGTCCCCCCCCGTCGCGAGGATCGCCCTCGGTCTGATCCTCACCGCACTGGCCGCCCTTCCGGCCGGCGCCACCACCCTGATCCGTCAGGGCCTCGAAGGGCTCACCGCCGAGAACGAGACGATCGTGTTCGGCCGTGTGCTCGACATCCACAGCTACTGGAACGCCGATCACAGCATGATCCTCACCGACGTGCGGGTGCGCCCGAGCCAGGTGCTCAAGGGCGACCGCGCAACGCGTGAGGTCACCTTTACCCTGCTGGGCGGCACGGTCGGCGACATCACCACCCTGATCATCGGCGGGCCCGAGCTCGTACCCGGGTCCGAGTACGTTCTCTTCCTGAATCGCGAGCTGCTCCAGGGCGGCCGCGAGTTCCTGACCGTGCGCGCCCTCGTGCAGGGCGCGTTCGACGTCACGGGCAGCGGCGCCGGGCGGAAGGTCGTGAGCCAGGCCAACGCTCACCCGCTGGTGCCTGATGCGTCGGGAATCGCGGAGCCTCCCGGTGGTGTCGACGGTTTCACGCTGGACGACATGATCCAGCGCGTCCGCTCGCTCGCCGGTGACCGCTAAGCGCCCGCTCCGGGCCACGCGCCCGGAGCCAGGAATGGAGGACGTCATGACGATCCACAAGTCAGCGCGGCACGTGCTCTTCGCCGCGATGATGCTGGCGGTCGGCTTCGCCGCTCAGGAGGCGCAGGCCTTCCGCATGATCCAGAACACCGGGGTGGGGCGGTTCTCTGCGGGCGCGCTGGTGACGTGCAGCGACGCCGGCGGATTCGTTCACTGGAGCAACGCCAACATTCCGTTCCGGCACAACACCGCGAATCAGGGCGCGGGAAAGGGCACGGCACTGGCGAACGCGGCTTCGGCATGGACCAACGTGTCGGGCGCCAATCACAACCTCAGCATCGCGGGCACCACGACCGCCGGTTTCGTGACCGACGGGACCAACGCGCTGCTGTGGGCGAACGGCAACGGCTGCACCGGGAGCTGCCTCGCCATCACGGCGCTGGTGCTCGCCGCCGGCCAGGTGATCACCGAGACCGACGTGTCGTTCAACAATGCGGTGAGCTGGCAGACCGGAGGCGGTGACTACGACACCGAAGCGATCGCCGCGCACGAGCTGGGTCACTGCATGGGCATCCATCACACGAACGTGAAGAAGCCCAGCAACCGGCCGACGATGTACGCGTATTACTTCGGCACCGCGGGGCGGACGCTCGAGAGCGACGACCAGCAGGCGCTGCAGTGCGCGCAGAGCCGGTACCCGATCTCTGCACCGCAGCTCGCGCTGCGTCCCGCCGTCGAGGAGGCGGGCGGCGCGCGGACGGTGGCGGTGGCGCTCGCGTCGCGTCCGCGCGAGGGCGGGGCCATTCTGCGATTCGCGCTTGCCGAAGGTGCGGACGTGCGGCTCGACGTGTTCGACATCGCCGGAAGGCACCTAACGACGCTGGTCAACGGCTTCCGCCCGGCGGGGGAGCACGAGATCGCGTGGGACGGCAGCACCGGTGCGGCGCCCGCCGTGTCGGGCGTCTACTTCGCACGGATCCAGACGCCAAGCGCACAGGCGAAAGCGACCGTCATCCTGGCCGAGTAGCGATCGCGCAGAAACGCGGCGGGCGGGCTCCGCGAGGGGTCCGCCCGTTCGCCTACAGCCGCTTGTAGTCGGGGCCGCCGCCGCCCTCGGGGGTCACCCAGGTGATGATCTGGTAGGGGTCGGCGATGTCGCAGGTCTTGCAGTGCACGCAGTTCGAGGCGTTGATCTGGAGCTTGAGCGCCCCTTCGCGCGCGGGATCGGGGACCATCTCGTAGACCTTGGCCGGGCAGAAGTGCTGGCACGGGTTGCCGAACTCCGACCGGCATCGGGTCGCGCACACGCTGACGTCGGCGACCACCAGGTGCACCGGCTGATCCTCGTCGTGCATGGTCCCCGACAGGTAGACGTCGGCCAGCTTGTCGAACGTGAGCTTGCCGTCGTACGCGGGCGGCGGCGGCTTGCCGTCCGGATACCGCCCGGCGAGCTTGCGCATGCGCGTGTGGCCGGGCGTGTTCCCCACGCGATCGCGCAGCAGCAGATCGCGCCCGCCGGTCACCATCCCGACGCCGGTGTTGATGAGGCCGGCGAACAGGCCGTGCTCGAAGCCCTGGTGGAAGTTGCGCACCGAGCGCAGCTCATCGGCCGCCCAGGAGCGTTCGACGCGGCGCTCGTAGTCCGCGAGGCGCGCCGCCGAGAAGTCGCCCGCGAGCAGGCACTCGAAGAGCGTCTCGGCGGCCAGCATCCCCGATTTCATCGCCAGGTGGATGCCCTTGAGGCGGGCGCCGTTGAGGAAGCCTCCGGTGTCGCCGCACAGGAGCACGCCGTCGGCGTAGAGCTTCGGCATCGCCCACCAGCCGCCCTCGGGGATCGCCTTGGCGCCGTAGCCGACCGGCTTGCCGCCCTCGAGCAGCGCGCGCACCAGCGGATGGGTCTTGAAGCGCTGGAGGTTCCCGTGCGGGTCGCTGGCGGGATCGGGCGCGTCGAGCCCGGTGACGAAGCCTACCGCCCAGTGGGAATCGTCGGTCCCGTAGATGAACCCGCCGCCGAACGTGTCGTTGGGGAGCGGGAATCCCATGGTGTGGATGACCCGGCCCGCCTGCGCGCGTCCGGCCGGCACCTCCCACAGCTCCTTCACCCCGGTCGAGTAGACCTGCGCGTTCTTCCCGGCGGTGAGCCCGAGCTGCGCTTCGAGCACCTTGCCGAGCGTGCCCCGCGGCCCCTCGCACAGCACGGTCGCCTTGGCGCGGCAGTCGGCGCCGGGCTGGAAGTTGGGCTTGTGCCCGCCCTGGCGGTTGACGCCCTTGTCGCCGGTGCGCACGCCCACCACCCGCGTGCCCTCGACCAGCGGCTGCGCGGCGGGTGTGTCGGTGACCACGAACACGCCCTTCTCCTCGGCCTTCTGCGCGAGCCATCCCACCAGGTTGCCGAGCGAGACCACGATGTTGCCGTGGTTGGCGAGCATCGGCGGCACGAGGGGGAGCTGCAGCTGGCCGCCCGGCGTGAGGATGTAGACGTCGTCGCGGGTGACGTCGCTCTCGATCGGGCAGCCCTGCTCGCGGAAGTCGGGGATCAGCTCGCGCAGCGCGCGCGGATCGAGCACCGCGCCCGAGAACCCGTGCGCGCCCACTCGCGAGGACTTCTCGAGCACCGCGATCGACACCTCGCCCAGGCTCTTGCCCGCGCCGCCGGCGGCGACCCGCTCCTCGTGCTTCGCGATCAGGTGGGCGAGATGGATCGCGCCCGCGAGCCCCGCGGGGCCCGCGCCGATGAACTGGACGTCGAACTCGAGAGTCTCGCGCTCGGGCTCGGGGGTCATGGGTGCTCCAGTGCCGTTCGCCTCAGCTGCCGCGCCGCGCGGTGGCGGGCCGGGGGGCCTTCGCGACCGGCTTGGCCGCCTTGGCGGCGGGAGCGTGCGCGGCCTGCTCGTGGGCTTCGGCCTCGAGGAAGCGCTCGGCGTCGATCGCCGCCATGCAGCCCATGCCGGCCGCGGTGACCGCCTGCCGGTAGACCGCGTCGACCACGTCGCCGGCCGCGAACACGCCGGCGATCGCCGTGACCGTCGAGCCCGGCTTCACCAGCAGGTAGTCGCGCGTGTCAGTGGGGAGCTGGCCGGCGAGGAAGGCGGTGTTGGGCTGGTGCCCGATGGCGATGAACACGCCGTCGGTCGGATGCTCGGTCTCGTCGCCGGTCTTGAGGTTGCGCAGCCGCACGCCGGTCACCTTCTGCAGCGTGGTGTCGAGGATCTCGGCCACCTCGCTGTCCCAGATGAACCGGATCTTGGGGTTCGAGAACGCCCGGTCCTGCATGATCTTCGATGCGCGCAGCGTATCGCGGCGATGCACCACCACCACCTCGCTGCAGTAGCGCGTGAGGTAGGTGGCCTCCTCGATCGCGGTGTCGCCGCCGCCCACCACCACCACGCGCTTGTCGCGGAAGAAGAATCCGTCGCAGGTAGCACACGCGGAAACGCCGGAGCCCAGGAGCAGGGTCTCGCTCGGGAGCCCGGTGAGCTTGGCGGAGGCGCCGGTGGCGACGATCAGCGTCTTCGACCGGTACTCCTGGCCCTCGGCCCACACCGTGAACGGGCGCTGCGACAGGTCCACGCGCTCGACCGTGGCCCACACCATCTCGGTGCCGAAGCGCGCCGCCTGATCGCGCATCCGCTCCATGAGCTCGGGTCCCAGGATCGCCTCGCGGAAGCCGGGGTAGTTCTCGACCTCGCTGGTGATGGTGAGCTGGCCGCCCGGCTGCGGACCGCCGATCAGGACCGGCTTGCGGTTGGCGCGCGCCGCGTACAGGGCCGCGGTGTAGCCGGCGGCCCCGGAACCGAGAATGAGGATGTCGTGGACCTTGGACAATGGACTCTCCGTGACGGTGAGCGCAGAGGGCGCATTCTAGTGCAGGGAGCTAGATGCGCCCAAGCCGTCAGCGGGTGCGCGCCACCTTGATGGTGCGCGTGAGGCCGCCCGCGCTCAGGCGCGCGACGAACACCCCGGGGCCCAGCGGGCGGCCCGCGTCGTCGCATCCGTCCCAGTGGACGCGATGCTCGCCGGCCGGCCGCTCGGCGTCCTCCAGCAGACGCACCTGCCGGCCCTGGACGTCGTAGACGACGATCTCGCTGCGCCCGGGTGCGGGCAGACCGAACACCACCTCGCTGGGTCCAAAGGCGGGATTGGGCGAGGCGCGCAGGCTGAACGGCACCGGGCCGGGCTCCGGGGCCGAGACCGCGACCCCGTCGACGATGTCGATGCGATAGGCGCCCCCCGCGTCGTTCTGATTGAACACCACCAGCCCATACCAGTCGGTGGCGTTGGCGTGGTACGTGATGGTCTCGGTGCCGCCCACGCCCGCCGCATCCACCTTGGCGACCGCGTCGGCGTGCGCGCCGTACCAGGCGGCGCCGCTCGACTTGAAGAGCGCCACACCCAGGTCCATGCCGCCGCTCAGGTCGGAGACCACGATCCTCACCGTGCGCCCGCCCATGACACCGCCGTCGATGAACAGGTCGCGCGCGTTGACCACGCCGCCCGCCGGCCAGCTCAGGTCGAGCTGCCGCGCGCCGCCCGGAATGAACATCACGGTGTCGGTTCCGCCTTCCCACTGGCAGTCGAGCGGTCCGGTGCCCGTCGCGCGGCGGAAGCGCGGGTAGACCAGCCCGGTGGCGATGTGGTTGTAGTCGCCCACCACGTAGTTGACGCCGGTTCCGAACTCGTCCTTCACCGCCAAAGTGGAGAGCGTGTATGCGGCGTCGCCGTAGAGCCAGATCGAGCCGATCTCGCCCGCGGCCGGGCGCACGCCGAACGCAGTCCAGTGCGGCGTGGGGATGGTCGCGGTGCCGAACAGCACCTCCTCGAGGCGCGTGGTCACGGCTTCCTCGGCGAGCGTCCCCTTGGGCCCGATCCACAGGCCGTAGTTGCCGTCGGATTCATCGTTCACGAGCAGCACCGCGCCGTACCAGTCGGTGGTGGCGGGCGTGAAGGAAAACCACTCGCCGCCCGCGTTCGGCGCGCGGACGTTGGAGGCGCCCGCGAAGGCGCTCCGCGGCTTGTAGTATTCGGCATCGTCCGAGCCGAACAGGTAGATCCCGGTGTCGAGATCATCGGTGACGTCGTGGTATTCGCGGAACAGGTAGGGCTGGCCGGCGGTCAGCTGGGTATCCCACACCTTGCCGACGTAGGTCATGGTCCACGTGCCCGAGATCGCGCCGGCGAGCACGTCGTCGTCCTGCTCCCACTCGGTTCGGTACGTGCCGGCGCCGGCCGTCCGCACCACGCGCAGGTAATCGGGAAAGGCGATCGAGAGGTGGTTGTAGTCGACCGCGACGAACTCGATCTGGCCGAGTCCGTAGTCGTCGGAGACCGCGAGCTCGTTCTGGTTTGCCGAGTCCGAGTACAGCTTGAGCGTCGCGTCGGTCGTCGGTTCGGGGCGCGTGCCCAGGAACGCCCACGCATTCGCGTTGGGGGTGTAACTGAAGAGCCTGAGGTCGAGGCCGGAGTTGAAAGGTATCTCCTCCTCGAGCGCCACGGGCGTCGGCCCGATCTTGATCGTGTAGGTCCCGGTGGTGCCGACGTTGGACCACACCACCAGGCCGTAGACATCGTCGGCCGGGACCAGATAGGTGAAGCCCTCGGTGCCGCCCGCGACCGCGGCATCCGCGATTTTCTGGGAGCTGAGGCGGCTCACCCAGTAGGGAGCCCCGCTCGACTTGTAGAGCGCCATGCCCAGATCGGCGGTCCCGGAGGTCACGTCGAGCGTGAACGACAGCCATTCGCCCTGGAAGAGCGGCACGTCCCACACCTTGACCACGTCGGAGCTGGCGAGGCTGAAGGAGCGTACGACGCCGTCGGGGTAGAGATTCTCGTTGCCGCTCTCCCAGTGCAGCCGGTAGTTCGCGTTGTCGCCCGATGCGCGGTCGATCTCGAGATGCTCGAGGCCGAGCCGGCTGTGGTTGTAGTCGGCGACCACGAAGTCCACCGAGCCGATGCCGAGGCTCGACGAGGCGTACTGGAAGTTGTGGTTGTTGTCCCCGAACAGCAGCAGGTTGTAGTTGGCGCTCGGGGGACTTCGCAGCCCCGCCACCGCCCAGCTGGTCCAGGTCTGCGAGTAGACGAAGCCGTTGGTCACGTCGTTGACGTACAGCGGGCTGTCCTCGCGCAGTTCGCGGATGTCCACGAACGTGCTCCCCGACACGCGGCGCTGGTGGGTGTCGAGCAGGCCGTTGCCGTCCTCGTCGTTCCAGCCCCAGCCGTCGAGCGTGTAGTCGCACGGCGTGTCGGTGACGCTGTGCGGGTCGGCCATGATGCAAGGCAGCCCGGGACCGCATGGATCGGGGCAGTTCCCGTTGGACACCGGACCATCGCGGTATTCGTCTGCAAACGAGCAAACCACGTTGCACAGGCTGGAATCGCAGGAGTTCGTGTCCTCGTCGCAGCCGCCGAACTGATGGCCCCACTCGTGCGCCCAGGTTTCCCACGGCGCGTCGTTGTAGAGCGCGCAGACGGAGTAGAGGTTGCGCGCCCAGTTCGAGCCGCCGCTATTCGCCTTGGGACAGAACGTGAGGATCACGTTGTCCCAGCCGCCGTTCCAGGTCTGGAGGTACAGGGTGGCCTCGTCGCCGCTACCGCCGTCGCCGTCGGTGTCGTCGAAGCCGAGCAGCACCAGGCACGAGTCGGTGAGCGAGGTCCTCATTCCCTGAAAGTAGATCGGGACGGGCGAGTCGACCTCGTAGGAGTAGTAGTTCGTCGATCCGGGGTTGTCGAAGGTCAGATTGGCCGAGGCCGGCGCGATCGAGAGGTACCAGTCCTTGGCCTGCTTGGCGAGCGCGGCCTTGGCCGCTTTCTCGGCCACGGTCCAATCGGTCGTGAGGGGGTCGTTCACGAAGACGATGACGTTGAGCGTGCTGCCCCGCGCGTAGTGGGTGCCGATGTTGTCGCCGTTGAGCGCCATGACGGGCCCTGCCGGCTCGGATTGGATGGTCGCGTCCGGCGCCACTGCCGTGACGCCTCCGAGGCGGGGTGGGCGAGGCGCGGCGCCGGCGGTGACCGCGAGCGCGATCAGCGCCATTGTCGTCAGAGCCAGCATGCGCTTCATGGCCGCCGTCCTTCCGGCTGCACCGGCTCCTCGGCCTTTGCCGAAGCGGGAGCAGCGGTCCGCGGCAGCGGGGTGCCGTCGCGCTTCGCCACCTCGACCGCGTTCAAGCCCGGCGGTCCGAGCAGCTGGATCGGCCGGTAATCGGGGGAGAGGCCGGCCGCCGCGTCCGCTCGCAGCGTCGCGGGGGCCCAGCGGTGGAGGCGCGAGAGCTTGAGCGCGGGATCGAGCTCGAGCGGGACGGCGCGGGGCTCGGCCGGCGCGTGCACGAACAGCGTGCCCGCCCGGCGCGAGGCTTCGACCGCGGCGCGCGCCAGATCGAGCTTGGCGCGCTCGCCCGCGGTGAGCGGCGCGGCGGGTGTCGCGGCGGACGCCGCGAGGCACGAGCCCAGGATGACGATTGGGAGCCAGCCGATGCTGATGAGGCGAACCGTGCTCTTCATGAGCTGAAAATGATGCGCGTAGCCTGAACCAACGCGTCGTCCCAGGTCTCGCCTGCGCCGATCGAAAGCTCGATGCCTGCGAACCCCACGCACTTCACCGTCCTCAGCTGTGCCCCGTCATTCTCCACTGCGACCGCTTCCACCACCCACGCCGACATGCCCAGCTCGGCTGCGCGAATCTTGGCTTCTCGAGTCGTCATCCGGTTCACCTCCCCTCGTCTCGTAATGGAGCTTCGACAGCCCCCAGCAGCATCTGCCGTGCCAACGGTGCGACTAGGGCGAGGTTGCGAGGCGGACGGGGTATGCGCCGTTCGGGTGCCCGGCGGGATGCGGAAAGGCCTGAGGAATTCCCCAAGCCCCGCGGACCGGCGGTGGCGACCGGGTCTAGGGGGACCGCTTGAACAGCAGGTGGATGCGGGAGTCGTGTGCCGACACGAACGTGACCCAGTAGAGGGAGTCGGTCACGATGCGCCCCTGGGTATCGCGGCCGTTCCAGAACACGCCCTGGCGCCGCGGGGAGACGTCGAGCGTCAATAGATTCTTGACCCGCCGGCCTGAAACGTCCTGCACGTTGATGTCGACAAAGGTGGTGTCCGGCACGCTGAAGAAGATCTGCGTGGTATCGACCCGGGGGTTGGGGACCGGGAAAAGATCACCGCGCGACATCAGGCGCAGCGTATCGGCCGCCTCGATGTCGGCCACCGCGAGGATCAGGGGGCTGGTCTGGTCGCCGAGGTTCCCGATCACCCGGCTGCGCGCCACGTAGTCGCCGGCACGCAGCCCCGCGAAGCGATAGCTCCCGCCCGTGGTCGTGGTGCGCGCGACCACCTGGCTACCGTGCAGCAGCTCGACCGGTATGCCGTCAGGCCGGAGCACGCGGATGCCCTGATAGCGCGCATCGGTGCCCACGACGGATCCGGTCATCAGCAGCTGCCCGGTGATCGTGAACACGGGCTGGGGCGCGTCCGGCTGCTCGCGCGCACAGGCGGCGAGCAGCGCGACGCACAGCGGGGCGATCCACCGGGTGCGGAAAAACTTCACGCGCGGCTCCTCGTCAGCGGCCCCCGGTCACGGCCGACGCCTCCAGATTCCACCTCCGGCGAGTGCAAGGCAACTGTTGATATCCGGCAGCGTCGGGACTATCCGAAGCGTCCCCAGCTGACGACGTGGCGTCCTGGGCCGCCTAAGGAGCTACCTTGACCACTTGCCCCCGTGTGCCCGCGAGCTGCCACAACTCCCCAAATAGCTCGCGAGCTGCTTCGCATGCGGTCGCGGTCCGCGTCGCGGTCGCCCCGGCAATTCGTCGCTCTGCATCGAGGTGGGTGACGTAGACCCACACGCCATCGATAAGGGCATAGTCAAGACTCCCAATCCTGCCGAGCCAGGTATCCCGTTGAGGGAGCACGTCGGTCTCGGCTTTCATGAGCCAGCGTACATCCACACCAGCACGACATTGCTCCTGCATTGGATTCTCGAACTTTGTCCGCTCATCATGACTATCGAAGATAAACAACCGTTCAATTCGACATTGTGATACCAGCCTTTCCGTCTGGATCGCCACGGCCCAATTGGCCCACGCCATGAACCATGTGTCGGTGCCGTGCACGTATGAAACCGCTTTCCAACTCTGGTTGGCCCGCGACACGCAGTCCTTCCAGAAAGTTCGCACCGAATCGGGTGGCACTCTGATGTGATCATGGCCAGCCAAATTGAGCGGACGAGGCGAATGGATCAGGAGGAGTTCAGAGAAACCATCTTCAGCGCGCAACGAGTCAAGAACGCCCCGCAATCTCTCGCTTCGCCCGGCAAGCTCATGTATCGCGAGATGCTGATGAAACAGGAGCAGGATGAGCAGGAGGCCAACTCCGAACAGGACATCTGCGACAAGGTGTTCTGGAAAGATCGCGTGAGCTGCCCAGGCTGCGAGGAGGGCGACAAGCAATTCCAGCAAGAGCGTAACAATCAGTCGTTTCACGTGCGTCTCGAAGCCTCCATTCGAGTGATGACGCCTTGATCTCTTGGAAGAGCTTCAAGCAGCCAGAGTAGACGATGGCGGCTTGCGGAATCGGAGACCCGTGACGCGCGGGCGTGCGCCCGACCCAACCAATAGTCCATCTTGCCGGTGCTCCGTTGAATGACAGAGGGTGCGCGAAGCGTTCTCAGTGAACGCTCAAAGCCCCGGGGCCGCGGGCGACTCGCTGTCATGTAGGCGCGCAGCGCTCGGCGATCGCCTTTGTTGGGGGATCGCATCGCCATCAGAAACGGAAGCCGCGGCTTTCGGGCGCGAAGGTCCATGCCGCGTTGCTTGCCGGTCTCCGCAGGAGTACCAGTAACGTCAAGAATGTCGTCAGATGCCTGCAATGCCATCCCGTAGGCGCGAGCGTACTCGCGAAAGTGATCCACCTGAGCGTATGAGCGGCCGCCCATGATCGCTCCTGCGTGGGCCACATTCCCAAGAAAAGCACCGGTCGTTTGATCGACCATGTGCTGGTACTCACGCAGCGACAAGGTGACGCGACCGACGGAACGGAGGTCCCGATACTGGCCACAGTAGACAGTGCGCACTGTCGATAGAAACGCCGCAGTTGCTGCATCTCCCCGCCCCGCAGTGGCCCGGGCCAGTGCCTGGAATCGCTCCATCGCAATGGCCTGCAGTAATTGCCCGACGATCAGCGCGCCCGAAACACCGTCCCTGGCGACGATGCTTGGACCGTGATTGCGAACAGTCGCCCGGTCGAGAATGTCGTCGAACACGAAAGTAGAGGTTTGGAATAGATGTATGCAGGCCGCGAGCCTGGTCGAGAGGCGGTTGATGACGCCATAGCTGACCAGAAAGATGTAGGGATACTCACTTGGCGTCTTGTCGATGAGGGCACGGCCAGTCATGCGTCGTAGCCACGACGATTCGCCACGAAGCGCCTGCGCCGCAAAACCACGGGCCGCGCGGTGGACATCGCGAAAAGTCCACGCGAATTCATGCGGTAGGCTGCGGCTAGCCTGGCGCACCTATCAAGTCTCCCGGTAGGGCAACTCCGGCAGTATGCCTTCTATTACGCCGCCCGCAGGGTTGCCGCGAGCGACTGGCGGGCCGCCTGGCGCGCGGGGAGGAACCCGCCGACCACGCCCATGATGGCGGCGAATGCGAGGCCGATCGCCATGCCGATCGGGGTCACCCGGAACGCGAACGCCACTTCGCTGAACGAGGCCCAGTTGGTGGTGCTGGTGGTGATGCCGTTGATCGGCAACGCCAGGATGCAGCCGAGCACGCCGCCGATCAGCGCCAGGAACACCGACTCGAACAGGAACGACATCATGATCGAGCCGGGCGTGAAGCCGAGCGTCTGGAGCACGGCGATCTCGCGGGTGCGCTGGCCGACCGCGGCGTACATGGTGTTCATCGCGCCGAAGATCGCGCCGATCGCCATGATGAGCGTGATGAAGACGCCGGCGCCGCGGATCACCCCGGCGAGCAGCGCCGACTGGCTGGCATAGAACTCGCGCTCGGTCTGCACCTGGACGCCGAGCCGGCGATCGTTCTCGAGCTGGTTTTTCAGGGCGTCGAACCGGCGGCTGCGCCGGTGTCCTTTGTCGTCCACGTACTGGTCGCCCGGGCCGGCGGGACGCATGCGGAAGGTGATGCTCTGGAACGCGTCGTTGCGGTCGAGCGCCGGCATGAGCACCGCGTTGTCGCCCCAGATCTCGGACTCGAACGCCGAGCCTCCGGCGGTGAAATGGCCGACCACCGTGAAGCTCTGCTGGCCGAGCATGACCTTGCCGTTGATACCGAGCCCCTGGAAGCGGCGCGCAGTGCGCTCGCCGACGATCACCTCGTCGGTGCCGGGTGCGAACATTCGTCCGGCGGTCACCTTCATCTGCGGCCGGAGCGTCAGGCTGGAAGGATCGATCCCGCGGATCGTGACGTTCGATGATCCCGTCTGCCCGACGCGCTCGAGATTGGTGAGCACGACCAGGTCCTTGGAGATGAGCGGGCGCCCGTCGGGCCCCGTGGCCACGTCCGGGAGGGAGCCGATGATCGCGGCTGCATCGCGCCCCACGCCGCTCGAGATCTCGCTGTCGGCGCCGGTGCGGCGGATGAACGCGTTGTCGGGCGAGCCGGTCTCGACCAGCGCGGCCTGGAAGCCGGAGGCGAGCGCGAACGCGCCGATCAGGATCATGACCACCATGGCGATGCCCGACCCGGTGGCGAGTGTCGTGAGCGGGCGCTGGATGACGTTGCGGATGTTGTATGAGAGAGGAATGGCCATCGGGTCTCCTAGTCCACGCGCCGCAGCGCGTCGACGATGCGCAGGCGCGACGCCTGAAATGCCGGGAGCAGTCCGCTCGTTGCGCCCATGAGCACGGCGACGCCGACGCCGGTGGCGACGGTGGCCCAGCTCACGGTCATGGGCGGAAGGAACCCGCCGGCGTTGAAGCCCGACCCTTCGAGCCCCCATTTGGCGAGGGCCGCGCCGATCAGGCCGCCCCCCAGGGTGATGATCGCCGCTTCCGCGAGCACGATCGCGAAGATCGATTTGTCCTCGAAGCCGAGCGTCTTCATGACCCCGATTTCCGCGGTGCGCTCGCGGGCCGCCATCATCATCGTGTTGCCCGCCACCAGCAGGATGGCGAATACCACCGCAAGCCCGATGACGCCGATCAGGAACGGCACGTTGCCGTACATGCTGACGAAGCCCGCCTGGAACGCGCGCTCGGTCTCGGTGCGGGTCGCGGCGGCCGAGTTCTCGAACATCGCGTCCACGGTCTTCGCGATGTCGCCGGCGCGATCGGGCTGCGACAGCTCGAGCACGTAGATGCCCACCGAGCCGTTGCCGCCCATGCCCTTCTGCTCGAGGTATTTGTAGTGGAACAGCATCGTCTCCTCGCCGAACGCGGGATCCTTGGCGTGGTAGACGGCACGGATCACGAACGGCCAGTCGCCGGGATAGATGGTGCCGGCGATGTGCACGGTCTGGCCCAGCTTCCAGCCGTTCTTCTTGAACAGGCGCTGCCCGACCACGCACGCGTTCTGCTCCGACATGAACGCGGCGAGCTTGGGATCGAGGTTCGGGGGCATCGCCACCTGGATCTGCGGCTGGCTGTACTCGACCATCTCGACGTCGTTCGCGTAGATCGGGAAGAACGTCGGGGCATCGACGCCGAACTGGGCGTACCAGTTCTCCGGCTTCACCGGGTCGCGGCCGCCGAACCAGTTCTGGACCGAGACACTCTTGACGCCCGGCACCGCGGCGATCCGCGTCCAGTACGACTGCGGCATCGGGAAGATGAGCGAGATGCGGTTGCGCGTGACGAGCCGCGACTCGCTTCCCACTTTGATCGCCGAATCGAGCGTGTCGAGCACGCCGCGTAGCGCGCAGAACAGGAACAGCGCGATCACCACGCTCATCATCGTGAGGAACGTGCGCCGCTTGTTGCGGAGCAGGTTGACGAGCACCAGGGAGAACAGGTTCACGGGGTCCTCCGCGCTCAGTTGGACAGCACGCCCTTGTCGAGATGCAGCACGCGGTTCGCGCGCTCGGCGGCGTGCGGATCGTGCGTGACCATGATGATGGTCTTCTTGAACTCCTTGTTGAGCCGCTCGAGCAGGGCGAGGATCTCCTCGCCCGACTTGCGATCCAGGTCACCGGTGGGCTCGTCGGCGAGCAGCAGCGTCGGGTCGCTCACCAGCGCGCGCGCGATCGCCACCCGCTGCTCCTGGCCGCCCGAGAGCTGGCGGGGGAAGTGCTTGACCCGGTCGCCGAGCCCGACGATCGAGAGCGCGTTCTTCGCGCGATCCAGGCGCTCCTTGCCGCTCATCTTCACCAGCAGTAGCGGCAGCTCGACGTTCTGGAGCGCGGTGAGCACCGGGATCAGGTTGTAGAGCTGGAAGATGTAGCCGATGTGACGCGAGCGCCACTTGGCGAGATCGCGCGCCTTGAGCTTGCCGATCGGGTTGCCCTTCACCGTCACGTCGCCGGAGGTGGGCTGGTCGATCCCGCCGATCAGGTTGAGCAGCGTGGTCTTGCCGCTGCCCGATGGGCCCATGAGCGCGACGAAGTCGCCCTCCTCGATCTCGAGCGAGAGCCCGTCCAGCACCGGCACCTCCTGGGTGTCGCGGCGGTAGACCTTGCGCACGTTCTTCACGTCGACCAACGCCATGCATCCTCCCTCGTTCAGCTGTTGCGGACCTTCACCCGGGTGCCTTCCTTGAGACCGGCGGGAGGGCTGAGCACCACGCGCTCGCCCCCCGCGA
>DATEMP010000340.1:0-10491 GCA_035275545.1 Candidatus Eiseniibacteriota bacterium | reverse complement strand
TCCGCCGCAGGCTCGGGCGGCGCGGGCGCGAAGTCGGGAACGTCGGCGGCCGGGCGCGGCGACGTGGTCTCGCCACGCAGGCGCGCGACCGCCACTGCGGCCCGCACGTGGTCGGGCGTCACGTGGCGTCCGTTCTCGCGTACCGCGCGCTCGAGCGACCGGCCGGCGAGGATGTTGATGTCGCGCGGGTACCCGTACGTGTAGCTGTGGATCTCGCGGCAGGTCTCGGACGGGAAGATCGCGCCGCCGTTGCCGCGCGCCACCATCACGCGATGGTGCAGGTAGCGCTGGGTCTCGTCCGCCGAGAGCGGCAGGATCCGCACCTGGCGCGACACGCGCTCGAGCAGCCGGGTCGCCGACCGCGCCAGCCTGCCCTCCAATGCGGGATGTCCGACCAGCACGATCTGCAGCAGCTCGCGGTCCTCCGCCTTCATGCCGGAAAGGGTCTGGATGGCCTCGATCTGGGCGGGCTCGATCCCGTGGGCGTCCTCGATCACCAGGACCGCGCGACGGCCTCGGACGCGCAGGTCACACAGGTGCTGCTCGAGGAGCGCGACCATCTCGCCCTGCGGAGCGGGGGCGATGCCGAACGCATGACACGCGGCTTCGATGAGGCCGGTGTCGGCGAGCGTGCCGTGGGTCACGACCGCGACGCTCGCCATGAGCGACGGCGTGCTCAGCGCGTCCCAGACCACCGAGGTCTTGCCGATCCCCGGATCGCCCGTGACCAGGACGAGCGGCGACCGCTCGGCGATCGCCTTGCGCAGCAGGTCCAGTGCCTCGTCGCGCTTGCGCGTCGGGCACACGAAACGCCGGTCGTGCCCCGGTGCGAACGGGTTTTCGACGAGTCCGAACGGCTGGGCGGGCATCGGGTGTGATCTCGTGGTTTTGGCGGCGGCTTGGAACGGCTCCCCCCGTTATCGGCCGGCCCCGCCCGGCACTTTCGCCCGTCGTGCTGGCGGCCGCGATGCGGGCGGCGCCGCCCGGGGCCTCCCGTTTGGTAGGGTCGGGGCATGGCGCGTCGCGATCTCCCCATGTCATGGATGTGGAAGGTGAAAGGATGTCGACCTCGGACGGGCGCACGCGTAGCCTTTGGGTTGGCCGCTCCGCGTGTCACGGAGGTCGGCGCGGACTCGCCCAGGGAGGGTGACGCATCACGCCCGAATGCCGTCGGAGCACGGCAGGAGGATCATCATGGCAAAGGCCAGGAACCCGATACCCGAGGGCCAGCACTCGGTATCACCCCAGCTGACGGTGAAGAACGCAGCGCAGGCACTCGAATTCTACAAGCGGGCGTTCGGAGCCAAGGAGACCTCGCGCTTCCCGGGTCCGAACGGAATGATCATGCATGCCTCGATGACGATCGGGGACTCGTGCTTCTTCCTGAACGACGAGATCCCCGCGCCGGGCGGCACCAAGTCCCCCAGCGTGCTGGGCGGGACCCCGGTGGTGCTCAACCTCTACGTCACGGACTGCGACAAGATCTACAACCAGGCGATCGCGGCGGGCGCCAAGGCATCGATGCCGCTCGCCGATCAGTTCTGGGGCGACCGGTACGGCCAGGTGACCGATCCCTTCGGCCACATCTGGGCGATCGCCACCCGCAAGGAGGACCTGAGCACCGAGGAGCTGCAGGAGCGCGGCAAGCAGTTCATGTCCAGCATGGCGCAACGCTGAACGCATCGCGGCGGCGAGGGGGCGGCGGAAACCATCCGCTGCCCCCTTTCGCGTACCGGGCCGGCGCCGGGCTCCGCGGGATCGGCGGGCGATGAACCGGATCGCGGGCGTGCTGCTGGTGGCGGCCGCAGGCGCCACGCTCATCGCCGCGGGATGCTCGCGCTCCAAGAAGCTCATCGAATGGGGCTGGGACGAGCCCGATCCCGCCTTCATGCGCGCCCACATCGAGGAGCTCGAGGCCTCCCCGTTCGACGGGATCGTCTACCACCTGAGCTACGCCACACCCGAAGGCAAGCCCGGCAACTTCTCGTGGCAGTGCTGGGGCCGGAAGGCCTTCACGATGGACGAGCTCGCGCCCGCGCTCGCCGACCTGCGCGCCACGCCGTTCCGAAGGCTGACCGACAACTTCCTCCGCTTCAACGTGACGCCCGTGGACCTCGGATGGTTCGACGACTGGTCGGCGGTGCTGGGCAACGCGCGGCTCGCGGCCGCGGTCGCCCGGCGCGGAGGCTCGAAGGGGGTGTGCTTCGACACCGAGCCCTACGAGAACCGCGCGTTCTGGAACTACGCGAAGCAGCCCGACACCACGGCGCGCGGCTGGAGCGATCACGTGGCGCAGGCTCGGCGGCGAGGCGCCCAGCTCATGGAGGCGTTCCAGGACAGCTTCCCCGACATCACGGTGTTCACATCGTTCGGCGTGTCGGTGGCGTACGACCAGCAGACCCGACACCGCGTCCCGCCGCGGACCCAGGACTACGGGCTCCTGGTGCCGTTCCTGGACGGCATGGTGGACGCGGCGCGCGGACGGGCGCGGATCATCGAGGGATTCGAGGGCGCCTACCCGGTGCGCGATGGCACCGAGTTCGCGCGCCTGGCCGAGCAGGCGCGCGGCCCGATGCTCTCGCTGGTCGCGGACCGGTCGAAGTTCCGGAAGGTGGTTTCATATGGTTTCGGCATATGGATGGACTACGACTGGCAGGGCAAGGGCTGGAGCACGGCCCGCCCCGACAGCAACTTCCGCCCACCCGCCCAGCTCGAGGCGGTGCTGCGCGCGGCGCTCCAGGCCTCGGACGAATACGTGTGGCTCTACTCCGAGAAGCCGCGCTGGTGGACCGAGCAGCGCACCACGCAGGACCTGCCCGAGGCGTACCGGAACGCGGTGCATCGGGCGCGCGGACGGAAGTAGGGCGCCCTCCCGGCCGGGCGCGGGATTGAAACTTCCGGCGGCAGGAATTACACGCGGAACCCGGTCCGTCCCTCACGATCGCGCGTGCCCTCAATGATTGCAGGCTCTTGCGCGGCGCCCGGCATGGCACAGGAGATGCGGTTGTTCCGTGGGCTCCCCTTGGCTCGCAACACCGCGTCGACTCCTCACCTTGCGAAGGACGGCTCCCATGAGAATGAACAACACGACTCACCCGAAGGGCGCGATCGCATGTGCCATGGCCCTCCTGTCGCTGGCGGCGGTCGCGGCCCTGGCGAGCGCGGCGCCGCTGTCGGCGCCCCCGAACACCACTCCCTACAACCTCTCCTCGCGCCCGATGATCTCGGGCACGGTGGTCACGGTGAACGACCGCGAGATGGTGGTCGACACCGACCAGGGACAACAGATCACGCTGGAGCTGGACACGCACACCAGCGCCCCGCGGGACCTGGCGCCCGGGATGATCATGCGCGCCGAGTTCCGGGCGCTCGAGAACTGCCGCCTCTACGCCACGCGCGTCATGCCCATGCGCGGCAACCTGCCGGTTGCGGCCTTCGAGCGCCAGCAGGCCTACGCGAACACCCGCGACGAGGCGACCGAGCAGTACGCGAGCACCGGCGACGGGATGCACGAGCGGAACGCGTTCTCGAGCGCCGAGTACCGGCGTGAGCACGGCTACGTCCCGGCCAACGCACGGCCGCGAGTGACCGAGCCTCAACCCATCGGCGAACACTCGCCGGGCGGCGTCATGACGGCCACCCCCGCCACCACCGCCTACGAACAGTCCACGCGCCCGATGATCACCGGCAGCGTGGTCTCGGTGAACGATCACCACATGGTGGTCGCGACCGACCAGGGCCAGAAGGTCGGCGTGACGATGGACTCGTACACGATGATCCCCGCGGACGTCGCCCCCGGCTCGATCGTCCGCATCGACTTCAAGCGGATGCGCGACGGCCGGTACTACGCGAAGGGGATCCATCGGATCACGGAGGGCATGCTGAACCGGGAGCAGGCCTACGCGTACACGCGCGACAGCGAGTTCCTGGTCGCCCAGAACGTGGACGATTGCTGGTCCTCGGCGGGCGGCGGATCGGCCACGGCCACCTCCGCCTCGGCCGACCACACCACCGGCTACGACGCCACCACGGCCGAGAACCGGCCGACCGACGCGAACGGGAACGCGGCGGTGGACGAGAACGGGCAGACGGTCACGGACGAGAACGCAACCAACGATGCGTACGCGCAGGCGAACCCGGACGGGAACGCGCCGGCGAACGGCGAGAACCCGGAGTCGCTGCCGCGCACCGCGAGCAACCGGCCCATGATCCTGCTGTTCGGCGCGCTCGCGCTGGGCGCCGCGGCGATGCTGATCATCCGGCGTCGCTTCTTCACCGCGTAGTCGCTCAAACCAAAGGAGACCATATGCGTCATACCCAGTGGGTTGCGAGTATCGCCCTGGTCGCGCTCGTCGCGTTGTCGGGATGCCTGGGCGATGAGAAGTCCGCCTCGGCGAAGAACGGGGGCAGCTCCGAGCCCGTCGCGGCGAGAATCACCATCCCCTCCGGCACGTCGATCGAGGTGACCCTCAACACCTCGCTCTCCTCCAAGGAGGCCCACGTGGGCGACAGCTGGAGCGGAACGGTCGCCACCGCCCGGGAAGGGATCCCGGCCGGCAGCACCGTCCATGGCACGGTCACCGGCGCCAAGCCGGCCGTGAAGGGCGACCGCGCGATGCTCGACCTCGGGCTCAGCTCGATCGTGATCGACGGGCAGGAAGTCGCGGTTCACGGCGGCACGGAGCCCATCATCGCGGGATCTCCGCGGGCCCGTAACCTGGGCGCCATCGCCGGCTCGACCGTGGGCGGCGCGCTCATCGGCAAGGCGGTGACCGGGACCACCAAGGGTGCGGTGGTCGGAGGCGTGGTGGGCGGCGCGGTGGCCACCGGTGTGGTCGCGAAGTCGGACGGCTACCAGGTGCTGCTCAAGCCCGGCATCACGCTGGTCTTCGTCACCAGCGAGCAGGTCGCGATCAAGGAATAGCGGCTCGGGCGCGGGCCCGGGTCGATCTAGGCGGGGGGCGATGTCCGCGAGGACGTCGCCCCCTCGCTACGCCCGCTACGGCGCGATCGCCTCGGGAACCTCGGCGCCGGGCGGGATCTCGACCGGCTTGGCGACCGGCACCATGAGCGGCAGGAGCGTCAGCCCCACGAGACCGAACACGCAGTCGACCACCAACGTTCGCGGGTAGCCCCAGCGCTCGACCAGCCACCCCTGCCAGGTGGCAGAGTAGCCGATGACGAAGTTCTGCATCGCCATGTACGCCGTGAATTGCGTGGCCGCGACCCGGGGCGTGGTGATGTCCATGAAGAGCGCCGAGCGCACGCCGTAGTAGAGCCCCTGAAACACGTTGTAGATGAGGACCGCCGCCCAGAATGCGGCGATCAGCGCCTGCGAGGGGACCGGGCGGTTCGCCATCTGCACCGGGATCGGCATGATCCAGCCCGCCTGATGCATCACCCAGGCGAGGTAGAACGTGGGCAGCGTGGTGCCGGCGATGAAGAGCGCAAGTGAAAGCCGCCGGCCGAAGCGATCGGAGATCCACCCGCCCGCGACGCAGCAGACGCCGGAGATCACCGTGGACCAGAGGTTGAGGAACGCGACCTGGTGGTCGTCGAGCCCCAGCTCGACCGCGAGGTTGGACTGGAGCGCCAGGCCGAGCGCGAACGCTCCGGCCGGGAGCAGCGCGTTGATGACGCCCACCCAGGCGGCGCGCGTTCCCGAGAACGCCCGCCACGCGTCGACCACGAAGCGCGCCAGCTCGCGCCAGGCGGCGGCGTGCGCCGATCCCACGCGGGGCGGTCGCGGAGGCCCGGCCGGCTCGCGCATGGGCAGCACCACCAGCACATTGACCACGAGGATGCAGGCGGCCACGAACCAGTAGGTGTTCGGGAAGCCGATCACCGGCGCCAGGAACAGCACACCCGACCCGCCCACAGCCTGGCCGAGGTAGGCGCCGCCGAACATGAGCCCGTTCGCGAGCCCGCGCTCGTCCTCGTGGAGCACGTTCACCGCCAGGGCGTCGATCGCGACGTCCTGGGTGGCGGCGAAGGCGTTGTGGATGAGGATGAGGAGCGTGAAGAGCTTGAGCTCGGTGGTGAAGTTGACCGGCAGCGCCACCATGAGGGTGATGACCATGAACGACTGTGCGATCACGATCCACAGGCGGCGGCGCCCGAACCGGTCCGACGAGAAGGTGTCGACGAACGGCCCCACCGCCCATTTCAGCGCCCAGGGCAGGTAGAGCGAGCCGACGAAGGCGCCGATCGCCGCCGGGCCCAGCCCGTCGCGGCGCATCTGGGTGGCGATCGCGGTCGCCGTGAACCCCAGCGGGATACCCTCGGTGAGGTAGAGGGCGAAGAACGCTGCCAGTCGTCCCTTACGGCTCGCGAGCGGGTTCGGGAAGCGCATGGCGCGCCACACTGGGCGCCGGGAGCCGGACTGTCAAGAAACCGGCCGGGCTGCAACCCTGCCCTCTCCCTGGGCGTAGCAGACCCACTGACCAGGCCGTTTCCCGGAGGACCGACCATGAAGACCGCTGCGATCGGCATCGCCCTGCTCGCTCTCGCCGCCCTGCCCGCGCTCCCCTCCGAACCCGTCGCCCATGCCGGGGGCTTCACGTGCAGCGGCCACGGTCAGTACATCCACTGGTCGGACCGGCTCGATCCCGCCGACGCACGTCTCGCGATCACCACCGAGGACGGCGGCGTGACGCTGCTGCTCACCGATCGCGACGTCGTCATGCAGCTCTCGGACCGCACGATGCGCCACGTGCACCGTGAGCTGAAAGACGCCCGCGAAGAGCAGGACAACGTGCTGGCCTCGGTGATCGCAACGGTGGTGACCGGCACGGTTCGCGAGGCGCTCGACAGCGGATTCCTGGTCCGCGTGCGCGACCTGCGCGATGTCACCTACGAAGACGGTCGCCTGGTGTTCACGGCACGCAACGGCCGTCCGGTGTTCGAGAACGTCGAGGTCAACGACACGGAAGTCACGGAGGCGTTCTCGGAGAAGGACGCGCGCCGTTTCGTGCGCGAGTTCCAGCGGGTGAAGACCGGCCGATAGCGGTCGCGTCGACGAGTCTCAGCGAGAGCGACGTCGCGAGCGACCGGGCACGCGGACGGGCATTCCGCATGCCCGGGCATGCAACCTGACGCATCCTCTGCGTCCGAGCGGCATCTACCTCCAGCAACCCCACTAGCCAGCGCGGCCCGCGCAGCCCGTCGTCAGGGAGTCTTCACGGCACGAAGACTGCCTGCGCGGCGGGATAGTTCCCCACCTCGCTCGTGGAGGCCTTGCCATGCCCGCCCTCGGAAACATCGCCTGCGCTCCTGACGGACACCGAGCCGTACCCGGGAACTTCGCCCTCGCGCTCCTCCTGCTGGCGTTGTCACCGGCGGGATCACACGCCCAGCCGCCCGACACCACGCCCCCGGCAGCGGTCACCGATCTCCGCACCGACACCGCGCCACCCGGCACGACCGTGGTGCTCGTGGGCGCGGGCGACATCGCGAACGGCAGCAGCGGGGCCGAGGCGACGGCGCGGCTGCTCGACAACATCGCGGGCACCGTCTTCACCGCCGGCGACAACGCGTATCCGGACGGCACCGACTCCGACTTCTCCATCTACTACCAGCCGACCTGGGGTCGCCATCGGGCCCGCACGCGGCCCAGTCCGGGCAACCACGACTACCACACGTCCGGAGCGACGGGTTATTACAATTACTTCGGCGCCAACGCGGGACCGGCCGGGCGCGGTTACTACAGCTACGACATCGGGGACTGGCACGTCATCTCGCTCAACAGCAATGTCTCCATGAGCGCAGGCTCCGCCCAGGAGCAATGGCTGCGCGCCGACCTCTCGGCAAACTCCAAGGACTGCATCATCGCCTACTATCACCACCCGCGCTTCAGCTCCGGGACGCACGGCAGCTCGACCGCCTCACAGCCCCTGTGGCAGGCGCTCTACGAAGCCGGAGCCGAGATCGTGGTGGTCGGCCACGATCACAACTACCAGCGCTTCGCGCCGCAGACCCCGGGCGGACAGGCGGATCCCGCGCGCGGCATCCGCCAGTTCGTCGCCGGGATGGGAGGCGCGGGCCACTACAACTTCAGCTCGCCGATCGCCAATACCGAGGCGTACAACAACGACACGTATGGCGTGCTGAAGCTGACGCTGGGCCCCGGGACCTATTCATGGCAGTTCATCCCGGTGGCGGGCGGCACCTACACGGATTCGGGCAGCGGCACCTGCCACCGGTAGCGGCGGCGATGCGGTGTCAGGCGGCGGCGCGCAGCCAGTAGCGCGAGCCATCGCGCTCCCGGTCCATGTAGCCCCAGTCGAACAGCAGGCGCCGGAGCAGCGCCCAGTCCCCGAACATGTGCCACTCGAGCAGGAGCTCGTTGACCTGGCGCTCGTTGTAGACCCGTCCCGGCTCGAAACGCGCAGCCAGGAGGGCCATCGCCATGCGCTGCGTCTTCTGGCGGGCGGGCCATTGGGTGAGCCGCCCATCGTCATCCATGAACGGGCGCAGCTCGCGGGGTATCGAGGCTCGGTCCATGCGCAAACCCTACACCACCGCCCGCATCACCTTCCATGCCGGGACCGCGGCTAGCGGCCGAGGAGGGCCCAGAGCGCCAGTGCGATGACGACGAAGATGGCCAGGGACAGCGGGATGCGGCGAAGGCGCGACTCCGTCGAGGACTCGAACGGGAGCGGCGGCGTGTTCGAATCACCGGGAGTCCTGATCTCGGGCCCCGCCAGGTTCACCGACACGTGCAGGCCGGTCCTGGCCTGGCGCGTGGACCCGCCCTGGAGCGCCTCCTCGTAGAGCCGGCGCATGTCGGGCGGCAGGTCGTCCACGCTCCCGTACGTGCGATCGTTCACGGTGATGGTCCGGTTCACGACCAGGTTCGCACCGAAGCTGCCGGCCCGGCTCGTAAAGACCTGGGTGCTCCCGTCCGGCCCGCCCGCCCGCGACGGCCCGATGGTCCGCAACGCCTCCTCGTATGCGCGACGCACGTCGGGAGGCATCGATTCGGCACTGTCGTACGACTGCCCGTTGACCGTGATCCGGTGGTCGGTCATGACCTCCAGGTCATCGGTTTCCCGGCGTGTGTTCTTGAGAGCCGCGCGTGCCCGCCAACGCAAAGGACCCCGCGGCGAACCGCGGGGCCCCGTGCATGAAGCGTACGGCTAGCGCTGGAGCACGATGCGACGGGTCACGGTCCGATCCGGCGTGCGGAAGCGCAGGAAGTAGAGCCCGGACGGCAGGCGGCCGGCCGATCCCTCTCCCGACCACGTCACCGAATAGCGGCCCGTGTCGAAGGGGCCGTCCGCGAGCACCGCAACCTCGCGGCCCTGCGCGTCGAACATGCTGAGCTGGATTTGCGCCAGGCGCGGAATCGCGAATCCGATCTGCAGCCTGCCGGGCGTCGGGTTCGGTCCCACGTGCTCGATCGCGAACTCGCGGATCGGGATGCCGGCCGTCGCTTCGACGGTGCCCATCATCACCCGCTGCCCGTCACGCGTGGTGCCGACCAGACGGTAGACGTAGGTCTGCCCGGGCTGCACCCCACGGTCGATCAGCACCGTGACGCCGTTCTCCTCGGTCACCGGGGTCACCAGTGTCTCGAAGGTGCCGGTGGCGCCCAGCGAGCGCTCGACCTCCGAAGCCTGGATCAGGCCGGTGTCGTTGATCTGCCACTCCACGCGGACACCCTCGTCCAGGGGGGCGGCCCGGAACGTCGCGACCACCGTCGCGGTCGGGAAGTCCTCGATCGTGAACACCTCGTCGCTCTTGTCCTCACCGTTGTTCCCCGCCGCGTCGTACGCGACCACGCGGAAGATCGCCTGCGTCGTGGGAGGCCCGGTCACCGTCCAGTTGTACGGGCTGGAGTTGGGAATGCAGGTCGCGATCGTCTCCCACGGTCCAGTCGGCCCGGTGCGCGACAGGTACAGATCGACACAGGTCACCCCGACGTTGTCGGTGGCGGTCCAATCCAGCGGGTAGACGTTGCCGATCAGCAGCGTCTCGCCACCGTTCGGATCGATGACCGTCACGACCGGCGGCACGGTCTCGATGAAGGTCGCGTGAATCGTGTGGTTCGCGGTCACGTTGGAGAACGTGTAGTTCGCCACCGGCCCGACCGACACGTTGTCCACCAGCACGTCCTGGATCGCGAAGCCGACGTTCGGGGTGATCGTGTAGGCCTGGCTGCCGTTGCACGGCACCGGGGTCGCGCCCAGCGGCACGATCGATCCGCCCGCGCCGGCGCTCGAGGTGATCGTGTAGGTCTGCTGGACGAAGGTCGCCGAGATGGTGTGGTTCGCGGTCACGTTGTTGAACGTGTAGCTCGCCACCGCCCCCACCGACACGTTGTCCACCAGCACGTCCAGGATGTCGTAGCAGGGGTCCGGGGTGATCGTGAACGTCTGGCTTCCGTTGCACGCCACCGGGGTCGCGCCCAGCGGGGTGATCGTCCCGTTCGGCCCGGCGCTCGAGGTGATCGTGAACGTCTGGGCGACGAACGTGGCCGAGATGGTGTGG
>DATEMP010000339.1:0-12789 GCA_035275545.1 Candidatus Eiseniibacteriota bacterium | reverse complement strand
GAGCCCGTTCCGGGCGGCTCGCCGCCCGCCGTTCCCGCCCGCCCGCGGCGTTCCTGCCGCCCGACCGACCCGGCCCTGGCCGCGCTGTTCCTGCAGCCCCGCGACCTGGGGGCGCTCGAGCGCATGCTGCTCGCCTGGGCGGTCCACCCGAGCGGGGCGGGGTTCGATCGCGCCTCGTGGCTGGCCTTCAGTCCCTCGCGCGAGCTGCTCGCGGGACGCCTGTGGTGGGGAGCGGAGTCCTCCGCCGGCGAGCCGGGTGCCGCACTCCTCCACGCGCAGCGCCTGGCGAGCGACGGCCCGGATCCCGAGCGCACGCGCGAGCTGCGCGCCCTCACCGTCCGCCCCGAGCATCTCGCCGGGGTGGCGGACCTCGCGTGGCGCGGCTCGACGATCGCGGTCGGTCCCCAGGCACGTGCGGGCGAGATGCGGCTCGGCCCCGCCGCCGTTTTCGGCGCGGTGGCGCTCCATCGCGGCACCAAGGGCATGGCGCTCCTGGTCGGCGAGTGGGAGCGCAACGGCGACCCCGCGGCGCGCGAGCTCAAGCTCGGCCAGTTCCGCGACCTCGCGATCACCGCGCTCGATGCCCACTGGACGCGCGAGGACCTGCGGCGCAGGCTGCGCCACGGCCACGCGCTCGGCGAGTTCGCGCGCGCCTGCGTCTCGTCGCTCAACCTCGCCGAGATCCTGGACCTCGCCGGCCGGCTCGCCGTGCAGGCGACCGGGGCACGCGGCGGCGCGGTGTGGCTCGCGGATGGCGCGGAGCCGGAGCTGCGCAGCACTCACGGCCCGCTCGGGACGCGCGAGCGTCTCGGCCGGGCGCTCGCCCCGCTCGCCCAGGCGGCGATGGAGCGCGCGCGCCCGCTGGTGCTCGACCGGGTCACCGACGAGCCGCGGCTGATGCCCGACGTGGCGGCGCAGATCCAGTCGCTGGCAGTGGTCCCGCTCAACGCCTACGGGCGCGCGATCGGAGCCCTCGCCGTGTACGACCGCGGCGTCTCGCACCCCTCGGAGTCGGAGGCGTTCGACCGCACCGATCTCGAGTTCCTCGGCACGCTCGCCGACCTCGCCGCGCTCGGCGAGGACCAGTCGCGGCGCTGTGACGCCCTGCGCCAGGCCGAGCACCGCCACCGCGAGCTCCAGCGCGAGGTGTCGCGCGGCGCGCGGCTCGCCGCCTTGGGCGAGATGGCGGCGCGGGTCGCCCACGAGGTGCGCAACCCGCTCGCCTCGATCGGGGCGTTCGCCCGGCGCGTGCACAAGGGCCTCGCACCCGAAGATCCCGGCCGCGAGTACCTCGAGATCGTGATCCGCGAGGCGGAGCGCCTCGAGCGGATGGTGGGCGAGCAGCTCCAGTACGCCACGCTCCAGCGGCCGCGGCTCAAGCTCGAGAGCATGAACGGGGTGGTGCAGGAGGCACTCCAGGGAGCCGGCGAGCGCATGGTGCGCCGGCGCGTGCGGCTCCTCAAGAAGCTCTCGCCCGATCTCCCCGCGCTGCTGCTCGACGCCGAGCGCATCCGCCGGGTGGTGGGCAACATCCTCGACAACGCGCTCGAATCGGTCGCCCCCGGCGGCCGGGTGCGCGTCGAGTCGCGGCGCAGCGGCGCCTACGTGGTGGTGGACATCGCCAACGACGGCCTGCGGCGTCCCGGCGACTTGATGGAGCAGCTGTTCGTGCCGTTCGCGCTCAGCCGCCAGGGCGGACCCGGCGTCGGCCTGGCGGTGGCCCAGCAGATCCTGAAGCAGCACGGCGGCGAGCTGCGGGTGCGCAGCGAGGGCGAGTGGAGCACGATCTTCTCGTTCACGCTCCCGATCCCCGACAACCAGGACCGCCGGCACCACGGTGCCGACCGCCGCCACTCGCGCGCCGACCGCCGCGAGCGATACCCGGCCGGCTAACCTCCGGGCGCCGCGCCCGGCGCGGCGCCGTCCGGTCTCCGACGCGACCATCCGGTTGACGTTGCGAGAGTTGGCGTGATAGAGGTTCCCGCCGCCCTGGACGCGGGGAGAACCGTTCTCCACGTCCATCCAGGCACCGTGCGACCCTAGCTCAGTTGGTAGAGCACCGCACTGAAAATGCGGGTGTCCCCAGTTCGATTCTGGGGGGTCGCACCACTTCTTTCGTCGCGCCGACGCGCCAGCGCTTCGGATCGCCGACACCGCACGGAGCTGGTGTAGCTCAGCTGGTAGAGCACGTCACTCGTAATGACGGGGTCACCGGTTCGATTCCGGTCACCAGCTCCATTTTCAACTCGTGATTGCAACGGGTTGGCGGACTGTGCCCAAGAAGTGACGCGCCAAATCCCCGCGACTGTGCCCGAAACTGTGCCCGAACTGTGCCCATGAGCGCCCTTTTGGAAAATGACCGGGTCATGTTGGACCTGTGCCCGAGTTCTGCATGGGCGTGGAGCGCCCGGAGTGAAGTGCGGGCACAGTCGAAAAGAAGTGGATGTCCTTTTCCGCCATTTCGGCATCAAGCATCCACGCCCGTGCCCGCGGTTGTGCCCGCGGGATTGGCCCTGGGCACTTCACGATGTGGCCCGTTAGAATCAGCGAGTCGGCATGATGCCGATTTGGGCCGCACGCCTCTGTTGTCACGCCCCCGGCGGAGTGGCCATGCCCACTGTGTCCCGTGGTGCTCTGTATCGCCGGGCCGGCACGCGCAACTGGTTCATCAAGTTCTACGTCGACGGCAAGCCTCACCGCGAGACGACTGGGTCGCCGGATCTTCAACTGGCTCAAGCCTTCCTCGCGCACCGGATCGACGAGGCTCAGCGCGGGGTGTTCCAGCCCGTCTCGGACCGCATCACCTTCGGCGAGATGAACGAGCTGCTGATCCGCAGCTACGCCTTCAGGCAGAATCGGACCGACCCGGCACGCTTCGTTCGCCAGCTCGCGAAGTCGTTCGGAGGCCTGTGCGGCGACGAGATCACCGAGGAGCGGATCGCCGAGTACTCCCGTCGCCGGCTCGAGATCGACGGGGTGGCGCCCGCCACGCTCCATCGTGAGCTCTCGATTCTTCGCCGCATGCTGCGCCTGGCGTCGCCGAGGCTGTCCCGCGTGCCGCTCATCGAAATGCCGCGCGTCCACAACGCACGCCAGGGATTCTTCGAAGAGGAAGAGCTGCAGGCGGTGCTGCCCTATTTGCCTGCGCACGCGAAATGCCTCGTCGAGTTCCTCTATCTGACCGGTTGGCGGGTCGGCGAGGCGTTGCGCCTCCAGTGGAGCGACATCGACTGGCAGCGCCGCAGCGTCTGGCTGCGCGACTCGAAGAACCGTGAACCCCGGGTGTTCCCATTCAAGTACCACGCGCGCCTCGAGTCCGTGCTGCTGCGTCAGCGTCGCATCGTCACCGAGTGGGAGCGGAGGGAAGCAAGACTCTGCACCGCGGTGTTCCCGTGGCGTGGGCGGGCGATGCAGAAGCTGCGGCGATCGTGGAAGAACGCCTGCCGGGCGGCGGGACTTCCCGACCGACTGGTGCACGACTTCAGGCGCACGGCGGTGCGCAATCTCATCCGCGCTGGCGTCCAGCAGGCGATCGCGATGAAGATCACCGGGCACAAGACCAGCTCGATCTTCCGGCGCTATCTCATCGTCGACGAGGAGCTGCTCGCCGAGGCGACCGGGGCAGTGGCGGACTATCTCGAAGAGGCCCGCCGCGCCGAGGAGCGTCCTCCGAGTTGACCATCCGCTGACGCCCGGCATGTGTCTCGTCATTGTACGAGCCCAGCAAGTCGCATATCGTCCGCGCCCATGCACATGCCCCTGATGATCTCGGTCGCCGGTATTCGCGGCATTGTCGGTGAGTCGCTCACGCCGCCGGTGGTCGCGCGCTTTGCCGCGGCGTTCGCGCAGGTGCTCGGTCCCGGCCCGATCGTGGTCGGGCGCGACGCACGCAAGTCGGGTCCCATGGTGTACCGCGCCGTCTCCGCCGGCCTCACCGCGGCGGGCCGTGACGTGGTGGACATCGGGCTCGCCACCACGCCCGCTACGCAGGTGGCGGTGGAGAACGTGCACGCAGCGGGCGGCGTGATTCTCACCGCCAGCCACAACCCGGCGGAGTGGAACGCGCTCAAGTTCCTCTCGGACCGTGGCGAGTTCCTCGACGCGGCGACGGGTGCCGAGGTCAAGCGCCGCTACGAGTCCGAGGACGCGCTCTGGGTCACATTCGACCGCCTCGGCCGGGAGAGCACCGAGCCGCGCGCGCTCGAATGGCACATCGAGCGGGTGCTCGCCCTGCCGTTCATCGACGTGGCACTCATCCGCAAGCGCCGCCTCCACGTCGCGGTCGACGGGTGCGCGAGCGTCGGAGGCGTCGCGGTGCCGCGCCTGCTCCGCGACCTGGGCTGCCAGGTCACCGAGCTCGACTGCGAGCCCAACGGCAACTTCACGCGCGTGCTCGAGCCGCTGCCGGAGCACCTGGGGGCGTTGGGCGCGTGCGTGCAGGAGTCCGGAGCCGACTTCGGGATCGCGGTCGACCCGGATTCCGACCGCGCCGCGTTCGTCGACGCCAAAGGCGTCCCGCTCGGCGAGGAGTACAGCCTCGCGTTGGGTGCGCAGGTGGTGCTCGACGTGCGGAAGGGCCCGGTGGTGACAAACCTTTCCACCAGCCGTATCATCGATGCCGTCTGTGCCCAGGCGGGTGTCGCGCTCCACCGGACTCCGGTGGGGGAGGCTCATGTGGTGGCCGGGATGCGAGCCCACGGGGCGGTGGTGGGAGGCGAAGGCAACGGCGGTGTGATCGTGCCAGCCGCCCATTACGGACGTGACGGGCTGGTGGCGGCCGCCCTGGTCTGCCAGGCTCTGGCGTCCAAAGACTTGTCGCTGCGGAAGTTGGCGGATGCGCTGCCGCGGCTTTGCATGGTCAAGGGAAAGCTCGCGCGGGCCGATGAACCATGGGAGGTTTCGGTTCCCAGGCTGCGGGCGGCCTTTCCGGAGCACGCGGTCGACGGGGCCGACGGCCTACGGCTCTCCCGGGACGAGGAGTGGGTCCACATCCGCCCCTCGGGCACCGAGCCGGTGGTCCGCGTGATCGCGGAGTCGCCGAGCGAGCCGCGCACCCGCGAGCTGGTCGAGCGGGCCCGTCGCGCGTTGCAGTTGGCGTCCTAGGAGGGTTCGGTCCCATGTGCGGCATCGTCGGCTACGTCGGTCACCGCGAGTGCTTGCCCATCCTGCTCGAGGGCCTCAAGCGCCTCGAGTATCGCGGCTACGACTCGGCCGGGGTGGCGATCCAGAAAGACGGTGAGATCGGCGTGCGAAAGGCCGCCGGAAAGATCCGGGTGCTGGAGGAACGGCTCTCGAACGGGAGCGCCCCGTCGGGGACGACCGGAATCGCGCACACGCGCTGGGCGACGCATGGCGAGCCCAACGACGTCAACGCCCATCCGCACGCGGACTGCGCCGGGCGGGTCGCGCTGGTGCACAACGGCATCATCGAGAACTACGCCACGCTGAAGAGCGCCCTCCAGGCGGAGGGGCACACCTTCCACACCGAGACCGACACCGAGGTGCTCGTGCACCTGGTCGAGAAGCACATGCAGCGCGGGCTCAAGCTCGAAGAGGCGGTGGGCGCGGCGCTGCGAGCGGTCGAGGGCACCTACGGGATCGCGGTGGTGTGCGCGGACGAGCCGGGCGTGGTCGTCGGCGCGCGCAACGGCAGCCCGCTGGTGGTGGGCGTCGCGGACGGCGAGTACTTCCTGGCCTCGGACGTGGCGCCGATCGTCGAGCACACCCGCCAGGTCGTCTACCTCGACGACGGCGAGATGGTGGTGCTCACCACGGACGGCTTCCACACCGCGACCATCGAGCACGAGCGCGTCGACAAGGAGGTCCACGAGGTCGAGTGGGACCTGGGGCAGATCGAAAAGGGCGGCTTCAACCACTTCATGCTCAAGGAGATCCACGAGCAGCCCGAGGCAGTCCGCAACTCGATGCGCGGCCGCGTCATCGCCGAGGAGGGCCTGGCGCGCCTGGGCGGCCTCAACATGACGCCCGAGGAGCTGCTCGACATCCGGCGCATCATCGTGATCGGGTGCGGCACCTCGTGGCACGCGGGCCTGATCGGCGAGTACATGCTCGAGGAGCGCGCGCGCATCCCGGTCGAGGTCGAGTACGCCTCGGAGTTCCGGTACCGCAACCCGATCGTGGACGAGGGCACGGCGGTGATCGTGATCTCGCAGTCGGGCGAGACCGCCGACACGCTCGCGGCGATGCGCGAGGCGCAACGCAAGGGCGCGCGGGCGCTGGGGATCGTCAACGTGGTGGGCTCGACGATCGCGCGCGAATCCGACGGCGGCGTCTACATCCACGCCGGACCCGAGATCGGCGTCGCGTCGACCAAGGCGATCACCTGCCAGGTCACGGTGCTCTCGCTGCTGACGCTGGCGCTGGGCCGCCAGCGCGAGCTGTCGCTCGAGCAGGGCTCGCTGCTCGCGCACGCGCTCGAGGAGATCCCCGGCAAGATGGAGGAGATCATCGGCAAGGGCGACGCGGTGAAGAAGATTGCCGAGCAGCTCGCCCAGCACAACAACTTCATCTACCTGGGACGCGGCTACAACTTCCCGGTGGCGCTCGAGGGCGCGCTCAAGCTCAAGGAGATCTCCTACATCCACGCCGAGGGCTATCCCGCGGCGGAGATGAAGCACGGGCCGATCGCGCTGATCGACGACAATATGCCAGTGGTGTTCATCTGCACCCGTGACGCCGCGTACGACAAGGTCATGAGCAACATGATGGAGGTGCGTGCGCGCCGCGGCCGCATCATCGCGATCGCGACCGAGGGCGACGACCAGGTCTGCAAGCATGCCGACCACGTGCTCTACGTGCCCCACACGCTGCCGATGCTGCAGCCGATGCTCTCCGTGATCCCGCTCCAGCTCCTGGCCTATCACGTGGCGGTCCTGAGGGGCTGCGACGTGGACCAGCCGCGCAACCTGGCCAAGAGCGTCACGGTGGAGTAAGAATAGGGGCGTGAAAACGCCTCTATCGGTCAGCGACGCCCCCAAGGCGATCGGTCCCTACAGCCAGGCGCAGGTGGTCCGCCTCCACGGCGGCAACCGGATGGTGTTCACCGCCGGACAGGTGGCGATCGACCCCAAGTCGGGGGAGTTGGTCACGGGCGGCATCCAGGAGCAGACCGCGCAGGTGATGAAGAACCTCACCGCGGTGCTCGCCGGCGCCGGACTCACGCTCGGCAACGTGGTGAAGACCACCGTCTACCTGATCGACATGCAGGACTTCCAGGCGATGAACGAGGTGTACGGGAAGCACTTCACCGACGCACCACCCGCCCGGACGACGATCGCCGTGACCGGTCTCCCGAAGGGCGCACGCGTCGAGATCGAGGCGGTCGCGATCGGCCGGGACGTCTGAACGCCGACTGCGACCGCGGAGCGCAAGCGCTCCCAACCCCCACGAGGATGAAGCCATGACCGAGCGGCGCCGCATCGAAGTGCGGCTCACCGCGCAGGTCGCCTGCGCCGGTTGAGCGTCAAAGCTGGGTCCGGGAGACCTGCGCGCGGCGTTGCAGGGACTCCCCACGCCGCGGCGGGACCGGCGCGTGCTCGTGGATCACTCCACGCTCGACGATGCCGGTGTGTTCGCCTGGGGGCGCGGGGAGGCTCTCGTCCAGACGGCGGACTTCTTCACGCCGGTGGTCGACGATCCCTACGACTACGGCCAGATCGCGGCGGCCAATGCCCTCTCCGATGTCTACGCGATGGGAGGGAAGCCGCTCACGGCACTCGCGCTCCTCTGCTACCCGGATGCCACGCTGCCCCCGGAGGTGCTGCGGGAGATCCTCGCGGGGGGACAGGAAAAGATGACCGAGGCGGGCGTGAGCATCCTGGGCGGGCACACGGTGCGCGACCCGGAGCTCAAGTTCGGCTACAGCGTCACGGGCGTGGTGCAGCGGCGCCACCTGCTCACCAACGCTGGAGCGCGGCCGGGTGACCGGCTGGTGCTCACCAAGCCGCTCGGCACCGGGATCCTGGCCACCGCGCTCAAGCAGGGGCAGCTCGATCGCGCGCTGACGCGCAGGCTCACCCGGCAGATGGCGACGCTCAACCGCCGCGCCTCGGAGGCGGCGGTCGCCTTCGGCGCCCGCGCCGCCACGGATGTGACGGGCTTCAGCCTGCTGGGGCACGGCTCGCAGATGGCGGACGCCGGCAAGGTGTCGCTGCGGCTCGCGCCAAAGGCCGGCTGGTTCCTGCCGCGCGTGCTGGAGCTGGCGGCGGCTGGAGTCGCCCCGGGTGGGCTCCACAAGAACCGGGAGTTCTTCCGGAGCCGCGTGGGCGGGCGGACGCTCGCCGAGCCGATGGAGATGGCGCTCTACGATCCGCAGACCTCGGGCGGGCTGCTCATCGCGGTCCCCGCTCGCAAGGCGGCCGGGCTGATCGCGGCGCTCAAGCGCGCGCGCCTGTGGGTGGCGGAGCTGGGTGAGGTGACCGCGCGAGGTGCGCGGGCGATCGAGCTGGCGTAGCGCTGCTGGCCTTTGCGGCGCGATCGCGGCCCCCTTCGTGGTACTAATGGTGGCGGTGCGTCCAAGGGAACGAATGAGGTCTGGTGGCCTCCGGGGACTTCAAATCCTGCGGTCGGGCGTTAGCGTCCGAGGTGGGTTCGATTCCCACGCGTTCCCGCCAGTCCTGCTCGCCTGCGCGCTGACCCTGTCGCTGGCTTGCGCGCACGTGGCCTGGGCGGACCCTGGAATGCCTCCGGGCCCGGAGCTCGCCGCGGCCGACACGCTCGCCCTGACCGGCCCCGCGTCCCTCGACTCGATCGCGGCCTCAGCGCCGGTCGAGAGCGCGGGCGTGGTGACCGTGCCCCGAAGCGCGCGCACGCCGCGCACCCTGCCCCGGCAGGGGCGCTACGATCAGCCGCGCTGGGTCATGCTGCGCTCGCTCGTGGTCCCGGGCTGGGGCCAGGTCCACAACCGGGCCTGGCTCAAAGCCATCCTGGTGGCGGCGGGAGACGGGGCGATGCGGGTGAAGGTGATTCAGGACGAGCGTCGGCTCCGGCGCCTCAATGGCGACGCGAACGCGCGGCTCGGCGATCTCACCGCGGCCGCCGGGGACACGACCGCCGCCGGCATTGCATATCGCACGCTCCTCAACGATCCCATGGCCGACCCGGACGCGCTGGCGGCGGCGCAGGCGGCCTATGCCGCGGCCAACGTGCGGCTGAATTCGGTGGCCGGGTCCTACAACAACGTCGTGAATGCCTATAATGCGCTGCTCGGCTCATCCCTCAACCGTCGCTGGCTGCTCGGGGGCGTGGTGCTCTACGCGCTCGTCGACGCCTACGTGGATGCGCACTTCAGGAACTTCGACGTGGACTTCCAGATCGACCCAGCCCTGCCCGGCGGCACGCCCACCCCCGGGTCGACCCCGAAGCCGGGCATGCGCCTCCAGCTCCGGTGGTCCTTTTGACCGATCCGCGCCTCGAGCCCATCCGCAACTTCTGCATCGTCGCCCACATCGACCACGGCAAGAGCACGCTCGCGGACCGCCTGCTCGAGATCACCCGCACCCTGACGCCCCAGCAGATGAAGGCGCAGGTGCTCGATGACATGGACCTCGAGCGCGAGAGGGGGATCACGATCAAGTCCCACGCGATCGCCATGGAATACCAGGCGAAGAACGGGCGCACCTACCAGCTCAACCTGATCGACACCCCGGGCCACGTGGACTTCACCTACGAGGTGTCGCGGAGTCTCGCGGCCTGCGAGGGCGCGGTGCTGGTCGTCGACGCCTCGCAGGGGATCGAGGCGCAGACGCTCTCGAACTTTCTGCTGGCGCGCGAGCAGGGGCTCAAGGTGGTGGGCGCGATCAACAAGGTGGATCTCCCGGTGGCGCGCCCGGACGACACCGCGCTCGAGATGGAGCACGTCACCGGCATCCCGGCCGAGAAGGTGCTGAGGATCAGCGCCAAGACCGGCATGGGGGTCGCCGACCTGCTCGAGCAGGTGATCGCCGACATCCCACCGCCGAGCGGGAATCCGGACGCGCCGCTCCGCGCGCTCATCTTCGATTCGAAGTTCGACCAGTACCGCGGGGTGGTCGCGCTGGTGCGCGTGGTCGACGGCTCGGTCAAGGCGGGCGACGCGATCCGATTCCACGCCACCGGGAAGCGCTACGAGGTGACCGAGGTCGGCCACCTGCGGCTGCGGCTCGAGCCGCTCGAGGACCTGCACGCCGGACAGGTGGGCTACGTCGTGGCGGGAGTGAAGACGGTGGCGGAGGCACGCGTGGGCGACACGCTCGGAGCCGCGGACGTCGAGAATCTCGAGCCGCTGCCGGGGTTCCGCGACGTGAAGCCCATGGTGTTCTCGGGGCTCTACCCGATCGAGTCGGAGCAGTACGACGAGCTCAAGGAGGCGCTCGCCAAGCTGCAGCTCAACGACGCCTCCCTCATCTACGAGCCCGAGACCTCGGTGGCGCTCGGGTTCGGGTTCCGCTGCGGCTTCCTGGGGCTGCTCCACATGGAGATCGTCCAGGAGCGGCTGCGGCGCGAGTACCAGATCGAGCTGATCGCGACCACGCCCAGCGTGGAGTTCCGGGTGCTGCTCGAGAACGGGGAGGAGCTGGTCGTGGACAACCCGAGCCAGATGCCTCCCGCCCAGACGATCGCGGTGATCGAGGAGCCCTACGTGCTGGCGCACGTCCTCACGCCCAGCGAGTACATGGGCAACATCATGAAGCTGTGCCAGGACCGGCGCGGCATCTACGTGAGCATGGACTACCTGGAGGAGAAGCGGGTGCGGATCGCCTATCGCCTGCCGCTCTCCGAGATCGTGCTGGACTTCTACGACCGGCTGAAGTCGGTCTCGCGCGGCTACGCGTCGCTGGACTACGAGTACGATGGGTATCGCGAAGGCGACATGGTGAAGCTGGACATTCTCCTGAACGACGAGGCGGTGGATGCGCTCTCGGCGATCGTGCACAAGGACAAGGCCTACGAGTGGGGTCGCAACCTGTGCGCCAAGCTCAAGGAGCTGATCCACAAGCAGATGTTCCAGGTCGCGATCCAGGCGGCGATCGGCAACAAGGTGATCGCGCGGGAAACGCTGGGTGCGATCCGCAAGAACGTGACAGCCAAATGTTATGGTGGTGACATAACTCGCAAGCGCAAGCTCCTGGAGAAACAGAAAGAGGGCAAGCGCCGTATGAAACAGATCGGCACCGTCGAGATACCCCAGGAGGCGTTCCTGGCCGTGCTCAGGGTCGAGCGCTGACCGAGGAGAACCATGGCGACCAAATCCCGTTCCATCCTGCGCGAGTACGTCGAGGCGGCGCTGTGGGCGCTGGTCATCACGCTGTTCCTGCGCGCGTTCGTGATCCAGGCGTTCCGCATCCCCTCCGAGTCCATGAAGGACACGCTGCTGGTGGGGGACTTTCTGTTCGTGAACAAGTTCGAGTACGGGCCCAAGATCCCGTTCACCCACATCCGTCTGCCCGGGATCCGGCAGCCCAAGCGCGGCGACGTGATCGTGTTCCAGTTCCCGCAGGACCCGAGCAAGGACTTCATCAAGCGCTGCGTCGCGACCGGCGGAGAGACGCTGGAGATCAAGAACAAGGCGGTGTCGGTGAACGGCAGGGCGCTCACCGAGCCCTACGCGATCCACTCGGACCCGACGGTGAAGCCGGCGGGCTACGAGTATCGCGACAACTACGGGCCCTACACCGTGCCCCCGAGCGAGCTGTTCATGATGGGGGACAACCGGGACAACTCGAACGACAGCCGCTACTGGGGATCGCTCGACATGGACCTGGTCAAGGGCCGGGCGATGTTCCTCTACTGGTCGTGGGACGGCGAAAAGAACTGGCCCCGGTGGAATCGCATCCTACGCCCGATCAAGTGACGGGTCCGTCGTCCGCATCGCGCGACGCGGCGCGGGTGGGGCTCTACGTGCACGTCCCGTTCTGCGCCACGCGCTGCCGCTACTGCGACTTCTCGAGCGGCACGCAGTCGGCTGCGTCGCTCGAGCGCTACCTGGACGGCATGGAGCGCGAGATCGCGCGTCGCGCCCCCGAGGCGGCGGGCACCACCTTCACCTCGGTGTTCTTCGGCGGCGGCACGCCGTCGGCGCTCTCGGCGCGCCACTTCGGCCGGCTGGCCGGCGCGCTCCGCGGCGCGTTCGACATCGCGTCCGATGCCGAGATCACGCTCGAAGCCAACCCCGAGTCGGTGCGGCCGGCGCTGCTCGAGGCGTGGCGCGCGGCGGGGGTCAACCGGCTCTCGATGGGGGCGCAGAGCTTCCACCCGGACGAGCTCTCCCTGCTGGGCCGCATCCACGACGCGGCGCGTCCCGGCGAGGCGTTCGCGCTCGCGCGCGCGCACGGATTCCGCCGGCTCTCGCTGGATCTCATGTTCGGATTCCCGGGCCACACCGCGGCGCGCTTCGCCGAAACCCTCGAGAAGGCACTCGCGCTCGACCCCGAACACCTCTCGGTCTACTGCTTCATTCCCGAAGCGGGCACGCCGATGGGCGACGACGTGCTGCACGGGCGGGTCGCGCTGCCCGACGATGCGGCCCAGGCCGGGCTCTACGAGGCGCTCACCGCGCGGCTCGCCGCGGCGGGCTACGGCTGCTACGAGACCTCGAACTTCTGCCGGCCCGGGGCCGAGGCGCGCCACAACCTGGTCTACTGGCTGCGCCGCGACTACCTGGCGCTCGGGCCCTCTGCGCACGGCCTGTGGCGCGGGGTCCGCTACGGCAACCACTATGCGCCGGACCGCTGGGCGCGGGCGCTCGAGCGCGGCGTGCCCTGCGACGAGCGCGAGACGGAGAGCGCCGCG